>NZ_CP034035.1:0-309853 GCF_005484945.1 Brenneria rubrifaciens
GTGTCGCTTTCGCTTTGGCAGCAGTGTCTTGCCCGTTTGCAGGATGAGTTACCTGCCACAGAATTCAGTATGTGGATACGCCCGTTACAGGCGGAGTTGAGTGATAACACTCTGGCACTCTACGCCCCTAATCGCTTCGTTCTGGATTGGGTTCGTGATAAATATTTGAATAATATCAACGGGTTGCTTAATGACTTTTGTGGTGTGGACGCCCCCTTGCTGCGTTTTGAGGTCGGGAGCAAACCTTTGGTTCAGGCCGTGAGTCAGCCGGTTAATCACCATAATACTGTCAGCATGGCGGCGATGGCGCCGCAGACCCGTTTGATGCCGGTGCGTCCGAGCTGGGACAATTCCCCGGTGCAGGCCGAGCATACCTATCGTTCCAATGTGAACCCCAAACATACGTTTGATAACTTCGTTGAAGGCAAGTCGAATCAACTGGCGCGCGCGGCGGCGCGTCAGGTGGCGGACAATCCGGGTGGCGCCTACAATCCGCTGTTTTTGTATGGCGGCACGGGCCTCGGTAAAACGCACCTGTTGCATGCGGTGGGCAACGGCATCATCGCCCGCAAGGCCAATGCCAAAGTGGTTTACATGCATTCTGAGCGCTTCGTGCAGGATATGGTGAAAGCGTTGCAAAACAATGCGATTGAAGAATTTAAACGCTACTACCGCTCTGTCGATGCATTGCTGATCGATGATATTCAGTTTTTTGCCAACAAAGAGCGTTCCCAGGAGGAGTTCTTCCATACCTTCAATGCGTTGCTGGAAGGCAACCAGCAAATCATTTTGACCTCTGATCGCTATCCTAAAGAGATCAATGGGGTGGAGGATCGCCTGAAGTCCCGTTTTGGGTGGGGCCTGACCGTCGCCATTGAGCCGCCAGAGCTGGAAACCCGCGTGGCGATTCTGATGAAGAAAGCGGATGAGAATGATATCCGTCTGCCCGGCGAAGTGGCGTTCTTTATCGCCAAACGCCTGCGCTCCAACGTGCGTGAGCTGGAAGGCGCATTGAACCGAGTTATCGCCAACGCCAATTTTACCGGCCGCTCCATCACGATTGATTTTGTGCGCGAAGCGCTGCGCGATCTGCTGGCGTTGCAGGAGAAACTGGTTACTATCGACAATATTCAGAAGACAGTGGCGGAATATTATAAAATCAAAGTTGCCGATCTGTTGTCCAAACGTCGTTCCCGCTCGGTGGCGCGCCCACGCCAGATGGCGATGGCGCTGGCCAAAGAGCTGACCAACCATAGCCTGCCGGAAATCGGCGATGCGTTTGGTGGCCGTGACCATACTACGGTGCTGCATGCCTGTCGTAAAATCGAACAGCTGCGTGAAGAAAGTCACGACATCAAAGAAGATTTTTCCAATTTAATCAGAACACTATCTTCATAACATGATGAAATTTATTGTTGAACGCGAGCATCTGTTAAAACCTTTGCAACAGGTTAGCAGCCCATTGGGCGGTCGGCCTACGTTGCCTATTTTGGGCAACCTGCTGATACAAGTGACCGAAGGGGCACTGTCGCTGACCGGCACCGATCTTGAGATGGAGATGGTGGCTAACGTGGCGCTGACGCAACCCCATGAGCCGGGTGCGACGACGGTGCCGGCCCGTAAGCTGTTTGATATCTGCCGCGGGTTGCCGGATGGGGCGGAAATCACCGTGATGCTGGATGGCGATCGCATGTTGGTGCGCTCCGGCCGCAGCCGTTTTTCGCTGTCGACTCTGCCTGCCGCGGATTTCCCCAATCTGGATGACTGGCAGAGTGAAGTGGAATTCTCATTGCCGCAGGCCACGATGAAGCGTCTGATTGAAGCCACACAGTTCTCGATGGCGCATCAGGACGTGCGTTACTACCTCAACGGCATGCTGTTTGAAACCGAAGGCGAAGAACTGCGTACCATCGCCACCGACGGTCATCGACTGGCCGTATGCGCGATGCCGGTCGGACAGTCTCTGCCGTCACATTCGGTGATTGTGCCACGTAAGGGCGTGATGGAGCTGGTGCGTTTGCTGGATGGCGGCGATACGCCGCTGCAACTGCAAATCGGCAGTAACAATATTCGCGCGCACGTCGGTGATTTTATCTTTACCTCGAAGCTGGTTGACGGTCGTTTTCCTGATTACCGCCGCGTTTTACCGAAAAACCCGGATAAGACGCTGGAAGCCAGTTGCGATTTGCTTAAGCAGGCGTTCTCCCGCGCCGCTATTCTGTCGAATGAGAAATTCCGCGGCGTGCGGCTCCATCTCATTCATAACCAGTTGAAAATCACCGCCAATAACCCTGAACAGGAAGAAGCGGAGGAGATTCTGGATGTGCAGTATGAGGGCGCTGAGATGGAAATCGGGTTTAACGTCAGCTACGTTCTGGACGTACTGAATGCGCTGAAGTGCGAGGATGTTCGCCTGCTGCTGACCGACTCCGTTTCCAGCGTGCAAATCGAAGATGGCGCCAGCCGGGCGGCCGCCTATGTCGTTATGCCGATGCGCCTCTAGTATGATGGCGGGCTATTATACTTGCCAGATTGAGATGGCGATCGCGCCCGTTAAGTCCGCTTCGGTGAGTGCGCGCGGTTCTCACCCAATCTGTCTGCGACAGTCATTCCCTTGATTACGTGAAATAGTCGCATGGCGCTTACTCGTCTTTTGATTAAAGATTTTCGCAATATTGAAGCGGCCGATCTGACGCTGGCCCCCGGCTTTAACTTTTTGGTCGGGGCGAACGGCAGCGGTAAAACCAGCGTGCTGGAAGCGATTTATACGCTGGGGCATGGCCGGGCGTTCCGCAGTGTGCAGGCGGCGCGCGTTATTCGCCACGATCAGGCTGAATTTGTTCTGCATGGCCGTATTGACAGCGCTGAGCAAGAGCGCTCCGTCGGGCTGAGTAAAAATCGTCAGGGCGACAGTAAGGTGCGCATTGACGGCAGCGACGGCCATAAAGTGGCGGAGCTGGCGCAGCTACTGCCGATTCAGCTAATTACCCCCGAAGGTTTTACCTTGCTGAACGGCGGGCCAAAGTATCGCCGCGCTTTTCTCGACTGGGGCTGTTTTCATAACGAACCCGGTTTTTTTTCCGCCTGGAGCAAAATGAAACGTCTGCTGCGTCAGCGTAATGCGGCGCTGCGGCAGGTGAGCCATTACGGTCAGCTCAGAGCCTGGGATCAGGAACTGGTGCCTTTGGCTTTGCGTATCAGCGAATGGCGGGGGCAGTACAGTGAAGCGATTGTTGGGGATATCTCTGCGACCTGTACGCAATTCCTACCCGAATTTTCTCTCGGGTTTTCGTTCCAGCGTGGCTGGGACAAAGAAAGTGAGTATGCCGAACTGCTGGAGCGTCAGTTTGAACGCGACCGGCTGTTAGGCTACACGGCGCTTGGGCCGCATAAAGCCGACTTTCGTATCCGCGCTAGCGGCGTGGCCGTTGAGGATATGTTATCCCGCGGTCAGTTAAAGCTGCTGATGTGCGCATTAAGACTGGCCCAGGGTGAGTTCCTCACCCGTCAGAACGGACTGCGCTGTCTGTATCTGATCGACGATTTTGCTTCCGAACTGGATAGTACCCGCCGCCGTTTACTGGCTGAACGGTTAAAAGCCACGCATGCACAGGTTTTTGTCAGCGCGGTCAGCGCTGAACAGATAGACGACATGGGTGGTGAAAAGGGCAAGATGTTCCGCGTGGAACAGGGTAAAATAACGGTTCAATCACAGGACTAAAATGAGCGGGAAACGTTGATGTCGAATTCTTATGACTCCTCAAGTATCAAGGTATTGAAAGGGCTGGATGCGGTACGTAAACGCCCAGGTATGTATATCGGCGATACGGATGACGGTACTGGTCTGCATCATATGGTATTCGAGGTTGTGGACAACGCTATCGACGAGGCGCTCGCTGGCTATTGTAAGGACATTGTTATCACCATCCACGCCGATAACTCAGTGTCGGTACAGGATGATGGCCGTGGGATCCCCACCGGCATTCATGAAGAAGGGATATCCGCTGCGGAAGTGATCATGACGGTGCTGCATGCCGGCGGCAAGTTTGATGATAACTCGTACAAAGTTTCCGGCGGCTTGCATGGCGTGGGCGTTTCCGTGGTTAATGCCTTGTCGGAAAAGCTGGAACTGGTGATTCGCCGGGAAGGTAAAGTCCACGAACAGACCTATCGCCACGGCGTGGCGCAGGCGCCGCTGAAAGTGGTGGGCGAAAGCGTGAAAACCGGTACGACAGTGCGTTTCTGGCCGAGTCTGGAAACCTTTACCAACGTGGTGGAATTTGAGTATGAAATTCTGGCCAAGCGTCTGCGTGAGCTCTCATTCCTTAATTCCGGCGTATCGATTCGCCTGATTGACGAGCGTGAAAACGACAAAGCCGATCACTTCCACTATGAAGGCGGCATCAAAGCGTTTGTTGATTACCTTAATCGGAATAAAACGCCAATCCATCCGACCGTGTTCTATTTTTCCACGATGAAAGACGATATCGGCGTTGAGGTGGCGTTGCAGTGGAATGATGGTTTTCAGGAAAATATTTACTGTTTTACCAACAACATTCCGCAGCGTGATGGCGGGACGCATCTGGCCGGTTTTCGTGCGGCGATGACCCGTACCCTTAACACCTATATGGATAAAGAAGGTTACAGCAAGAAAGCCAAAATCAGCGCCACCGGTGACGATGCGCGTGAAGGTCTGATTGCCGTGGTGTCGGTAAAAGTGCCCGATCCCAAATTCTCTTCGCAGACCAAAGACAAGCTGGTTTCCTCCGAAGTGAAAACCGTGGTTGAATCGCTGATGAATGAGAAGCTGGTGGACTACCTGATGGAGAATCCGTCAGACGCCAAAATCGTGGTCGGTAAAATTATTGATGCAGCCCGTGCCCGTGAAGCGGCGCGTAAAGCGCGTGATATGACCCGCCGCAAAGGTGCGCTCGATCTGGCCGGTCTGCCGGGCAAACTGGCGGATTGTCAGGAGCGCGACCCGGCGCTTTCCGAACTCTATCTGGTGGAAGGGGACTCGGCGGGCGGCTCCGCCAAGCAGGGGCGCAACCGTAAGAATCAGGCGATTCTACCGCTGAAAGGCAAGATCCTGAACGTTGAGAAAGCACGTTTCGACAAGATGCTCTCTTCGCAGGAAGTCGCGACGCTGATTACGGCGCTGGGTTGCGGCATTGGCCGGGATGAGTACAACCCGGACAAACTGCGCTATCACAGCATCATTATCATGACCGATGCCGACGTTGATGGTTCTCACATCCGTACGCTGCTATTGACCTTCTTTTATCGTCAGTTGCCGGAAATCATCGAACGCGGCCACGTTTATATCGCTCAGCCGCCCTTGTACAAAGTGAAGAAAGGCAAACAGGAGCAGTACATCAAAGACGATGAAGCCATGGATCAGTACCAGATTGCGCTGGCGCTGGACGGGGCAACGCTGCACGCCAATGCTCACGCCCCGGCCCTGGCGGGTGAACCGTTGGAGAAATTGGTTTCCGAGCATTACGCCGTGCAGAAAATGATTAACCGTATGGAGCGTCGTTTCCCGCGTGCGTTACTCAATCGCTTAATCTACCAGCCAGCGTTGGGTGAAACGGATTTGGGCGATCGGGCAAAAGTACAGCAGTGGATTGAAACGCTGGTTGTCAGCCTGAATGAACAGGATGTGCATGGCAGTACCTATAGCTTCTTGATTCATGAAGATCAGGAACATCAAATTTTTGAACCGGCTCTGCGGGTGCGTACCCACGGTGTCGATACCGACTATCTGTTGGGCGCAGTATTCATCGCCGGCGGCGAATACCGTAAGCTGAATCAACTGGGCGAAAAACTGCGCGGCCTGATTGAAGAGGACGCTTACATTGAGCGGGGTGAGCGCCGTCAACCGGTAGCCAGTTTTGAACAGGCGCTGGATTGGCTGGTGAAAGAATCCCGTCGCGGTCTGGCAATCCAGCGTTATAAAGGTCTGGGAGAAATGAACCCGGATCAACTGTGGGAAACCACCATGGACCCCACCAGCCGCCGCATGCTGCGGGTTAATGTGAAAGATGCGATTGCAGCCGATGAGTTGTTTACCACGTTGATGGGGGACGCGGTTGAACCTCGCCGTGCGTTTATCGAAGAGAACGCCCTGAAAGCGATGAATATCGATATCTGATGTTCTTTCGTCATCTTACCGACCAAGCCAGCACCCGATTTCGGCAGGTGCTGGCGACAATCGGCCGTTCATCTTCCGGTTAAGACGTTTGAAGCTCAACCCTACCGAAACGTATGCTAATGACATGGTTAAAGAACCCAGACATCAACCTTTCATTGCTGTTGCGGGGGGCTGATTACGTTATAAGGGCCATTTGTCAGGCTGCTTTGCCCTTTTTTTACCTGTTTCGCCAGTGTAAATGTTTAGTGACAAGCATAGTGATATGTGAGTGACACACAAGGCGGCAGGCGCGACTCGTCCTCTTCACTCATGTCCGCCACGCCCCCAACAATCCGCGTTGTACAAATGATACTTTTCAACATAGCAAGGAGTTGCTTATGACGTTTTTCAAAAAGACATCGCTAATGGCTTTGCTGTTGGTTTCAACAGTGGCTTATGGCAGCATCGAACAAGACGACGTTGCTCCGTTCAAAAAAGCGATAATTACGCCTGAATACGTAAAAGAAGCCATAACCTATGAGAAGGAAGCGGACAAAAATTCTAATGTGATACCGCAAGAAGGAGAAAGCTGGTTTAACGTTCTACCGGGGGAAAGTCGGATAATAATCAGCGCTCCTCACGCCACACAGCCGTCTAGGGAGGGGCAATATCGCTTTTCTGATGGGGGCGGCACGGCGGCCCTGGCGATTATGTTGGGAAAACTTACTGATTCAACAGTAATTTATACAACCAAGGCTTCACCCTCAGACCCCAACTACTATGACAATAATGCCTACAAAGAGAAGCTGGCAGCGTTAATCCACTCAAAGCAACCGAAGCTCATCATCGATATTCACGGTAGTCACCCGTTTCGCCCCTATGACGTTGATATAGGAACCCTGAATGGGAAGTCGCTGTTAGGTAAAGATGAGCGGGTGAGTGAACTGATAAACATATTGAAAAATGAAGGTATCAGTAACTTTTCCAACAACTATTTTGCAGCTTCGAAAAATGCAACCGTGGCGAAATTTGGCTCTAATCTTGGCGTGCCCAGCATACAACTGGAAATCAACAGTATATGGATGATGCCGAGTGACGGTAATATTGAAGCGCACAAATTCGCCCAGATGTTGCAAGGGCTGGTTCTGTACGTCAACAGCGAGAAGAAACGCTTTCCATAATGATCCGTTTCAGAGTCATTGGGGTGCCTGTCACCCCAATGCGTTAAAAAAATAGACTTAACGTACATTGCCTTCCCCTCGGGCTGCCGGGCCTTTGCCAACCGACTCGCGAACGATCAACGAACCCTGAAATGCCGGGGACGGCGTGGGGGGATTACCGTCCAGCATACAAAGCAGTTTCTCAAGGGTACGTTTAATCATTTCCGCCACCGGAACATGCACGGTCGTCAGGGGCGGGTGCACCCAGGAGGCCATAGGCAGGTCATCGAACCCGAGCAGAGAGACATCATCCGGTATAGTCATTCCCTGTTCGCGAAAAGCTTTTGCCGCGCCAATGGCCATGTCGTCATTGCTGGCGACCAGCGCGCTGAAGGTGACACCGCGTTGGTGCAGTGTTTTCACCGCGGCGTAACCACTTTCCGGCGTCCAGTCGCCCTCGACCACCCGTTGGTCATTTAAGGCAATGCCTTGTTCGGCCAGCGCCTGCTGATAACCCAGGCGGCGGCTCTCACCCGTGGGCGATCCTGGTGCGCCGAGGATAAACGCGATCTCCCGGTGTCCGCGATCGATCAGGTAATTAACGGCATTGAAACAGTGCTGCTGGTGGTCGGTACAGATACCGTTTTCCTTATGACGGTTCAGTCTTCGGTTCACCACCATAATGGGCTGTTTGTGTTGATCAATAATGCTTTCCAGCGCCCCGATGGACAGAAACCGCGGGTAGATGATGAGCGCGTCACAGCGTGAATCGAGTAGAAATTCGATGGCCTGGCGCTCCTCTTCCGCGCTGTGCTTGCCATCAGCAAGAATAAGCTGGCGTCCGTACCGCTCGGTCATGGTTGCGGTCTGAAAGAGCAGTTCATTGAAATAAGGGCCGTTGTATAAGGTATTGGTGACGACCAGACCAATACTCTGAGATTTGTTAGTGGCTAACTGACGCGCCAGTAAATTTGGTCGGTATCCCATTTCTTCAATGGCCTTGAAGACCCGGTCTTTGGTGGGCTGACTGACGTAGTTATTCCCTGTCAACACCCGTGATACGGTTGATTTTGATACGCCAGCTCTTTTGGCCACATCAAGCATGGTTATCATTTTTTCTTCCTAAACGTGGCGGCTACTGAACGTAGCATGAATATAAAATGTGTCCTCCATTATAAAGAGAAATCCGTTTTTTTTTATCATCGCGAAACAATAAACCGCGTCGCTTTGCCGCCAGCAACGGCTGTTTATGATCGCGTTCAAAGATTATGAAACCCGATGTGAAACCGGTTGCATATTATTCTTTATGTTGCTTGAATGATAAAAAAACACGCGATGAGGTGCAGAATGAAGAAAATTTTACTCTGTTGTGCGGCGGGAATGTCCACCAGCATGCTGGTCCAGAAAATGGAAAAAGTCGCGAAGGAACAAGGAGTTGATGTTGAGATAACCGCCGTCGGGTTTGACGAGTTTGTCGAAATCATTGATGAGTACGACTGCTGCCTGCTCGGACCGCAGATTAAATACAAACTGGCTGAGTTAAAAAACCTTGCAGAGAAAAAAAACAAACCCATTGCGGTTATCGGCACCCTTGATTACGGAATGATGAATGGCGAAAAAGTGCTTAATGATGCACTCGGTATGATGCGTTAGCCCCGCACTATTTCAGGATGTGCCCGTCATCTTTCAGGTTGCAGGCGCGTTGGCTTGCCGTGGGTATGCAGGGAATCACTGCGGGAGATAATTATGAGTACGTTTAGCCAGTCATTATTCAACGTCATTGAAAACCGCATCAGTCCGGTTGCGGCGAAACTGTCCAACCAGCGCCATGTCGTCGCCATCAAAGACGGCTTTATTTCGTCGATGCCGTTTCTAATTGTCGGCTCGTTTATGCTGTTATTCGCCCACCCGCCTTTTAGCGCGGATAGCCAGTGGGCGTTTGCTCAGTGGTGGCTGGATAGGGTGGAGCGCCATACGCAGCAGATCATGATGCCCTACAACATGACGATGGGGATCATGGCGGTCTATATCACCAGCGCGATAGCTTACAATTTGGCGCAAAGCTACAAGATGAACGGCTTTATGGCGGCCAGTCTGTCGCTGATGTCGTTCCTGCTGGTGGCGGCCCCGCAAACGGATAAAAGCCTGCCGGTAGGCTCCCTGGGGGGCGAGGGGATTTTTACTGCGATCATCGTCTCGCTCTATGTGACGGAACTGATGCATTTTCTGCAAAAGCGGAATATTGGTATTCGCTTGCCGGAGCAGGTGCCGCCGAAGATCCGCCAGTCCTTTGATTTACTCATCCCTATTCTCGCTATTTTCCTGACGCTATTCCCGCTCAGCCTGTTTATTCAGCACCAATTCGGCATGCTGTTGCCGCAGGCGATTATGGCGATCTTCGCCCCGATTATTTCTGCTTCCGATTCGTTGCCCGCCATCTTAATCGCAGTGCTGCTGTGTCATCTGTTGTGGTTTGCCGGCATTCACGGGGCGATCATTGTCGGCGGGATTTTGCAGGCTTTCTGGCTGACGAATCTGGGAATAAATCAACAGGCGCTGAACACCGCCGCGCCGATTACCCAGATCTTTATCGAACCCTTCTGGCAGTTCTTTATCGTCGTGGGGGGGTCCGGCTCAACCATGGGCCTGGTGTTTCTCTATCTGCGAAGCCGCTCGTTCCATTTGCGCTCCATCGGCAAACTGGCCGTGGTGCCCAGCATATTCAATATTAACGAACCGGTGATTTTTGGCTCGCCGGTGGTGATGAATCCGCTGCTGTTTATCCCGTTTGTCACGGCGCCGCTGGTCAATGCCGTCATTGCATATGTCGCCACCCGAACCGATCTGGTTAACCACGTTGTGTCACTTGCTCCCTGGACGACGCCAGGTCCGATTGGCGCCGCCTGGTCGACCGGCTGGGATTTGCGCGCCGTCATGCTGGTTGGCGTGCTGATTGTGGTGTCGTCTCTGATCTATTACCCCTTCTTCAAAATGTATGAGCGCCAGCTTTTGGCGCAGGAAAAAGAGACATTGCAAACCCAGGGGAGTCACTGATGAAAATTGATGAAAACACCGTCATGGAATTGATCATTCATGCCGGAGAAGCGCGTTCGGATGCGATGGAGGCGTTGCGTGCCGCCAGAGAACACGATTGGGAAAAGACCGACCGGATGCTGAAGTCCGCATCTGCGGCTGCTCGCAAGGCTCACCATATTCAAACGTCGCTGATTGGCGCGGATGAAGGCAGCGGGAAAATTCCGGTCAATCTGATTCTGGTTCATGCGCAGGATCACCTGATGAACGCGATGCTTTGCCGCGATCTGGCGGAGGAATTGGTTTATGTACACCGGGAAATTGCCGCCCTGAAGCGCGGCGATGCCGTCTGCGGCCAATGACCCGCGGCCCGGGGTTGATTTTGTTTTTTAACATAACCTAAAAAGGATATGAGATGTCTGTTCAGCAATTACCCAAAGACTTTCTGTGGGGCGGCGCGGTAGCGGCGCATCAAGTTGAAGGTGGTTGGGATCAAGGTGGAAAGGGCGTCAGCATTTGTGACGTGTTGTCTGGTGGCGCGCACGGCGTGGATCGCGTGATTACCGATGGCGTACAGCCTGGATTCAGCTATCCGAATCATCAGGCGGTGGCGTTCTATTCCCACTATAAACAGGATATCGCGCTCTTTGCGGAAATGGGCTTCAAATGCTTCCGTACCTCCATCGCCTGGACGCGCATTTTTCCCAACGGGGATGAACCGGAGCCAAACGAAGCCGGACTGCAATTTTACGACGATCTGTTTGATGAACTGTTGAAACACAACATTGAGCCGGTTATCACGCTTTCCCATTTCGAGATGCCCTATCACCTGGTTAAAAACTATGGCGGCTGGCTCAATCGTAACGTGGTGGATTTTTTTGTGCGCTACAGCGAAGTGGTGATGAAGCGCTATCAATCCAAAGTGAAATACTGGATGACCTTTAATGAAATCAATAACCAGCGCAACTGGCGCTACCCGCTGTTTGGCTATTGTTGCTCCGGCGTAGTGTTCACCAGGCATGAAAAGCCCGAACAGGCCATGTACCAAACGTTGCATCACCAGTTTGTGGCCAGCGCCAGGGTGGTGAAGTTGGGGCATGAAATCAATCCTGATTTCAAAATTGGCTGCATGCTGTCGCTGGTGCCGCTTTATCCGTGGTCTTGTCACCCGGATGATGTGATGTATGCGCAGGAAGCGATGCGTGAACGGCATCTGTTTGGTGACGTGCAACTACGTGGCGATTATCCGGCGTATATTTTGAAAGAGTGGGCCAGAAAAGGTTATCACATTGATATGAACCCGGAGGATGAACAAATCCTGCGTGAAGGTTGCACCGATTATCTGGGCTTTAGCTACTACATGAGTAATGCCGTACAGCATGCCGCCCAAGATCAGGCCGCTGATGATGCAATCGCGGGTTTTCCGGGGGCAGTGAAAAACCCGCACCTTTCCGCATCGGAATGGGGCTGGCAGATTGACCCGGTGGGCCTGCGTTACACGCTGAACAGCTTCTATGAGCGTTACCAAAAGCCGATGTTCATCGTTGAGAACGGCTTTGGCGCGGTTGATAGGGTGGAAGTCGATGGGCAAATCCATGATGATTACCGGATCGATTACCTAAAAGCGCACATCGAGCAGATGAAAAAAGCGGTGCTGGAGGATGGCGTCGAACTGATGGGTTACACCCCCTGGGGCTGCATCGATTGCGTTTCGTTTACCACCGGGCAGTACAGCAAGCGCTATGGTTTTATCTATGTCGATAAACATGATGATGGCACAGGGACGTTGCGGCGCGCCCGCAAGAAGAGTTTTCATTGGTATAAGCGAGTGATCGCCAGCAACGGCGCTGATTTAGAGTGAGAAAGATCAGCGAGGCTCCGCGCCCTT
This sequence comes from Brenneria rubrifaciens, assembly GCF_005484945.1. NCBI lineage: Bacteria > Pseudomonadati > Pseudomonadota > Gammaproteobacteria > Enterobacterales > Pectobacteriaceae > Brenneria > Brenneria rubrifaciens. The sequence goes on from NZ_CP034035.1 coordinate 12,215, forward strand.
ATTTTCACCGTAGCGCGCAGGCCGCCATCAACCTCAAGCCGTGCAACCTGTGCGGCTTTTATTTTATTACTTTACGTGTCATACGCATGTCATCATGCCGCATTTCACTGGCGACTTCATCGCCAAAGCGCGTTAGCATGAAAACCGATAATTTGATGCTGAGAACTTTATGTCTATAAAACTGATCGCAATTGATATGGATGGGACGTTACTGACGCCACAAAATCAAATCTCTCCCGCGGTGAAGGCGGCTATCGCAGCGGCAAGAGAGAAGGGCGTTGAGGTTGTGCTGGCAACTGGTCGCCCGTTCATCGGCGTTGAGCGCTATCTGGCGGAGCTGGCTTTACAGCGGGAAGATTGCTTTTGCGTCACCAATAACGGCGCGCTGGTACAACGTGCGATTGATGGCGGCTGTGTGGCGCAAACGGCGCTGAGCTTCGACGACTATCTTTACTTTGAAGCGCTGGCCCGGGAGTTGGATGTTCATTTTCACGCGCTGGATTTTAATGTTGTCTATACCGCCAACAAGGATATCAGCCGTTATACCGTCCATGAGGCGCACCTGACCGGTATGCCGCTGAAGTACCGGGCGGTTGAAGAGATGGATCGCAGTCTGACATTTCCCAAAGTCATGATGATTGATGAACCGTCGGTGCTGGATCGGGCCATCAGCCAGATCCCGCCGGAAGCGTTTGAGGGTTACACCATCATGAAGAGCGCCCCTTATTACCTGGAAATTCTGGATAAGCGCGTGAATAAGGGCGAAGGGGTGAAAATGCTGGCGCAACATCTCGGTATCGCGCGGGAAAGCGTAATGGCGCTGGGCGATCAGGAAAACGATCTGGCGATGCTGAATTATGCCGGGCTGGGTGTCGCGATGGGGAATGCCACCGAAGCAGTGAAAGCGGTCTGTCAGTTTGTGACCAGAACCAATCAGGAAGATGGTGTGGCCTATGCGATTGAAAAATTTGTGCTTCGTGCTTAACGGGATGGAAAATCGACAGCATAAGGCACATGCGTCATTCTCCACAGTGCCAGAATATCAACGGTTGGACGGTCTTCGATAATCGACAACGGCGGGGGAACCCTCCCTCGCTTGCTGTCCTCCCGTCACGCGAAATCTGTTGGGGGAAGTTTAATTCAATGATTGTCGGTGCTTTTATTTTAATGCCAGATGATGATTTATTTTCTCCTTCATTACCTGGGTGATGTGGTTAATTAACTGGCTGCGGGGGATTTGTGGGGGATACACCGCAAAGTACGCCACTTTTATCGCGGGGTGAAACGGCTTAACCACAACGGCGGATTTACTGCTCAGTGCGGTGATGAAATCAACCACCCCAATACCGATATTCTTCGAGGCCAATACGCAGCAGTTCGCCATTGAGGTTTCAATCGGGTTATGTAAATACCCCAAGTGTTTTCTGGTTACCGCGTCGATTTCCGCCCGCAGCGGTGTGGTGCGGCCCGGCAGAATAGCGCGATAACGAATCAGGTCGGCGATGGTAATCGCCTCCGCTTCGGTTAGCGGGTGATCTTTGGCGAGCACTGCAACCGCGTCGGCCTCCGCCAGATGTTCCGCTTCCAAGCCTTTAATACCTATCTGACCAAAAATGAAGCCGATATCGTACTGGTTTTTGGCGATCGCCTCTCTGATGTGACTGGTGCTTTCTATGTCCAGAAATAAGGAGATATCAGGATATTTAGTGAGAAGAAAGGGAAGCATTTCATCCGAGCAGAGGAATGAGAGCGCTTGAACCGCGGCGATGCGCAGCACGCTGCCTTTGGCATGGCGAATTTCGTCGGCAATCAGGGCGATGTGATCCAGGCCCAGATAGAGACGCTCTACCTCCCGATACAGTTTCATTGCTTCAGCCCGTGGAATGAGGCCGCGGCCGTCGCGGTCAAACAGCTTCAGGTTCAGCGCGGCTTCAAAATCCCGGATCAGCCGACTTACCGCGGGTTGGGTAATGTACATCATGTTGGCGGCTGCCGTGATCCCGCCGGTGAGGATCACTTTATGAAAAGCTTCAACCTGACGGGGGTTGATACGCATGCTGCTCACTCCAAAACATAATATTTAGTTATCAATCTAACACAAAATGCAATTTTTCATTATCCAATATAACGCATAGACTCTGAATCATAATATTTAATACACTTCATAAATCAGTCATGGAATTGAGGATTTAATGAATGAAAAAATCAACGTTGGCTTTATTTTTCACTATTTTATTTTCGTTTTCGCCTTTGGTATATAGCGCTAATTTAAATATTGGTTTGTCTTCATCCACTACGTCGATGGACCCCCAGTTTTATGTGGGAGGGGCAAACAGTGCAATGGCGCGAAATATTTTTGATAGCCTGGTTTCTCAGGATGAAAAACAGCAAATTTTCCCTGCGTTGGCGACATCATGGAAGATAATTGATGATAAAACCTGGGAATTTGCATTACGTCCCGGCGTAAAGTTTCACGACGGCAGTGATTTCACCGCCAGGGATGTGATTGCCAGCATTAAGCGTATCGCGCTGGCGTCAAAAAACAGTCCCAGTTCGTACGCACCGTACGTCACGGACATTGTCGAGGTTAAGGAGATCAACCCCTTAACGGTTCGGATTGTCACGAAAGCGCCTGCGCCTTTGTTGCTGAATAACCTGAGCCGGGTGTCTATTCTGCCCGCGCGTCTCGAAAATGTCCCGACGGAAACGTTGAATAGCGGAAAAGACGTCATTGGCACCGGGCCTTTTAAATTTGTCTCCTGGGTGCCGGACGATCGGGTTGTCCTCGAACGTAATGAAAATTACTGGGGAGGAAATGCCGAGTGGGACAAGGTGACTATTCGCGTCTTTAAAAACAGTAGCGCCCGAGTAGCCGCCATTTTATCCGGTGATGTGGACATGATTGAAAACGTTCCAACAGCCGATAGTAGTAATATTAAAAATAATAGTCAGTTACATACGATTTCAACACCAGGGAATCGTATTATTTATCTGCATATGGACCAACAACGCGATATATCACCGTTCGCAAAAGGTCCAGACGGCAGAAATCCATTACTAAAAAAAGAAGTTCGTCAGGCGATGTCGTTAGCACTTAATCGCCAGGCAATCGTCGATCGTGTCATGGATGGGCAGGCTGTTGCTGCCTCCCAGCTTGTGCCGAAGGGGTATTTCGGGTATTCCGCTTCCATTCCTGCGCCGGTTTACAATCCAGAAAAAGCCAAACAGGAATTGGCGGCGGCGGGATACCCCAACGGCTTTACGCTGACATTCCATGCGTCAAACGATCGCTATCCCAATGATTCCAAAATCGCCCAGGCCATCGGCCAGATGTTTACGCGCGTTGGCATCAAGACCGACGTGGTCACCATGCCGGGCAGCGTCTATTTTTCTCGGGCTGCCCGTCTCGAATTCAGTTTGATTATGGGCGGTGCGGCGGTTGAAACCGGGGAAGCCTCTGGCGTATTGGGGCCGTTGCTGGAAACTTTCGGCCCCCATACCGGACAAGGCAACCGCGGCCGTTACTCCAACCCTGCCTTTGATAAAATGCTAAACGAGGCGCGTTCCACGCTGGAAAGTAACAAGCGTGAGGCGTTGCTGACCGAGGCGATGAACATCGGTATGAGCGATCTGGGGGTCATTCCTGTGATGTTCCTCTCCAACACCTGGGCGATGAAGAAACAGTACACCTATGTGGGCCGCTCGGATGCTTACACGCTGCCGTACTTTGTCCGTTCGGCCAGGTAAATGCGGTCGCGCATCGGCGCTGAGCTGAAAAAATAAAGCGCAGAAAATAAGGAACGTTCGCATCATGCGTGCCGCCGCCATTATTATTGATTGCGATCCGGGTATTGATGACGCGATTGCATTGTTGAGCGCATTCGTCTCGCCTGAATTGAATATTCTCGGTATCTCTACGGTTTGCGGTAATCAACCGCTGGATCATACGCTGCGTAATGCGCTACAGATTACCGAACTGGGACGGCGAACCGGGATTTCTGTTTATGCGGGTTGCCACCGCCCGCTCTTCCGCGACCCGATTCACGGTCAATTTCACGGGAAGCGCGGGTTGGGGAACACGCTATTGCCCGATCCCCAAAAGCAGCCTGAGCCGCAGCATGCGGTGAGTTTTATCATCGGGCAATGTGAAAACGCCATTGCCGCGGGCAAGCCCATTACGCTGTGTACGCTGGGACCCTTGACCAACGTGGCGGCGGCATTAACCATGAAACCCATCATTGCCGAAGGTATTGAGCGCATCGTGATGATGGGCGGCGCTTACCGGGCGTCGGGTAATCGTAGCCTGACGTCAGAGTTCAATATGCTGGCCGATCCCCACGCGGCGCATGTGGTGTTTTCGTCATCCATTGCTATTGTTGATTTACCGCTGGACGCCACCCATCAGGTGATGCTGACGCCTGAGCGGGTAGCCCGGCTGGTTGCGCGCGCCGGCCGGATTGCGGTCCCGTTGGGGGAGATGATGGCGTTCTGGGATCGTAATGATATTCGCCGCTACGGTTCCCGCGGCGGGCCGTTGCACGATCCGCTGGTCATTGCCTGGATGCTGGCGCCTGATTGTTTTAAAACGGAAAAAGCGCGCGTTTACGTTGAGCATGAAAGTACGCTTTGTATGGGGCAGACCGTCGCCGACTGGTACGGAAAAACCGACCGGCCACCCAATGTGGATATCGTAACGGCGGTGGATGCCAAACGGGTATTCGAGCTGTTTTCCGACCTCCTGAGCCGTTATGAAGAAAATGTCTGATAGGGTTCGACAGCGCATAGTTATTGATACCGATCCCGGCGTGGACGATGCGATTGCCATCTGGCTGGCAATCGCATCGCCAGCGTTGGATATTCTTGGCGTCACCACGGTGGCGGGCAACGTGCCCCTTGACGCCACGCTGGTAAATGCGTGTAAGGTGGTGGCGCTCACCGGTAGAACCGATGTGCCGGTTTACGGCGGGGCGTCGGGACCGCTGGTGCGCGATCAGGTTTATGGCAAATACGCCCATATTGGCGCTTTTTCCGCCGATCTGGTGCCGGAAACATCACGCCTGCCAGAGCGGGAACACGCCGTCGATTTCATTGTCCGCACGGCGCGTCAGGCGGCGGCGAATAACGACCCCATTACGCTGTGCGCGCTAGGGCCGCTGACCAATCTGGCGCTGGCTTTGCGTCACCATTCTGATGTCGCTCGCGGAATCAAACAGGTTGTGAGCATGGCGGGCGCGTTTACCGCGCTCGGCAACCGCGTTCCCTGGGCCGACTTTAACGTGTATGCCGATCCCCATGCGGCCGAAATCGTGTTTTCCTCTGGCGTACCGGTGGTGATCATGCCGCTGGATGTGACCTTTCAGGCGCTGATTCAGCCCGTACAGATTGATGATATTGAACGTCGCGGCGGCGCGCCGGGGATAGCGATGGCAGCCCTGCTGCGTGCGTTTGACCGCAATGATGTTGCCCGCCTGGGGCGCGAAGGCAGCCCCATTCACGATGCCGCCGTTGTCGCGTGGTTACTTAAACCTGAGCTGTTTACCGGCACGTCGGCCTATGTAGGCGTAGAGGTTTCTGGCCGGACGCCGGGTTATGTTTTTGCCGATTTTTATCACAAGCTCGGTAAGCCTGCGAATGCGCTGATCGTGCGCAGCATTGATGAACAAGGGTTTTTGTCTTTGCTGGCCGACCTATTGAGCCGATACGGTTCGGCGTCGCGCGGATGATTACCTACCTGCTGGGCCGGCTGGGGCAGACGCTCCTGACATTAGTCGTCATGTCCGTGCTGGTGTTTGTCGGGGTGTACCTGGTCGGCAACCCGGTGGATATGTTGCTGGGGGCAACGGCGACGCCGGCGGAAAGGCTGGCGGTCATCCAGTCATTCGGGTTGGACAAACCGGTCTGGGAGCAGTACGGGCTGTTTGTACTGAATGCCGTGCAAGGCGACATGGGAAAATCGTTTATTTTTAACCAGCCCGCTCTGACGCTAATATTTCAGCGAATGCCCGCCACGTTGGAGCTGGCGATGACGGCCTTCGTCATCGCGCTGGTCATCGGCATTCCGCTGGGAATTTACGCCGGACTCAGGCCGGACGGTGTGGCGTCGAAGTCGATCATGGGCTTTTCCATTCTGGGGTTCAGCCTGCCGACATTCTGGATCGGGCTGGTGATGGTCATGCTGTTCAGCGTCAAACTGGGTTGGCTCCCGGCTTCCGGCCGCGGACAGACCGGTGAGCTATTCGGCGTTCCCTTCAGCTTACTGACTCTGGATGGGCTGGAACATCTGATCTTGCCGGCCTTCAACCTGGCGCTGTTCAAAATCTCACTGGTAATCCGCCTGATGCGGGCCGGGGTGATGGAGTGTCTGCAACAGGATTATGTGCAGTTTGCCCGGGCCAAAGGGCTTTCGGAAACCCGCATTGTCCTGGTGCATGTCTTGCGCAACACCCTGATCCCGCTGATTACGGTGATCGGTCTGGAGTTGGGGTCGCTCATCGCCTTTGCCGTGGTGACGGAAACCATTTATGCCTGGCCCGGCATGGGCAAGCTGATTATTGACGCCATTGCGGTGCTGGATCGCCCCGTCATTCTGGCCTACCTGATGATTACGGTGGTGATGTTCAGCGTGATTAACCTGATTGTCGACCTGCTGTACGTACTGGTTGATCCGCGCGTCCGGCTGGGAGGGAATCACGGATGACTGCGAACACAGTGCATCAGCGCTCGGCAGCATCTGAGAAAATCCCGCCGGCGTTTACCCGGGTATTGTTCGCGTTACTTAAAGACCGGCTGGCGCTGTGCGGCCTGATCCTGCTAGGGATTCTGACGCTGCTGGCATTGCTGGCGCCATTGATTTCACCGCAAAACCCCTATGATCTGATGCAGTTGGACATCATGGAGGGGCGGCTGGCGCCGGGGAGTCTCAGTTTGAACGGAATGCGCTATTGGTTGGGAACGGACGATCAGGGGCGCGACTTATTCAGCGCCATTCTCTACGGCACGCGCATCAGTTTGCTGGTCGGTTTTACCAGCGCGGTACTGGCGTTGCTGATTGGCGCCTCGCTGGGGCTTATCAGCGCCTATGCCGGCGGAAAAACGGATGCGCTGATCATGCGGGTTGTCGATATTCAGCTCAGCTTTCCGCCTATCCTAATCGCGCTGATCCTGTTGGCCGTGCTGGGACAGGGCGTCGATAAAATCATTCTTGCGCTGGTGGTGACGCAATGGGCTTATTACGCGCGGACTATCCGCGGTTCGGCGCTGGTCGAACGGCGCCGGAGCTATGTGGATGCGGCCCGCAGTATGGCGTTATCCAACCGCCGGATTCTGTTTCGTCATATTTTACCGAACTGTCTGGCGCCGCTGATTGTGGTCGCGACGATGCGGTTGGCCTACGCCATTATGCTGGAGGCGACGCTCTCCTTTCTCGGCATTGGGTTGCCGGTAACGGAGCCGTCTTTGGGGCTGCTGATTTCCAATGGTTTTGAATACCTGATGTCGGGCGATTACTGGATCAGTTTCTTCCCAGGGCTGACGCTGTTGCTGCTGATTGTGGCGATCAATTTGGTAGGGGACGCGCTGCGCGATATCCTCAATCCAAGGAATTAAGGGAAAAACATGACGTCGCCCATTATGTCCGTATCACATTTGACCACCGCGTTTAAGGTAAACGGCGCGTGGCTTGATGTGGTACGCGATCTCTCCTTTACCATTGGCGAAAAAGAGACGGTCGCCGTGGTGGGGGAATCTGGTTCCGGGAAAAGCGTGATGGCGAAATCCATCATGCGGTTGCTGCCCGCGGCGCAGAGTCGGGTCAGTGGCGAGATTCATTTCAGCGGCGCGGAACTGCTCTCGCTATCATCCAGAGAGATGCAGGCTATCCGGGGCAATCGTATCGGAATGATTTTCCAGGAGCCCATGACCAGCCTGAATCCGGTATTGCCGATTGGCTATCAGATTACCGAAGTCCTGCGTCGGCATCGGGGAATGAATAAAGCCGAAGCAAGGGCCGAGGCCGTTTGTCTGCTGGAAAAAGTGCGTATTCCCGGCGCAAAATCGCGGTTAAACGAGTACCCGCAGAGCTTCTCCGGCGGCATGCGTCAGCGGGTGGTAATCGCCATAGCGCTGGCGTGCCATCCGCAACTGCTGATTGCGGATGAACCCACTACCGCGCTGGATGTCACCATTCAGGCGCAGATACTGACCCTGATCAAAACCCTTCAGGAAGAAGAGGGGATGTCGGTGCTGTTTATTACTCATGACATGGGCGTGGTGGCGGAAGTTTCGGACCGAACGCTGGTGATGTATCAGGGCGAGATGGTTGAAAACGCGACGACCCGGGAAATTTTTCATCATCCCCGGAACGCTTATACCCGCCTGTTGCTGTCCGCGGTGCCGAAATTGGGATCGATGTCGGGCACCGATCGGCCACAGCGCTTTCCGCTTATCGATCTCCAAACCGGCATACCCCAGCCAATACCGGAGACGGTCAATACTCTTTCTGGTGATAAACCGATATTGGAAGTGAAAAATCTCGTCACCCGGTTTGATATCCGGGCCGGTTTTTTCCGCCGATTGTCCGGGCGGATACATGCGGTGGAAAATGTCTCCTTTGATGTGTGGTCTGGTGAGACGCTTGCGTTGGTGGGCGAGTCGGGCTGTGGGAAATCCACGACGGGCCGATCAATCATTCGTCTGGCCGAGGCCACCAGCGGCGAAATTCTCCTGCAAGGACAGAATATCCTTACGGCGGATAAACATGACTTGTCAGATCGGCGGCGCCAGATTCAGATGGTGTTTCAAGACCCCTATGAGAGCCTGAACCCGAGAATGCGGGTGGGTGAGGCCATCGCCGAGCCGATGCTGTTACATGGGCTGGTCACGGACAAAGACGTTCAGGCGCGGGTGCGGGCGCTGCTGGAACAGGTGGGGTTACCGGTCTGGATGGCCGATCGTTTTCCGCACCAGTTTTCCGGCGGGCAACGCCAGCGAGTGTGTATTGCCAGAGCGCTGGCGCTGGAGCCAAAAGTCATCATTGCGGACGAGTCGGTGTCGGCGCTGGATGTCTCTGTCAAGGCGCAGGTGATCAACCTGATGCTGGATCTACAGCAGAAGTTAGGGCTCGCCTTCCTGTTTATTTCCCATGATATGGCGGTAGTGGAGCGCATCAGCCACCGTGTGGCGGTGATGTATCTGGGTGAAATCGTTGAGATTGGGCCTCGGAGCGCTATCTTTGAAAATCCGCAGCATGACTATACCCGTCGTTTGATCTCGGCGGTGCCGATCCCCGATCCCGACACCAGACCTGTTCGCGCCATCCTGAGCGATGAACTGAAAAACCCGATGAGATCGCCTGACTTTACCCATCCTGAGCGCCGCTACCGTGAAGTCTCCCCCGGCCATTGGGTGCAGGCCTGAGAGTGATTGCCGGAAAGAATAAAAAAAACCGGTTTGTCCTGATGAGGAGACAAACCGGGAGAGAGTAATAATGGTAAAGGCGGGAATTAGTTATAGATTACCGCCGTACCACGCAGCATGTCGTTACCGGTCGCGGAGGTGATGGTATAAGCTTGCGCACCGGCTTTTTCCGCTTTTTTCGCCAACTGTGATTGCAGAGAACCCAGGTCCTTAGCACCCATGACGGAGATAACCCCCACTTTCTGATGCTGTAGGGCTTGCTGCGGATTGATATGCTCAGCGGCGAAAGAACCGAAAGAAACGGTAGCAAGTACGACTGCGGCGGCGATGGTTTTTACGTTTTTCATCATGTCTTTTCCTATCTTGATTTATGAAGTGAAAGGTTGTTTCCTTTCGATGTCAATAATGTTACGCCGATGCTAATGGATTAAAAAACGGATGTTATTGAGCGTGTTGTTCTATTTTTTTGAACAAAAAGGCTTAAATTGCTATGGTTTTTGTGTCGTTAAAACAATATCTTATAGGTAAAACTGAATTTTATTTACAAGATGCTGACCAATACTGATTTAGCAGAGTGATGATTTGATTGATGAATTAAAAATAACGTTTAATGCTGCTGGTAATCCTTTTTCCAACATTAATATCTAGTTATTTGATGCAGTTGGCTGGTTTGTGATGTCAGATCTTAAGGATCTTCCTCCAACGAACTGATAAGAGAGGGGGTTGATATGTTTAGCCGTAAAACTGAGGTGATCCACCGGGCTGAGACAGGCGCTCACGCTGATACTGATATTCAATCCTCCTGGGCAGGAGCTGCACTCGTTACGCCTGGCTTAAAGATGGTTTTGGTTCGGTGTAGGGACTACGGCCTGTGAGTTGGCGGTCTGATTATTCTGCTCACTGTGTAAAACGCGCTCACGAATGGATGTGTTACCACTGCGCGATCGATAGTAATCATAGGGTAGCAACAGCGTATCGGCGACTGCGGAAAACGGCAGGTCAATTGCCACCAGCGGCATCATCGCCCAACTGGTATCCTCATCACGCAGTACATCCATACTGGCGCGCGTACCGGGGTAGTATCCCTGCTCGGCCCCCGTATGCGTCATGACGCTGGAACAACCACTGAGCGACACCGCGCCGCTGCCAGTGATGATGAAAGAGAAGAAAGCACTTTTTAGCATGGTTGTTTTTATCATTTTCATCGCATCGTCCATATTTAGTCTTTTCATCGTCTCGTCCATGTGGAATAACGCCACCGCACCTTTTCCATCAAATAGTGAGTGTATGTGATAACGCTCACGTTATGGGGGAATTTTGCATAAAACGCATGAATTTTTCTTTTCAGGCAATTGAAAGTCTGAGAGGGAGCACCATATTGATGGTAAGCCCGGCAGTAAAGGTATGCCATAAGGGTATCTGTCCAGGCTGTGAACCTGTCCAACGGGAAGGTTAATTATTAATCCTCGCTGAATGTTTAGGAGGCTGTTTTATGCGTAACCCTGATTTTTCTCCGCTTTATCGTTCCGCTATTGGTTTTGATCGCCTGTTCAATTTGTTGGAAAGCGGCCAGACTCAAAGTAATGGCGGTTATCCCCCGTACAACGTCGAGTTGGTTGATGAGAACCAATACCGAATCGCCATTGCCGTCGCCGGTTTTGCCGAACAGGAACTGGATATTACCGCGCAAGACAATTTGCTGATTGTGAAAGGTGCGCATGCCGGAGAGCAAACGGCCCGCAACTACCTGTATCAAGGCATTGCCGAGCGTAATTTTGAACGCAAGTTCCAGTTGGCTGAGCATATTCAGGTGAAAAGCGCCAATCTGCAAAACGGCCTGCTGTATATCGATCTGGAACGTATCGTGCCGGAAGCGATGAAGCCGCGTCGGATTGAAATTGAATAACCGGCGTTGACCTGCGGTCAGTGGTGACCGCATGGCAAAACCAAGTGAATAAACCTGTCTCGTCCGCCGAATGGGGACGACCCAGCCGCGCTTTAGCGTGACTGGGAGAAATTGTCTCGCTTCATAGAAGGAGGATATCTTATGCGTAACTATGATTTATCACCTCTGCTGCGTCAGTGGATCGGTTTTGACAAATTAGCCAGTGCGATGGGCGGTCAGGAACCCATTGAGTTCCCTCCGTACAACATTGAGAAAAAAGACGATAACCATTATCGCATCACGCTGGCTTTGGCGGGATTCCAGCAAAGCGAACTGGACATTGAGGTGGAAGGTCAGCGCCTGACGGTGAAAGGCAACCCGACACTGGCTAAGAAGAAGGTGGAATACCTGCACCAGGGGCTGGTATTTAAGCCATTCTCCCTGAGTTTTACCCTGGCGGAGCATTTGCATGTCTCCGAGGCCCATTTTGAACATGGCCTGCTGCATATTGATCTGGTGCGCGAAGTGCCGGAGGCGCTGCAACCGCAGCGAATTGCGATTGGCGGGAGTCGGCCGGTATTAACCCAGTCAGTCGCCCAGAGCGACACGAATGGGTTAGTCGATACCCGCAGCGCGGGAGTGGCCGCAAAATAGCGGTCTTTCGCGCTCATAATTCCTGTTTTTTTCGCTGTGCCCGCGACTTAGCCAAGACGCGGGCATTTTTTATGGCAGGTATCTCTGCCCGTCACCGTTTGCTCTCGTCTGAAACGTGGCGAAGAATGGAGGGGGCTGCTCCGATGACGGTGATGCAACCGGGCGGGCGATGCCGTTCAACACAATAATCTCGTTCACTCGGGGGGTGAAAAAATCGCTTAAAAACTGTACTGATATGTTATCGGCAGGATAAAAAAATAAAGATAATAAGAAGAGAGGCGTTATCTTCGGTAATTAATTTTTTTCAGGGGAACGTTGCTCTCAAAATAAATACAAAAGGATAAATGGTTGGTCATTAAAAGGAATATTAAAACCATGCTGAAAATAATATTTCAATATGGGTTTTATAAGCGGAAGGTAAGTTAATTATATGTTCCGTTATTGTTGCTTAATGTTGAATTTAAAGGTTTTTTCTTTTATGGTGGCCCTAAGAAGTTATTTTTAAATAAACTAATAATCACTTTTAGTAACTAAAGTAATGCTATTTGCCAATCGCTTTATAATATCATCTTTTCATCAGTTATTTGGTTTGATGGGACGAGAAAAAACACGTCGACCTATTATTTCTCTCGTCTCTTTTTCTCACGGATGTTTCCTGTTGTGCTGGTAAATATCGTATTAACCGGCAGAGTGATGAAAGAAGAATAAAAAGAAACGCCAACTTTCCCGCACAGAACATCCGTTGTGAATTATACTCGACATCTTTCAAGTTGCAGGTGCGTTGGTTGCCGAATCACTCAACCCACCGTGGGTTTCACCTCGCTGTGGCCGCTGCCGGCAGCGTTCAAATCCGCTCCGGGCAGATTTGTCACCCCTCTCTTACCTGAGTAAGCGCTGGGGATTCAGTCGGTTGCCGCGTGACGAGGCCCATCGATGAGCCTCGCCGGTTAAGAATCAATGCGTTGTTCAAAGCGACAATGTTTTGTCCTGCACACCTTGAAATCTATTGGGTATAGCGAATTCTGTTTTAATGAAGAGTGGTGTTCTTATGTCTGCAAATAGTAGCAGGTTGTTAAAGCTTCTGATTATACTTTGTATCGCTGGTGGATTATGGTTACTCCCGGTTCCTGATGGTGTTAAACCCGACGCCTGGCATTTAATGGCGATTTTTATTGCCACGGTGGTCGGCCTGATTCTCTCCCCTTATCCCCTGGGTGCAATGGCGACGTTCAGCATGACCTCCGTCGCCATACTGGGCTTGTTATCCATTAAAGATGTTCTCGCCGGCTTCAGCGATCCGACCATCTGGATGATTGCCTGTGCATTCTTTATTTCCCGCGGGTTTATTAAAACCGGTTTTGGCCGCCGCATCGGTTTGCTGTTTATCAGCAAGTTGGGCAATAGCTCATTGGGTCTGGCGTATGGTCTGGTGTTTACCGATTTACTGTTCGCGCCCGCCATGCCGTCCACTTCCGCACGCTGCGGTGGGATTATCACGCCGCTGTTCCGTTCCATTTCCGAAGCCTATGACTCAACGCCGGAAAAAGGCACGCAACGTCGTATCGGCGCTTTTCTGGTGCAGTCCATATTCCAGTGTAATGCCGTCACATCAGCGATGTTCATGACCTCCATGGCGGGTAACCCGATGGTCGCTAAACTGGCTTCCCAGTTTGGTATCGAGATCAGTTGGACTGACTGGGCGCTTGCTACGCTGCTGCCTGGTTTCCTGTCGCTGGCGCTGATTCCTTATCTGATCTACCGTTTCTATCCGCCAGAACTGAAACAAACCTCGGAAATGCGCGCGATTGCCGTCGAAAGATTGCGTGAAATGGGGCCGATGGGCCGTAATGAATGGGTGGTTCTGGGGGTCTTCCTTGGTCTGGTGACGTTTTGGGTGCTGGGCTCTACGTTGAAAATTGATGCGACTCTGACGGCGCTGGCAGGTTTGAGCGTACTGTTGCTTAGTCGTGCCCTGACTTGGGATGACGTGGTCGGTGAAAAAGAAGCGTGGCACACCGTTGTTTGGTTTGCCGTGCTGATGACGCTGGCAGGACAGCTCAACAAAATGGGTTTGATAGCCTGGATGGGCGGTCTGGCAGGTAACGCGGTAAGCGGCATGCATTGGCTGCCGATGCTTGGCCTGCTGCTGTTGGTTTACTACTACAGCCACTATTTGATGGCGAGTGCGATTGCTCACATCAGTGCGATGTATGCGATTTTCGTTTCGATCGCCCTGGCGGCAGGTGCGCCACCGATGCTGACTGTGTTGGTTTTCGGTATCTTCAGTAACCTGTTTATGTCCACGACTCACTATTCCAGCGGTCCGGCGCCGATTCTGTTCGGTTGTGGTTACATGCCGTTGAGCACCTGGTGGAAAATCGGTTTCCTAGTCAGCCTGGTCATTATTCCAATCTGGTTGGGCGTAGGCAGCATGTGGTGGAAACTGCTTGGTTTCTGGTAAGGCCAGATAACGCTCTTGTGTTCCGTTTTATTCAAGCTCCCTTCTGATACAGCGCGTCCAACCACCCTGTGGTTGGACGCGTTCATTCCGACACGCGAAAAGTGATGAAACAGTATAAGATAACGGTGTAATGATGGTTATTCTGGAGAGCGACATGAACAAGAAAAAAACACCGTTGAAGTTAGGGACGTCGGTGTTTCTGATGGTTTCTGTTGTGCTTGGCGCTGTACTGTTGGTGGTGTACTCCTTATTATTTTTTCGTATTAATCAGTTATCAGAAGATCATCTGCGGGAAAAGGCCTTTTCCATCGCCCGCACCCTTGCGGCCTCCCCTGCGGTTATTAATGAACTGAAGGGCCTCGGAAAGGCGGATGACGTTCAAAAGGCGGCAGAAATGATTCGTCAGCGCAATCAGCTGCTCTTTGTGACCATTACCGATATGGATACCATTCGCCATAGTCACCCAGAGCCGCAAAGAATTGGCGAATATTTTGCGGGCCGTGACATTTATCCCTCCCTGCTGGGGATGGAAAACACCTCGATTAACCGTGGCACGCTTGATCCAGCATTAAGGGTGTTTACGCCGGTTTTTGACAGCAATAATCAGCAGATTGGCGTGGTCGCACTGGGTATTGCATTGACCAGCGTGCAAAAAGTTATCAGTGAGAACCGCTGGATGATCCCCTGGGCGATTCTTGCCGGTGCGCTGGTTGGCTGGTTGGGAACCTTGATTCTGGTGAAGGTGCTCAAACGGATCATGCTGGGCTTTGAACCGTACGAGATATCCAGCCTGTTTGAACAGCGTAACGCGATGTTGAAGCACATCAAGGAAGGCGTGATCGCAGTGGATAATCAGGCACATATCACGGTAATTAATGATGAGGCCAGGCGATTATTCCGGCAGGATAATTCGCTGCTGCAAAAGTCGACGGATCTTGTCAGCGCTGAGTGGCTGGAACACTTACGCCTGAAGCAGGTTCTTGAGAGCGGCGTTCCCCAGCGTGACGAGGAAATCAATTTTAACGGTCACCTGCTGCTGACCAATACCGTACCGGTATTTGTGAAGGGGGATATTATCGGGGCTATCGCGACATTCCGTGATAAAACCGAAATCAGTCAGTTGCTGCAACGTTTGACCGGCATGTCCTACTATGCGGATGCCTTGCGGGCGCAATCCCATGAATTTATGAATAAATTACACGTGATATTGGGGATGCTGCATTTAAAATATTATTCTCAACTGGAAGATTATATTTTGAAAACCGCCAATAACTACCAGGCGGAAATTGGTTCCATTATTCGTAAAGTAAAATCACCCGTGATCGCCGGCTTCTTGTTGGGGAAAATTAATCGGGCCCGCGATCTTGGTATTACATTATCCATCAGCGAGGAAAGCCTGCTGCCGGAAACGGATGATGTTGATATAACCAATGAATTGATTACTGTGCTGGGTAACCTGATTGAAAACGCCATGGACGCGATAAACGGCCAGGAAAACTGCGAAATCAGCGTCAGTTTCCACCATCAAGATGGATGTTTGCATGTTACTGTCGGTGATGATGGGCCCGGTATTGCGCTGGAGGATCAGGAACGTATTTATGAACAGGGTTTTTCCACGAAAGGCAGTGGACGTGGTATTGGCCTGCATCTGACCAGACAGAGCCTGGAGAAGATCGGTGGCAACATCGATTTTGAGTCGGAACCTGAGGTGTACACCCAGTTTTTCGTTAATATTCCTTATCAAGCAAGGCTGTTTGACCATGATTAATGTACTGATTGTTGATGACGATGCCATGGTTGCAGAGCTAAACAAATCTTATCTGAATCAGGTTGCTGGATTTAGCTGCTATGCGACAGTGCCTACATTGCAGCAGGCAAGAAATTTACTGATGCAACCGAATTCCGAAATCGACCTGGTATTGCTGGATATCTATATGCAACAGGATAACGGTCTGGATTTGTTACCTATCATCCGTGAAGTGAGTGAAAAGACGGATGTAATTATTATTTCTTCTGCCAGTGACGTCTATACCATTAAAAAAGCGCTGCACTACGGTGTGGTGGATTATTTGATTAAGCCTTTCCAGTTCTCGCGTTTTGAGCAGGCATTAACGGCTTACCGTGAAGAAGCGAATTTACTGAAACACCGTGATTTCGT
Organism: Brenneria rubrifaciens; assembly: GCF_005484945.1. Taxonomy (NCBI): domain Bacteria; kingdom Pseudomonadati; phylum Pseudomonadota; class Gammaproteobacteria; order Enterobacterales; family Pectobacteriaceae; genus Brenneria; species Brenneria rubrifaciens. The sequence continues at coordinate 28,787 of NZ_CP034035.1, forward strand.
GGCGCAGTCTGATATTGATAACCTGATTCGTCGCACCAGCAGCAACTCGGCCGGCGAGCGTAAGAAATTGCCGAAGGGGTTGACCAGCCTAACCTTGCGCACCGTGTGTGAGTGGGTTGAAGGTAATCAGGGGGCCGAGTTTTCAACGGAAATGCTGGCCAATGCCATTGGCATTTCCCGCGTTTCTTGCCGTAAATACCTGATATACCTGTCTGAAACGGGGATTCTGGCTACCAATATTCTTTATGGCTCTACAGGGCGTCCGGTGTATCTCTACCGGCTGTTGCCAGAGAAGCAGGATGCGCTGCGGCAGTATTGCGAGTGATCCTATAACAAAAAGGCCACGGATTATCGTGGCCTTTTTGTTGGTTAATCGCATGCGTGATTATATGATCCATCCCAGTAACAACGTTGCGCCAATCACCGTTGACGCCCCACCGATACGAGTGGCGATCTGTGCGAACGGCATTAGAGACATGCGGTTAGACGCAGACAGAATCGCCACGTCGCCCGTACCACCCAGACCGCTATGGCAAGTGGTAACGATTGAGGCTTCTATCGGGTACATGTTCAGATAAGGCGCGATAAAGAAGCTGACCAGGGCCATGGACAGGACAACCGAACCACAGACGATCACGTAGCCGACCGAGAACACGGAAACCACGCTTTCTAACGGGATATACAGCATGCCCAATCCGATCATCAGCGGCCATACCAGCGAACTGGAGACAAACTTGTAAACGCTGTGCGCGCCGGTTTCCATGATGGCGGGGACCACGCGGCCATATTTGCAGAATACGGCAATCAAAATCATCAGCACCGGCCCTGGAATATGAACCACATGTTCAAGCAGCCCGCCGACGATAAAGAAGGCGCAGATCATCAGCAGCCCGCCGCCCATCAAATGGAAATCCACCGGTTTGGGCGCTTCGTTAACGGCAAACATCGCGTTGTCCTCATCGCTGCGCACCAGACGGCCTTCACCGTTCAGGTCTTTACGGCGCATGCCGAGACGAGACAGCATGCCGGCGCATAGAATCGCGAAGATGTTACCGACAACGGCAGCTGGGGCGAGCTGTGCGACATACACATCCGGGCTTTCGCCCAAAATGGCTGAGTAGGCTAATGACAGCGGCAGGATGCCTTCACCAATACCGCCGCCGATAATCGGCACGATGATGAAAAAGAAAGTGTGGTAAAAGCTATAGCCGCACAGTTTGCCGACCAGCAGGCCGGTCACCAATGCGGTAACCGTACCAACAACCAGCGGAACGAACATACGAACCATCCCTTGGATCAGGATTTTGCGGTTCATACCCAGAATACTGCCGACCACCAGACAGGCGATAACGAAGTAAAGGAAATTCGCCTCTTTCATCAGCAGGTGTACGGTCTTCATGGTGTTGTCATTGAAAAAATCAAAATACACCATGATTGACGGCACCATCAGGCAAAGAATGGCCGGACCGCCAATATCTTTAAAGACTGGAATATTGTGTCCGATATGCGCCAGTAAAAAACCCATTGTCATAATAACGGCGAAGCCGCCAATCATATTTCTAGGCAGGAAGCCCGCGTAAGCGGAGACGGTAACAATAGCGGCAATGGCGATAAAAAGGAGGATGGGAACAGAGCCTATTTTCATTTTAAAAATAGTTTCCATGAATGAGGTGGACTTCGATGAATCTATGGGAAGATTGCTATGACATAGAATATCTGTTTCGGTTTTTTTCATTTTGTTCACCCTGCTATGACAGTAGGTACAGGAAAACCTGTGCATTATTTTCAGAAAGTAAGAAATTCCATTTTTTTGTTCTTTATCAATGAATAACAAAAAACGAAAAATGGTAGGAGGTTATTTCATTTGCATATTTTTATTAATAGGTAATCTAGCATGGGTGAATGTTAAAAATAATATGCTATCTCATTATTTGTGAACTAATCGGCAAGTCCTTTTTAAATAACTTATATCATTTTTTTGTAATTAAATTAATTATCGCGTGAGGGTTTAAACCGTTTTTCGAGGTGATTTTGAAGAGGCGGGAGAATATAAAAATAAACTATCACGCTAAATAGCGTAAGTAAATAAGGGAGATTTGCTATTAATAAAAATATTTCCATAACTAAAATTTTAATTTCTTTAGTTCAGGTTAAATGAATAAATACGGCATTTTTGCGCCTATTCATGGAAATCTACCCATGTCTCTTCAGATCGCGCACATCACATATCACAATCCTGCCTCCTTTATATGCCACAGCCAGTGAAAATGGTGTATTTCGTTTCGCCTGCCTGCGCACCCAATGGGGCTGCCGAAGTGAGAAGCGACATAAGATGGATTGTGTATAACTTGTCGGGAACTGTTATAAAGTTTTTTTATCAAGCGTAGATAGTTATATTTCTACTTATGAATGCAAAGAAAATATCACTTTTACTTATTATCTGGCGGGTTTTTCACGCATCGCTAACCCTTTTAACCAAAAGTCGCGCTCATATTATGGACAGATAAGCAGGTATAACTATAGTTTTTTTAATGGTGTTAATTTCCTTTTATGCGCGAATTGTTAGCGTTTTAATCTGTATTTGGTAATTAATGCGATATATCAACTTGGTTTTTATTCTAAAACCTGAATTTTATTTTTATATATGATAGGTATGGTGATTGTAAATCCCTACTACTTATATTGACGTCTCTATGATCTGTTGACAAATTGAGGGCGTTATCAAGGGGGGAAGCCACAGTTTGTATGGAGAATGTTACGTACGTGCAGGCGTCCGTAGACTTTGTGCACGTTGTTGTCAGCCTCCTCAATGATTTTAACGTTCATACCTTCGGGCAACAGGGTACGGACCGAAGCACTTAAAAATACAGGTCTGTCTAAATGAACACACACATCATCCACAGTGGAGCATAATTAATGGCAAATTCCCTGGCTAAATCAAGGGTACTGACACTCGGCTTTGGTCTGCTGGCAATGTCTGTCGCGGCAGGTTTGCAGGCGAAAACCCTCGTTTATTGTTCAGAAGGCTCTCCAGAAGGGTTTAATCCGCAATTGTTTACTTCTGGCACGACGTTTGATGCCAGTTCCATTCCTATCTATAACCGCCTGATTGAATTTAAAGACGGCACAACCGATCTTGAGCCCGGTCTGGCAGAGAAATGGGATGTTAGCGACGATGGAAAAACTTATACCTTCCATCTGCGTAAAGGGGTGAAGTGGCAGAATAATAAAGATTTCAAACCTTCCCGTGAATTCAACGCGGATGACGTGATTTTCTCCTTTATGCGTCAGCAGGATGCCAACCACCCCTACCATAAAGTTTCTGGCGGCAGCTATGAATACTACCAGGGGATGGGGATGCCGGAACTGATCAGCAAAATTGAAAAAGTGGATGACTATACCGTCCGTTTTGAGCTGACTCGCCCTGAAGCGCCGTTCCTGGCCGACCTAGCGATGGATTTTGCTTCCATAATGTCAGCCGAGTATGGCGATAAGATGCTGAAAGCCGGCACCCCGGAAAAAATTGACCTGAACCCGATTGGCACCGGGCCGTTCCAACTGCAACAGTATCAGAAAGACTCCCGTATTCTGTACAAAACCTTTGCAGGTTTCTGGGGGACTAAACCGGGTATCGATCGTCTGGTCTTCTCTATCACCCCGGATGCCTCCGTGCGTTACGCTAAGTTGCAAAAAGACGAATGTCAGATTATGCCGTATCCGAACCCGGCCGATCTGACGCGCATGAAAGAAGATAAAAACATTACGCTACTGCAAAAACCGGGTCTTAACGTTGGTTATCTGGCATACAATGTTGAGAAAAAACCGTTGGATAACGTGAAAGTTCGTCAGGCGTTGAGTTACGCGGTCAATAAATCCGCCATTATTGAAGCGGTTTATCAGGGCGCGGGTCAGGCGGCGAAGAACCTGATCCCGCCGACCATGTGGGGCTATAACGACGACGTTATAGACTATGCTTACGATCCGGAAAAAGCCAAAACGCTGCTGAAAGAAGCGGGAATGCCGAATGGCTTTTCCATCGATCTGTGGGCGATGCCGGTACAGCGTCCGTATAACCCGAATGCCCGCCGTATGGCTGAAATGATCCAGTCTGACTGGGCGAAAATCGGCGTCAAAGCCAAGATTGTGACCTACGAGTGGGGCGAATATCTCAAGCGCGCCAAAGACGGCGAACACCAGACCGTGTTGATGGGTTGGACCGGCGATAACGGCGATCCGGATAACTTTCTGGCCACGCTGTTCAGTTGTGATGCGGCCAAAGATGGCTCCAACTACTCCAAATGGTGCTACAAGCCGTTTGAAGACCTGATCCAGCCGGCTCGCTCGACATCCGAACATACAAAACGCGTCGAACTGTACCAACAGGCTCAGGTCGTGATGCACGATCAGGCGCCGGCGCTGATCGTCGCGCACTCCACGGTGTATGAGCCGATACGTAACAATGTGAAAGGCTACGTCATTCAGCCGCGTGGTGTTCACAGCTTTAATCACGTGACGTTGGATTAATTCCGCCGCTGATTTCAATGGACAATAAAAATCCCGGCCTCGCGGATTCTCTTTCGGAGAACGCGGGGACGGGGTTTTTTGCCCGTTAAATATGATGACGTGCTTCCTGTCCGCCACCCCGCGGGCCGTCGTACACGACGTTGAAAATCGCGCCTGGCGTTTTTTAGCGGTGAGCAATGAATAAGCCCGGTCGCCAATGAGTAATCGGGCATACTTATTACAGAGAGTTCGGGATATGTTGCAGTTCATACTCCGGCGTTTGGGGTTGGTTATCCCAACGTTTATTGGCATTACCTTACTGACTTTCGCATTTGTGCACATGATACCGGGCGACCCGGTGATGATCATGGCCGGGGAACGTGGCATTTCTGCCGAGCGCCATGCACAATTGTTGGCCGAAATGGGTTTGGATAAGCCGATGTGGCAGCAATACCTCCATTATATTGGCGGCGTGTTGCAAGGCGATTTGGGGGTTTCCCTCAAAAGCCGTATCCCCGTTTGGGAAGAGTTCGTTCCCCGTTTCAAAGCGACGCTGGAACTGGGAACTTGCGCGATGATTTTTGCCATCATCGTCGGGATCCCCATCGGGGTACTGGCGGCGGTTAAACGCGGCTCAATTTTCGATCACGCTTCCGTTGGGCTGGCGCTGGCCGGCTATTCCATGCCCATTTTCTGGTGGGGCATGATGTTGATCATGCTGGTTTCCGTTCAGCTCAACCTGACGCCCGTCTCGGGCCGTATCAGCGATATCGTTTTCCTTGATGAAAGCATGCCGCTTACCGGATTCATGCTCATCGATACCTTGTTCTGGGGCGAACCGGGGGATTTTATTGATGCCGTCGAGCACATGATCCTGCCGGCCGTGGTTTTGGGTACGATCCCGCTGGCCGTCATTGTGCGTATGACGCGCTCCGCGATGCTGGAAGTGCTGGGTGAAGACTACATTCGTACTGCCCGCGCCAAAGGGTTGAGCCGTTTGCGGGTGATTGTGGTACATGCGTTGCGTAATGCCATGTTGCCGGTGGTCACGGTGATTGGCTTGCAGGTCGGCACCATGCTGGCGGGCGCGATTTTGACGGAAACGATCTTTTCCTGGCCGGGGCTGGGCCGCTGGTTGATCGACGCTTTACAGCGCCGTGACTATCCGGTGGTGCAGGGGGGCGTTCTGCTGGTGGCAACCATGATCATTCTGGTTAACCTGCTGGTGGATGTGCTTTACGGGGTGGTAAACCCGCGCATCCGTCACAAGAAATAAGGGGAAGGCTGATATGACACAATTGACTGAACCTGTTGTAAATAGTGCGCCCAAGCCAATGACCCCGTTGCAGGAATTCTGGCACTATTTCAAACGTAATAAAGGGGCGGTAGTCGGCATGGCGTATGTGCTGCTGATGCTGATTATTGCCATTGGCGCCAATGTACTGGCGCCGCACGCGCCTGCCGAGCAGTTCCGTGATGCCTTGCTGCATCCACCCGTCTGGCAGGAGGGCGGAAGCTGGCGGTTTATTCTGGGTACGGATGACGTCGGCCGTGACGTGTTGTCCCGCCTGATGTACGGCGCGCGCCTGTCGTTGCTGGTGGGGTGTCTGGTGGTGGTGCTTTCGCTGCTGCTGGGCGTGATCTTCGGTCTGCTGGCCGGGTATTTCGGCGGAGTGGTGGATGCCATCATCATGCGTATCGTCGATATCATGCTGGCGTTGCCAAGCCTGTTGTTGGCGCTGGTGCTGGTTGCCGTATTCGGGCCTTCGATTGTGAACGCTTCACTGGCGCTGACCTTTGTGGCCTTGCCGCACTATGTTCGACTGACCCGCGCCGCGGTATTGGTGGAAGTCAACCGCGATTACGTCACCGCTTCACGCGTGGCGGGCGCAGGCGCGCTTCGTCAGATGTTCGTCAATATTTTTCCCAATTGTCTGGCGCCTTTAATTGTGCAGGCGTCTTTGGGTTTTTCTAACGCCATTCTTGATATGGCTGCTTTGGGTTTCCTCGGTATGGGCGCACAGCCGCCAACGCCAGAGTGGGGCACCATGTTGTCCGACGTTTTGCAGTTTGCGCAAAGCGCCTGGTGGGTGGTGACGTTCCCCGGTCTGGCGATTTTGCTGACGGTGTTGGCATTTAACCTGATGGGGGACGGCTTGCGTGACGCTCTCGACCCCAAACTCAAGCAGTAGCAGAGGTAGAGAGATGGCGTTACTCAATGTAGATAAATTGTCGGTTCACTTTGGTGACGAGGATCTGCCGTTTCGGGCGGTCGATCGCATCAGTTACCGGGTCGAACAAGGTCAGGTTGTCGGGATTGTCGGTGAATCCGGCTCCGGTAAATCGGTCAGCTCGCTGGCGATTATGGGGCTGATTGATTATCCCGGCCGCGTGATGGCGGACAAGCTGGAATTTAACCAGCGCGACTTGAAGAAAATTTCCGAAAAGCAACGGCGTCAACTGGTGGGCGCTGAAATCGCGATGATCTTCCAGGACCCGATGACCAGCCTGAACCCCTGCTACACCGTTGGTTTCCAGATTATGGAAGCCATCAAAGTGCATCAGGGGGGAAATCGTAAGACTCGTCGTCAGCGGGCGATCGACCTGCTGACGCAGGTGGGCATACCCGATCCGGCTTCACGTCTGGAGGTTTATCCGCATCAGCTTTCCGGCGGGATGAGCCAGCGGGTGATGATCGCCATGGCGATCGCCTGTCGGCCGAAGTTGCTGATCGCGGATGAACCGACGACGGCGCTGGACGTCACTATTCAGGCGCAGATCATTGAACTGCTCCTGGAATTGCAACAGCGTGAAAATATGGCGCTGATCCTGATTACGCACGACCTGGCGCTGGTGGCGGAAGCGGCGCAGCACATTATTGTGATGTACGCCGGCCAGGTGGTGGAGTCCGGCAAGGCGGCGGATCTTTTCCGCGCGCCGCGCCATCCGTACACGCAGGCGTTGTTGCGCGCCCTGCCGGAGTTCGCGGCGGACAAATCACGGCTGGCGTCGCTGCCGGGTGTGGTGCCGGGGAAATACGACCGTCCTAACGGCTGTCTGTTGAATCCGCGTTGTCCCTATGCCCATGACCGTTGCCGACAGGAAGAACCTGAGCTGCGGGATATTCCTGGCCGTCAGGTGAAATGTCATACACCGCTGGATGATGCGGGGAGGCCGAGCGTATGAGCCAATATAACGTAATACCGCAGCCGCATTTATTGCATGCGATTGATTTGAAAAAACATTATCCAGTGAAAACCGGGTTTTTCGCGCCGGAACGTTTGGTAAAAGCGCTGGATGGCGTGTCATTCACGCTGGAACGTGGCAAAACGCTGGCGGTGGTGGGGGAATCCGGCTGCGGCAAGTCCACGCTGGGCCGTTTGCTGACCATGATCGAAATCCCTTCAGGCGGAGAGCTCTACTATCAGGGTCAGGATCTGCTCAAGCCGGATCAAACGGCGGAAAAGTTGCGCCGTCAGAAGATCCAGATCGTGTTCCAGAATCCTTATGGATCGCTTAACCCGCGTAAAAAAGTCGGCCAGATCCTGGAAGAGCCGCTGTTGATCAATACCGGTCTGTCAAAAGCCGAGCGTCGTGAAAAGGCGTTGGCGATGATGGCGAAAGTCGGCTTGAAAACGGAGCATTACGACCGTTATCCGCATATGTTTTCCGGTGGTCAGCGCCAGCGTATCGCCATTGCCCGCGGGCTGATGTTGGACCCGGACGTGGTGATTGCCGATGAACCGGTTTCCGCGCTGGATGTGTCGGTACGCGCTCAGGTTTTAAATCTGATGATGGATTTACAGCAGGATATGGGGCTGTCCTATGTGTTTATCTCTCACGATTTGTCGGTAGTGGAGCATATCGCCGATGAAGTGATGGTGATGTATCTGGGACGTTGTGTGGAGCAGGGCAGCAAAGACGCGATCTTCAACAATCCGCGTCATCCGTATACGCAGGCGCTGCTGTCGGCGACCCCCCGGTTGAATCCTGATTTACGGCGCGAACGTATCAAGCTGACGGGTGAACTGCCCAGCCCGCTAAATCCACCGCCGGGCTGTGCGTTTAACGCCCGTTGCCAACGCTGCTTCAGTACCTGTACTCAGTTCCAGCCGCAGTTGAAGCGCTATGGCGAACAGAACGTCGCGTGCTTCGCGGTCGATCAGGATGAGCTGAGCGCTCAGCCCGTTCACACCATCTGATAGGTTGCGGCTAACCCACATCGCTCTGATTGGGATGTGGGTTTTTCTGAGCTAGCAATCGCTTTGATCTATCTCAATTTGTGATTTCCCGGCGTCGCTTCGACGCTTTTTTTGTACTCGCATTGCCCGTGCGTTAAACATTGCGAAGCGGCAAGTATGACTGGAATGAGACGCTATCGGCGATGGGCTGACTGGCTAAGATGAAAAGCCTCTGCCAGACGAATAATTCCGGGTTCGATCTGTTCAGCTTTGATGGCATGGAATCCCAGCCGGAAAAAGTTTTCCGGCGGATGCCTGTCGAGAAAGCGATCCTGACCCGGCTCGATGAGCACGCCGGCATGCGCCGCGCGCCATGCGAGCTGCTGAGTGTTGACGGCGGCGGGCGTTTGTAGCCAGAACGCGTTGGCGGGACCGCTGCCGGGAAGACGGGTACATTCGGGAAGATAGGTATTCAATGCGTCGTTGAGAATATTCCAGCGTCTGGCGGAATCTTCGCGATAGCGGTGCAGGTAAGTTTCGTAATAGCCCTGTGCCAGAAAGTGGGCCATCTGGTACTGAATATGGGCGGGCGGATGACGATAAACCAGCCGGCGCAGCGCCCGCAGCTCATCAATCAGTTCGGATGGGGCGACCAGATAGCCCAGACGCATACCGGGCGACAGCGATTTTGACAGGCTGCTGACGTAGATGACCCGGTTATGCATATCGCTGGCTTTCAGCGCGGCTCTGGGGTGGGGATCAAAGCTGCTATCAGAATCGTAATCATCCTCAATGATGATTTGGTCGTGTTGGCAGGCGTGTTCAAGCAATTCGGTACGGCGGGCGTTGCTCATGCTGATACCGGTTGGCGCCTGATGGCTGGGGGTGACATAGAAATAGTCACAGCTGCGCGAAGCCGCCGTCAGTTGAATCCCTTCGCGGTCCAGCGAGTGAGGAATGATAGCGGCGTCCTGCAATGAGAAGGTATTAATGGCTTCGCGGAAGACCGGGTTTTCAACGCCGATGCGGGAATGTTTGTTAAACAGCAAGCGGGCGAGCAGATAGAGCGCGTTCTGTGAACCCAGCGTAATGAGGATTTCGTCACCGCGGGCGATGATGCCGCGTTTGGGGAGAATGCGCTTACGCACCTGTTCAACCAGTAGCGTGACATCCTGATCGATATTGTCGTACAGCCAGCCGTGATCATGGTGGGTTCCCGTAACCTTGCGCGTTGTTTCACGCCATTGTTCCAGCGGGAACAACTGTGTATTGGGCTGACCGTAAATGAACGGATACGGGTAATCCATCCACTGTGCGGGTTTCATGGTGGTGGGGTAGTTACTGGGGCAAACGTTGAATCGCTTGCCCCATTCCGGTGCCTGCGGCGCCATTTCCGATAGCTGCCTGTCGTTGGGCATTTCGGGCAAGGTTTCGGCGTGATGATAGTCCGGGTGCAGGTAATATCCGCTGCGCGGGCGGCTGACCAGATAGCCGTCATTGAGCAGCCCTTCGTAAACCAGCGCCACGGTGTTGCGCGAAATATTCAGTTGGCACGATAATTTACGACATGAAGGCAATGGCTCGTCGACAGGGAAAATACCGGCGAGAATAGAGGTAACCAGCGTTTCCCGTAACTGTTCCTGCAAGCTTCTGGTGGAAACAAAATCAATATGCAGACAATGGTCAATCATTTCCCGCTCCCCCTTGAACTTAACAACCCCGATGGGAAAACAAGCAAATAGCATACCTGAACGCGTGTCGGCGTGGGAGGCGAAACCCGATACCCGCCTGCGCGGGTATGGTGGGAGAGTAACCGGAGATAAGGGGCGAGACGACGCGGTCAGTCCATCCGATGGGGAAAGGCATTCAGCGTGACGTGATGCTAGTCACGATCGATGGCGAAGGGTGACCATGCCTGACGTACCGGCATAATCTCTATCCGATTGATATTCATATGGTCTGGCAGCGTCGCCACGATATAGATTTGCCCGGCTATATCCTCGGCCGTGAGCGGCGTGGTGCCACGATACAGCTTATCGGACGCGGTCTGATCGCCTTTGGTTCTCACCAACGTAAATTCGGTTTCGGCAATACCGGGCGCCAGATCAGTGACTCTCACGCCGGTTCCTTGCAGGTCACAGCGCAGATTGTAGCTGAACTGTTTGACGAACGCTTTTGAGGCGCCGTAAACATGGCTTCCCGGATACGGCCATTGGCCTGCGATCGAGCCGATATTGATGATACTGGCGCCTTTTCCGGTCGCAATCAGCGTCGGCAATAAGGCATGAGTCACATTTACCAACCCGGTAATATTGGTGTCGATCATGGTGTGCCAGTCCGCTAATTCAACGTCTTGCGCCGCCTGGGGGGATAGCGCTAAACCGGCGTTATTCACCAGCGTTTTAACCGCTTTGAATGCATCGGGCAGGGTCGCCACCATGTTCTGGACCGCCTGCGCGTCGCGCACATCCAATACCGAGTAGTAAACGGGCACTTGCGCGGTCAGCTCATCCGCCAGCGCTTTCAGGCGTTCTTCACGCCGGCCGGAGAGGATGAGCGACCAGCCGTTTGCCGCAAAGTGCTGCGCCGCCGCACGGCCAAATCCAGAGGTTGCTCCGGTGATAAAAACAATATTGCGCATGAAAATGTCCTCTTCTGAGAGTGGTGTACGGTTTTCAACTTTACGAAGGGGTATGCGACTCTGACAGGGCCAGTTGTTCGGAATGTATGGGACAAATCGGCCTGTAGCATCAACTGGCTCATGGTTATCCTCGATCTGGCTCTATCCCCGTTGCCTTTTTTATCCCTAGTCTGATTTTCACCACTTGATGACGGTATGTAAAGCATCGCGCCGCAGTTGCAGGCCGTCGCTGCTCCACCGTGTAACGATGAGGATGGAAAGATGACGTTGAAGAATGAGGCTGCATTGTCTAATGATTATGTCCGTCAGTTGGACAGACAGTATGTTTTTCACTCCTGGTCGACGCAGGGCGCGTTGAATCCGATGGTGATTGCGGGCGGGGAGGGGTGTCGGCTCTGGGATTATGACGGGCAATCCTGGCTGGATTTCAGCAGCCAGTTGGTCAACACCAATATTGGTTTTCGTCATCCGAGAGTGGTTGCGGCCATTCAGGTTCAGGCGGATTTACTGGCGACCATTGCCCCGTCGACCGCGAATCTGGCCCGCGGCGAGGCGGCCAAACGCATCGTTGCCCGCGCGCCCGATAAGTTCAACAAAGTGTTTTTCACCAATGCGGGCGCGGATGCCAATGAAAATGCGATCCGTATGGCGCGTTTGTTTACCGGCAGAGAGAAAATTCTGTCTGGTTACCGCTCTTATCATGGTAATACCGGCAGTGCAATTGGCGCCACAGGTGACTGGCGGCGTCTACCCAATGAATATTCCCGCGGTCATCTTCATTTCTTTACGCCATATCTGTATCGCAGTGAGTTTCTGGCGACCACCGAAGCCGAAGAGTGCCGGGCGGCATTGCACCATTTGCGGCGGATAATCGAGTGCGAGGGGCCAAATACGATTGCCGCGATTTTACTGGAAACCATTCCGGGTACGGCCGGTATTCTGGTTCCGCCGGCGGGCTATCTGGCGGGCGTACAGGCGCTGGCCGACGAGTTTGGCATTATGCTGATTATGGATGAGGTCATGGCCGGTTTCGGCCGCACCGGTTCCTGGTTTGCCTTTGAACATTATGGCGTCGAACCGGATCTCATCACGTTTGCCAAAGGGGTAAACTCCGGCTATGTGCCGGCGGGAGGCGTCCTGATTTCTGAACCGATCGCCCATTTCTTCGATACGCAGCTGTTTCCCGGCGGTTTGACCTACTCCGGGCATCCTCTGGCAATGGCCGCCATCGTTGCGACGCTGGATGCGATGGAAGAAGAAAAAATCGTCGAAAATGCCGCGCAGATTGGGAATGGCGTATTGGCGGCCGGTTTACAGAAACTGGGCGAGAAATACCCAATCGTCGGCGATATTCGGGGTATCGGCGTGTTCCATGCGCTGGAACTGGTTTCCGACCCTGTAAATAAAACGCCGTTGCCGGCGTCGGTGATGGGGGAATTAAAAACCCGGTTGCTCGCTAAAGGATTACTCGGTTTCATCGCGGAAAACCGCCTGCATGTGGTTCCTCCCTGTATCGTGACTGCGGATGAGGTGCAGCAGGGGCTGGGTATCATTGATGAGGTTCTGGGGGAAATCAACAGCAGAGTTGCCTGACCTTATAGACCCTCTCTGCCTGTTTTGCGTTTGAGATTGAGGCGCAGCGCCGATTGGACGCGCCTTATTCTTTGGGTGCGCTATAGCGATACAATGGCAATGACGTGATTCTCGCGCACGACATCTCACCGAACCTTCATCGGCAGCATCCTGAACAAATCGCGCTCGGTAAATCAAATAGACATCTTTGGTAGATATTCTGCTCCAAATGAAGGCACTTGCGCCGCAATTTGCACCAAATATGCTGATGTGGATTTAAGCGCCAGGACGAAAGCCCACGTATTCCATAAGGTCGGGTAAAAAATAAACGTTGGCATGGAAATGGCATCAATCAATTCAGGAACTTAACCAGATAGTCAGAAATCGCCAGGAGGGGACACCGGTATGAGCCAACCAATGTATGCAGACGAGCCTTCTCGCATCACGACGGCAGTAGCCCCGGCCACCGCCAGACCAGCAATCGTTGTGCGTGACGCCAATGTTATCTATCCCGCCGCTGATCGGCCGGTTCACGCGCTGAAAGATGTGAATCTGACCATTCGACAGGGGGAATTTGTCTCTTTTATCGGTCCTTCCGGTTGCGGTAAAACAACATTGTTGCGGGTGATTGCCGATCTGGAGGCGATTACGTCAGGCGAAGTCTGGGTCAATGAGATGACGCCATCGGAAGCTCGTCTGGCGCGCGCCTATGGGTATGTGTTTCAGGCGCCCGTCTTGTTGCCGTGGCGTACCGTGCTGGCTAACGTCATGCTGCCGTTACAGATTCAGGGAAAATTGCCTGACCAGATTGAAGAGATTGCCCGTGAGCAGCTATCGCGCGTGGGCCTGAGCGGTTTTGAGAAAAAGTATCCGTGGCAGTTGTCGGGCGGTATGCAGCAGCGGGCATCCATCGCCAGGGCGCTGGGTTTTGAGCCCAAAATCCTGATGATGGACGAACCGTTTGGCGCACTGGACGAACTGACCCGCGACAACCTGAACCAGCAGTTGCAGCAGCTTTGGTACAACGAACAGCGCACGATGGTGTTTGTGACGCACTCCATTTCCGAAGCGGTTTATCTGTCCACCCGTATCGTCATTATGTCGCCGCGTCCCGGCCGCATCGTCAAAGTCATTGATTCGCCGTTACCGCACCAGCGGGATCTATCTCTGCGTGACTCACCGGCGTTTATTCATCTGGCGCAGGAGGTACGGGAGGCGCTGATCGAGGGACACCATGAACATTGACACCTTAGGCCATCGGGCCTTACCGGTTGGTGTGGTGCTCGCCATCGCGGTGGCGTTCTGGTATCTGCTGGCCGTCGGGTTGAATGCCCAGGGCGCGATTGAACGCACGCTGGCCCCTGCGGGCGGCTGGGGCTGGCGCGATCTGCTCGATACCACGCTGAACATGGCGCGTCCGGTTCTGCCAGCGCCGCACCAGATTTTGGCGGATATCTGGGCCAGCCTGACCAAATGGCCGGTCACCTCCCCGCGCAATTTACTGTTGCACACCTGGGTCACCGCCAGCGCCGCGCTGACGGGGTTTGCGATGGGCGTGGTGTTCGGCCTGCTGTTGGCGATATGTATTGTGCATTCGCGTACGCTGGATAAAGCCCTGCTGCCGTGGATTGTGGCGTCACAAACGGTGCCGGTGCTGGCTATCGCGCCGATTGTGCTGGTGATTTTGGGCAGTCTTGGCGTTACCGGCCTGCTGCCGAAGGCCACCATCGCCATGTATCTCTGTTTCTTTCCGGTGACGATTGCCACCGTGCAGGGATTGCGCTCGCCGCAGAGGATGGAAATGGAGCTGGTGCATACCTACGCCGCCAGTCGTATTGACACCTTCTGGATGGTGAGACTGCCGTCCGCTCTGCCTTATTTATTCCCGGCATTTCGGGTGGCGATAGCCAGCGGACTGGTGGGCACGATGGTGGCGGAACTGCCGACCGGGGCGCAGGCGGGATTAGGCGCGCGCCTGCTTACCGGTTCTTACTATGGCAACACCATTCAGATCTGGTCCGCCCTGGTGATGGCGTCGTTGCTGGGACTGCTGTTGACCGCGCTGGTCAGTGTGACGGAGTACGGCGTGATGAAACACCGTAAAGGGGGTTGATAATGGGTAAATCCGTTCCCGGCGGTATCGGCCTTATGATGGCGCTGATTGCCACGTTGTTGGGGCTGGGGCAGTGGCTTCCCGGTACGTTGGCGGGGGACGCCACGCCCATGTTGGCGATTTTACTGTTGCTGCCGCTTGTGACGGTGCTGGCCATGCTGCCGTTATCATCACCGTGGTATCTGGCTTTGCTTATGGTACTGATGGTGACGGCGGCCGGCCTGTTGCTCCTTCCCGACGTCATGGCGCAGGCCGATGCCTCATACTGGCTGGCTATTTTTGCGCTGGGGTTATTGGCTTGCCACAGCGTACAGCGTCTGGCAGCGGTCAAGCGCCCTCAACTGCCTGCCGGCATGGTGGCGGCGCTGTTTGGCGTCTGGGTGATCTATTTCTGGCAGTTGCTGGTCACGGCGTTTGCCGTACCACAAGTGCTGCTGCCCGCGCCGCTTGATATCGTTCAGGCGCTGTATGAAAACGCCGGGCCGCTGAGCGGGGATTTTGTGCAGACGGTACTGAAATCGGTGCTGGTGGGGTATCTGCTGGGCAGCGGTGCGGGCATCGCCGTAGGGATACTGATCGATCGTCTGCCCTTTCTGCAACGCGGGTTGCTGCCGTTGGCCAACCTGACGAGCACTATCCCGCTGGTGGGCGTCGCGCCTATCGCGGTGATGTGGTTCGGTTTTGACTGGCCTTCGAAGGCGGCGGTAATTGTGCTGGTGACGTTTTTCCCCGCGCTGGTCAGTACGCTGGCCGGATTGCAGGCCAGCGGCAAGCTGGAGCGCGAACTGATGTATTGCTATGCCGCCACGCCGCGCAAGACGCTCTGGGTGTTACGTTTTCCGGCCGCATTACCCTTCATTTTTAATGCGTTGAAAGTGAATGCGACACTGGCGCTCATCAGTGCGATTGTCGCCGAGTTTTTTGGTTCTCCTACGTCCGGGTTGGGCTTTCGTATTTCGACAGAGGCGGCGCGCATGCATATGTCCACCGTATGGGCGGCGATTGTGGTGGCCTCCGTCGTTGGGTCGGTGTTTTACGCCCTGCTGGTGCAGTTGGAGAAGAAAATTAATTTCTGGCACCCTTCGGTTCGCGGGGAGTCATAGGCCATTGGTCGTTGTGTGTTCCACTTTACCCCGAGGATATTCAGATGAGAGATCGTTTCGCTTTTCGCAAATGCCTTATCGTGGCCGCCACAACGCTGGCGTTTTTCCTGACGACCGGCGTCTGGGCCGCCGAGAAAGTCACCTTGCAGCTTAAATGGCTGCCGCAGGCGCAGTTTGCCGGCTATTACGTCGCGCAGGCCAAAGGCTACTACAAAGATGCCGGTTTGGACGTGACCATCAAGCCTGGCGGCACGGACATTTCGCCGGTGCAGGTGATAGCCGGAAAATCGGCGGATGTGATTGTGAACTGGATGCCGGATGCGCTGGCGGCGCGGGAATCGGGGGTGCCGTTGGTGAATATCGCCCAGATATTTGACCGTTCCGGCATGATGTTGACCTGCCGCAAATCAACCGGCATTAAAACACCGGCGGATTTTAAAGGGAAAACGCTGGGCGTCTGGTTCGGGGGCAACGAATATCCGTTTTTCAACTGGATGCACAAACTGGGCTACAAGCCGGATGTGGATATTAAAGTGTTGAAACAAGGCTTTAACGTTGATCCGCTGTTGCAGAATCAGGCCGCCTGCATTTCAACCATGAACTACAACGAATACTGGCAGTTGATCGATGCAGGCATGAAGCAGGACGAACTGATCTCCTTCCCCTATGAAGATCAGGGTGTGTCGACGCTGGAAGATGGGTTATATGTGCTGGAATCAAGCCTGAACGATCCGGCCTTTGTCGCGAGAATGGCGAAGTTTCTGAAAGCGACCTATAAAGGCTGGGACGACGCGGTGAAAAACCCGGCGGAAGCGGCCGACATCATCGTGAATGAAGATATGTCCGGTTCCGCTACGGTAGAGGTGCAACAGCGGCAAATGGAGAATGTCGCCAAGCTGATTACCAATGCCAACACGCCGAAAATGGGCTATCTCGATCCTGCGGCTTACCGCCGTACGGTGGATGTGCTGTTGAACGGCGGCGATGCCTCGGTGATCAAAAAAGATCCTGGTGACAGCGCCATGACCCACGTTGTCTGGGAGGCGGCGTCGAAATAATCAAATAATCACGTTTTCCGAGAAGCCCGTAAATCTGTGGTTTACGGGCTTTCCGCTTGTTGAATAAAGGGGGGATCTGGGTACGGTATTCGATGGGGGGCGTTGAACATAGCTGTCGCTTTCAGGAAATTACCGCTAATTAACATCATAAAAGAGGTTAATTAATCTGTTTTGTGGATTAAATTCAATTTATTGATAGTTATCGTGTTGCAATAACAGTGTTGCCTCAAGATCCCAACCAAAACTTTCAGAACAAATGAAAAATCTGCGCAACTTCTTGCTCACTTTCCAGCATAAATCACTTTTTGCGCAATGGATGCCGTTGATCTGCGCAGTCTGCGCAACTTTTTGCTCAAATTTGACTTAGGCAAAATCTGGTTTAGGTAAATTCTGTTTAAAAACAATGGAATAAAGTTTGGCATGGTCTTTGCCCTGTGAACAGTGAAGTCAAACACCTGTTCAATCAACAAGGAGCAAGACCATGCCAACCCCATGCTATATCAGCATCGAAGGAAAAACCCAGGGCAATATCACCGCCGGCGCCTTCACTTCCGACTCTGTCGGCAACATCTACGTGCAGGGCCACGAAGACGAAATGCTGGTGCAGGAATTCAAACACGTGGTGACCGTCCCCACCGACCCGCAGTCCGGTCAGCCTTCCGGCCAGCGCGTCCACAAACCCTTCAAATTCACCGTCGCGCTGAACAAGGCGGTGCCGTTGATGTACAACTCCCTGGCCTCCGGCGAAATGCTGCCGACCGTCACCCTGAAGTGGTATCGCACCTCTGTCGAAGGCAAACAGGAGCACTTCTTCTCCACCATCCTGACCGACGCCACCATCGTGGACATCGACTGCCAGATGCCGCACTGCCAGGACCCGTCCAAGCTGGACTACACCCAGTTGATTGAGGTGTCGCTGGCGTACCGCAAAATCGACTGGGAGCACACGGTGGCCGGCACGTCCGGCTCCGATGACTGGCGCGCGCCGGTCGAAGCGTAATCCTTCCTTAACCCGGCCAGCGTGCCGGGTTTTTGCATTGAGGCATGGCCCGGGCCATGCCTGAGTGCGGATACAGTATCAGGAGGACGTGTGGCAAACAGTACAGGATTACAGTTCACGGTGAAGGTCGGCGCGTTGCCTGCATCGATTTTTGCGGTGGTGGATTTTCGGCTCAGCGAGGCGCTTAACCAGCCGTTTGTACTGTCGCTGAATCTGGCCAGCCCGTTGCCGGGGATTGATTTTGGCGATGTCCTTGACCAGCCGTGCGAATTGCTGGTGTGGTACGAAGGCGAACTGCGCCGCCGGGTGAGCGGCATCGTGAGCGCCTTTGCCCAGGGCGACACCGGTTTTCGTCGCACGCGTTATCAGGCGGAGGTGCGTCCGGCGTTGTGGCGGCTGGGGCTGCGTACCAACACCCGTATCTTTCAGGCGCAGAAGCCGGAGGGCATTATCGGCACATTGCTGGAAGAAGCGGGTATCACCGATTACGCCTTTGCGCTGCGTCACGACCACGCAGTACGCGAATACTGCGTACAGTATCGCGAAAGCGACCTGGCGTTTGTCACCCGACTGGCGGCGGAAGAGGGGATGTACTTCTTCCACGAGTTTGAAGAGGGCAAGCACCGGGTGGTGTTTGCCGACGACGCCGGGGCGCTGAGCAAAGGCCCTGAATTGTTCTTTAATCTCGCCACTCAGGGGCTGAGCGAGGGGGAATATGTGCGCCGTTTCCGCTACGCGGAGCAGGTGAGCACGGCAGAGGTCGCCCTCAAGGACTACAGCTTCAAGACCCCGGCCTATGGTCTGCTGCACAGCAAGATGAGCGGTGCGCTGGAGCATCAGCGCGACACCTACCAGCACTACGACTATCCGGGGCGTTTCAAGCAAGACCCGAGCGGCAAGGCCTTTACCGGCTACCGGCTGGATGCGTTACGCGCCGGGGCGATGACCGGCTCAGGCGAATCCAATGCGCCCACGCTGATGCCGGGCAGCAGCTTCACGCTCACCGAGCACCCCAATCCGGCCCTCAACAGCGGCTGGCAACTGGTCGCCATCACCCACAGCGGGCAGCAGCCGCAGGCGCTGGAAGAGGAGAGCGGGGGCGAGCCGACCACCTACAGCAACAGTTTTGAGGTCATCAGCGCCAAAACCACCTGGCGTGCCGACCTGCCGTACAAACCGATGGTGGACGGTCCGCAGATTGCGACGGTGGTGGGGCCGGCAGGGGAAGAAATCTACTGCGACGAATACGGGCGGGTGAAGCTGCAATTTCCGTGGGACAGGTATGGGGCGAACGACGACCAGAGTTCGTGCTGGGTGCGGGTAAGTCAGGGCTGGGCGGGCGGCCAGTACGGTCTGATAGCGATACCGCGCATCGGGCATGAGGTGATAGTGAGCTTTCTTGAGGGCGACCCGGACCAGCCGATCGTCACCGGCAGAACCTTTCATGCGACTAATCCGTCACCGTATGAACTGCCGTTGCATAAAACGCGGATGACCATCAAAAGTAAAACGCACAAAGGTGGCGGGTTTAACGAACTGCGCTTTGAAGATGCCGCAGACAACGAAGAAATTTTTATTCATGCGCAAAAAGATCAAAATATTCAGGTCAATCATGATGAGACGCTTTCTATCGGCAACGATCAGCGGATCGCCGTGGCGCGTGATCGCTCCACCCATATCGGTCAGGATGAAGCCAATACGGTTGGTCGTGATCGCAAAGAGCATATCCGCCAGGATGTTTTCGTCACCATTGACCGCAACGAGGTACGCAATATCGGCAATACGCTGAAGGAAGATATTACCGCCAGCCATCTCGTCACGATTGGCGAACATGAAAAAGTGATCATTGAAGGCATGCAGTCCATTGAGGCCAGAAGCGGTCAGCGACTGCTGACGACCGAATATGTCCTGCAAGGCACCGACCGTATCTTAATCCGCGGTCCGGCTGGCAAGATCCTGCTTGATGGCAGTGGTATTACGCTGGATGCACCGAATATTCAACTGAAAGGAAATGTCAGCATTCTTTCCCCTTCTGGCGACCAGATACAGGCCATTGAAGCCGCCATCAATCAGGGTTCACCGCTGGTCGAAGAGTGCCCTCTCAAAGAGGGTAAAGAATGAGCTTCTATCAACAACTGGATAAAGCAGGGTTACCGACCCGCAATAACCGTACTCACCTTTATGTGCTGACTGAAACAAGGGCCGAGCGAAACCTGTTGGCACGGCTGGAGTTTCACGAGGTTGTCCATTATCCGTTATGGCATCTGGATACGCAGGCAGGGCTTGAACCCTATACGCCGTGGCTCTGTGTACCAGAGCCTGACAGTGACTTTGATCTGTGGCTGGGCAAGGCCTATGAAACGATGCCCATGATTGTGATATTTGCCCGCATGCCACCGGATGCAGTCCGGCGACACCTGAGGCATTTTAGTAAGTTTGTGGAAGGTACTCGACGTTTTTTTCTGCGCCTGGGCACCCCGTCAGCCCTGCAACTTTATATCGCATCCATTGCCCATTTGCCTTCCGCCGTCTCACATTTTTTCGCTGATGGCGAGATTGAAGAGATGTACTTTCACGATCCACAGGCATCGTTGTCACGGCGCGTACAACCGCTGTTTGAGCAACAGCGCCATGAAGAGGCAGAGTGCGATGGGTGCCTGGTCTGGCTTGACCTTCCCGTTGACCAGGAGGCCTGATGGCGCTGAATCCTATCAATCTCGACGTCATGGCGCGCCTTGCAAGAAAGCAGGCGGATCATCGGTTGTCACGCTACTTGTGCAATACGCTGGCCCCCCTGTTACCCAGGTTGCCCAGCACGCCGCAATGTATGCCTGCGTTTGTGGAGGCCGCCGGTAAAGAAGCGATAGCGGTTGGATACAGCGACGGGCGACGATACAGCACGCACGTTACCCTGAGTTTGCTGCTTGGCCTGGGGTGGCAGAATGATATTCACCATGCCACCCTAAACCCGATTCTGACGGCGGCAGGGCTCCCTGAACCAACCCGGCTGAATTTGGCGATTAACACGGCCATTACGCTACGCCAGCAGACTGAACGCGTTATGCCACAGGCGCATCAGATTTTTATCACGCTATTGTCGATCAATCCTGGCGCATTGCAGGCTGAAAACATCTGGCGCGCCTTCGAGCAATCCGCATCGCGGTACGGCATTAATACGCCTCAGCGCATACAGACATTGTTTGAAACCTATGAAACGGATGCGCTGCATCAGCTTAAATTGCCTCCTGTCAGGCGGCAGCAGTATTCAGCTTATGAGCTGCTTGGCATGCGTCATATGACTGGACGAATACGCCTGCCCAGTGATGATTTGCAGCACCTGCAACTGAACCAGCTTCTTTGCCTGGGCCACCATGTGTTACTGGCGCTGAGCTTTGGCCGTTTCTTTTACTGCAATCCCTTATTCACCGTCTTGCATGACGGGCTGTATCAGAAAACGGACCCGCGCCAGATTTGTCATTTCTTATTGCAATTTCTGCGGCAACATCGGCGTGCTCTCATGGAGGAAGCACCTAATGACGACTGACGCCCTCAGCGCCAGCTATGAACAACTGTTTCAGGATGCGATGGAGGGGAAGGTGCCCAGCCCGGCATCGATTTGCACGGATTGCGCCGGACTCGGCGTACCGTTCTCCCTCAACGGCAGCGACGGACCCCGGGAGGCCGATCAATGGCTGGGGATCCCCTCTCACGATGATGCCGCCACGCCGGACTGGTTCACCCAGAATCCCTGGATCACCGACCGCGTCGAAAACTTCCGTAATACCTACTTGCAGCGAGTGATCCATCAGTTGGGGGAGATGTACGGAGATGCCTACCTTGCCGAATTCCATGCTTTTCAGGCTGCGCAGGGCCTGGTATTCCACTGCCTGGAAGACGACATGGAAACGGAAACCCACGTTACACCCGCCTTTCTGATGGAAGTAGCTCACGGAGACATAACTAAACTTCCCACCATTTCCTGTAACCAGACTAATTGTGTCTTTCTGGGGAGCCGCATCTACTTCTGGACGTTTACGTCTGCCCGTTATCACGAAGAGCCACTAATTGGCCCACATGGGCAACGCGCCAGCAGGCACAAATTCGAATGGACGGTTTCCGGTCTGTTCGATCCACGACAAGCTGCACAGGCGCTGGACCGCCACTATCGGCAGGCTAAAACGCTGCACAAACTCTGGACACGCGTACTCGCTGTCGCAGAAGCAGGATTCGGCGTCTTGTCCATTATTCCTGCCGTCGGCGTAGCCCGAGGGCTTTTTGGTATTTACAAGGGGGTCAGATATACGTTTGCGGCTATTGATATTGCCATTGCCGGCAACGCCATTGCCAATGGCAGCACGACACTGATCACTGGCGAAGGAATAGACCACGGCGAAGCCCTCTTTGAAAACCTGGGTAAATTGTACGATCCGAAGGACGGCGAAGAGCGTGGCCGTCAGGTCTTTATGTTAATCAATCTGGCCATGCTGACCCCCTTCGCACTGGGCGGAGCCCGTTGGGTTTTGCGCAAGATCCGGGGGGATGTGCCTGTCAGCGCCCGCTTCGACACCGACGCAATCAGTGAAGAAGAGCGCCGCAGACTGGGAGGACACACAAGCGGTGAGCCGTTGGCGATTGAACTGCATGGCAGCAGACAGGCGGAACGTCATGATGACACGGGTAATGTCGAATGGCGCGACAGACCCTCGCTGGATACCAACAGCAGCCAGGTGGCGCTGACCACGGCGACGGGTAAGGCCAATTACTCGGTCATGAGTAATACGCTACGCAGTCGTCTGACGATGCTGATTATCCAGCGTGGCGGCAGCCTGAAAGTGATAGGACGCATCTGTAAAGTGGTGGGTGATGCGGGTGAAGAGGCGCTGGCAGCCAGCATGGTAGAAAAATGGGGCGTCAATCCCCAGCGTATTCTTGGTTACAGTAATAAAGCGGGTGTGCCAAATCGGTTCGGGCTGACGAACAAGAGCGGCCACGGCCTGGATATGCTGGTCTGGGTACCGCCGCCGCCCTCACTGACCGTGCGGGCGCCCACAACTAACGCCATGCGTCACGGGATGGAGGGTGCAAACGGTACTCCCGCGCCGACACAGACGCTAAACTTCACGGAAGACACGCTGCTGGTGATTGAAACCAAAGCCACATTGGGTGGGACGAAGACGCCGGGATTTAATAGCACACAGGGAACAGGGGCAGACAAAGTTGCTGATATTCAATTGAAAATCAGAAGTAAAGTGCAAGGATGGAAGGAAGATAAAATGTTAGAAGTAGATCCGAACATGCAAGACAAGCTGGATGCAATCAATGATGCAGTCAAGTTAGGAAATATCAAGCACTTGCATGCGCAGATATTCTTTGACAGCCAAGGTCAATTGAATTCTCTGGTTGGTTCAGGGTCTGGAATTCAACTTAATATTTGGTAGAGAAAAATGACAAAGAATACGAAGAGTAGGCTCAATAAAACATTGTCAGAAGTCAGGCAGTGGGCAACAGGAAGCTCATCTGTTAGAGGTCATCGACTCAATGCCTACTTGTCGGGTGAGGGGAAGTTGGTTCTTGCGAATACGGATCTCTTCGATTACGGAATGTCGCAAGTTAGTCAAAGTCTACTCGCAGCAATAGACGGGGCTTACTGTGATGCCAACCAGCATATGGCCTACGCATTTACACGGATGATCCTGGCAGAGATGTTTGACATTCGTGAAATGAAAGGTACCGATAGACGAATCGCAGGAAATTTGGATACCGAAACACACTTGATGTTCGGGGTAATAGCAACCGGTAGACATGAGTTGGTACAACCTCACTATCAGACAGTATTGGATGGCATTGATGGCGGTTATGGCATTCACGATGGACACAATCTCCCACTCGGCACCACGCTTCGTTACGCCGCCTTCGGCTTGACTATTATTGGCGACTGGCTGGGAAAACCCTTGGATCTGGACAAGCACGCCTTGCCACGCGACCCTGCCTGGGGCCAGTTGGTGGCGCACTGGCGCGAACCCGACTTGGACAAGTTTCTACCCGTTCTGCTCGCTGCCTGCGATACCCACGTCGAGCGCATTGCTGTGACCGAGCGCGAGGCCAACCAGCAAGCCAAACAGTTTGAGTTCAATTCCGTATTCCTCGCTGTGCATCCCACAGAAATCCTGGCCGTGCTGCGTCTGCGCGAACTGCTGGGGCTGCCGAATCCTGACCACATCGACCATCCATTGATGCAAACGCCTTATGCCGCTATTACCTGCCAGCCCGGTGAGGTGACCGAGCGCGATGAATTGCTTGACCGTTTTCTTGAAGTGGTTCGTCAGCGTGATCCGCAGGTGCTGCCGCCAGGAATATAATGCGCTATGTAAATTGTAAATAAGGAGAAAAAAGATGTCTGGACGTGGAGCGATTCGTCTTGGTGATGCCCATTCAGGTGGAGGGAAAATGATTGAAGCCAGCGGTTTTCCCGTTAATGGTATTCCACAATGTTTGCTTGGCGATAACGCGGAATGTCCCGCTCACAAAGGGACGTTTCCGCTGGTTTCCGGCGGTGATGGCTCAGCAATTCATAATGGGCGACCCATGATTTTTGAACCTGGACAACTGGCTTGTGGGTGTTCAGTATCATCATCGTGTGCAGGGAATTATGACCGAAAGTAGTGATAACGAGCTTATACTCGATAGGCGATGTTTTTCGGTTTATCAGGATAGTCGGATGTATTCGCCGGAGATCTATACCTCCGAATAGATGGCAACGCTTCGGTAAACGACGGGTTACGCTTCGCTAATCCATCTACTCTGTTATTCCGGTTTAAAGACCTTTCACCCTATTAAGAATAATGAGTAAATAATTCAGTAGATGGCTGTGGCGCTGGATATTGAACCTTTTATACTTTCAATGAATTACGTTGGAAAAAATTGAATGACGCCCGTTCCGCTATTTACCTATTCCGGGATGTTCCTATACATCTCTGGATGAATGAAAACCGTATCGCTGTCATAGGCATACGGTTTTTACGTCTCTGTGATACCCCCGGCATAGCGGGGTATCCGGTGCGAAACGGCCTACGCGCTGGAAAGAGAAATTTCGTCGGCCATTTACTGTGGTAAAAGTAAATGTTGATGATATTTCCGCTTCGAATGCGTCATACCCTGCGGCGATAGCGGTTTCGTCGAACCAGATAGTCAATCATTGCGCTGGGCAAGCGCCTTACTATCTTTTTTCCAGTTGGGATTTTAAACGTTTACTTCGCCACAGTGAGTCAGGATGTACAGGAAACCGTCGTGTTTTAATTGTCACGTTCGTCAAAGGCTCTGCTTATTCAACAAAGTCGGAGAGGATCTTGCCGATAAATTTTGCCAAAGATACAAACCGGACAGACTCAATATGTTCCGTTCCCTGGTTTAGCTAAAACCATAATGGCAATAATTATCTACATAATAATTAATTGAATTTTTGTGCGTGCTTTTCGCTATATCAATAGGTGATAACTCGCAAATAGACATGACTTTCATAACCCTAACCAAAACTTTCAGAACAAATGAAAAATCTGCGCAACTTCTTGCTCACTTTCCAGCATAAGTCACTTTTTGCGCAATGGATGCCGTTGATCTGCGCAGTCTGCGCAACTTTTTGCTCAAATTTGACTTAGGCAAAATCTGGCTTAGATAAATTCTGTTTAAAAACAATGGAATAAAGTTTGGCATGGTCTTTGCCCTGTGAACAGTGAAGTCAAACACCTGTTCAATCAACAAGGAGCAAGACCATGCCAACCCCATGCTATATCAGCATCGAAGGAAAAACCCAGGGCAATATCACCGCCGGCGCCTTCACTTCCGACTCTGTCGGCAACATCTACGTGCAGGGCCACGAAGACGAAATGCTGGTGCAGGAATTCAAACACGTGGTGACCGTCCCCACCGACCCGCAGTCCGGTCAGCCTTCCGGCCAGCGCGTCCACAAACCCTTCAAATTCACCGTCGCGCTGAACAAGGCGGTGCCGTTGATGTACAACTCCCTGGCCTCCGGCGAAATGCTGCCGACCGTCACCCTGAAGTGGTATCGCACCTCTGTCGAAGGCAAGCAGGAGCACTTCTTCTCCACCATCCTGACCGACGCCACCATCGTGGACATCGACTGCCAGATGCCGCACTGCCAGGACCCGTCCAAGCTGGACTACACCCAGTTGATTGAGGTGTCGCTGGCGTACCGCAAAATCGACTGGGAGCACACGGTGGCCGGCACGTCCGGCTCCGATGACTGGCGCGCGCCGGTCGAAGCGTAATCCTTCCTTAACCCGGACAGCGTGCCGGGTTTTTTGCTGCGCTGCGGTGTGAGCGGACTCAGACCGCAGCACAGGGGGTCATTTTCACCAGGGTAGTAGCGTGTCGCACCGGGCGGTAACGGGGCGTGCGGTAGCCGTGGCAGAGGGAGGAGGAGCAAGGTGGCGAACAGTACAGGACTACAGTTTACCGTGACGCTGGGCGCATTGCCGCAAAGCGCGTTCGCGGTGGTGGATTTCCAGTTACAGGAAAGGCTGAACCAGCCGTTCAGCCTGTCGCTGAATCTGGCGAGCGCGCAGCCGGATATTGACTTTGGCGCGGTGCTGGACCAGCCGTGCGAATTGCTGGTGTGGTACGAAGGCGAGCTGCGCCGCCGGGTGAGCGGCATCGTCAGCGCGTTCAGTCAGGGCGACACCGGCTTTCGCCGCACCCGCTATCAGGCGGAGGTGCGCCCGGCGCTGTGGCGGCTGGGGCTGCGCAGCAACGCGCGTATCTTTCAGGCAAAAAAGCCGGAGGAAATCATCGCCACGTTGCTGGAGGAAGCCGGGATAGCGGATTACGCGTTCGCGCTGCGTCACGACCATCCCCAGCGGGAGTATTGCGTACAGTACCGCGAAAGCGACCTGGGGTTTGTCGGTCGTCTGGCGGCGGAAGAGGGGATGTATTACTTCCACGAGTTTGAGGAAGGGAAACACCGGGTGGTATTCGCGGATGACGCCGGGGCGCTGGGGAAAGGGCCGGCGCTGTTCTTCAATCTGGCGACGCAGGGGCTGTCGGAAGGGGAGTATGTCAGACGCTTCCGGTATAGCGAGGCGGTGCGCACCGCCGAGGTGGAGCTTAAAGACTACAGCTTCAAGACCCCGGCGTACGGGCTGTCGCACAAGAAGCCGGGCAGCGGACTTGAGCACCAGCGTGAAAGTTACCAGCACTACGACTATCCGGGACGTTACAAACGGGACCCGAGCGGCAAAGCGTTCAGCGGTTACCGGCTGGAGGCGCTGCGGTCGGATGCGGTGGCGGGCGAGGGGGAATCGAACTGCGCGGGACTGATGCCGGGCAGCACGTTCCGGCTGACTGAGCACCCGAATGCGGGGCTGAATATCGTCTGGCAGACGGTGAGCGTGACACATACGGGGCAGCAGCCGCAGGCGCTGGAAGAGGAGAGCGGGGGCGAACCGACCACGCTGAGCAACAGTTTCAGCGTGGTGAAGGGGAGCACGACCTGGCGGACGGAGATGCCGTACAAACCGATGGTGGACGGCCCGCAGATTGCGACGGTGGTGGGTCCGGCGGGGGAGGAAATCTACTGCGACCCATACGGGCGGGTGAAGCTGCAATTTCCGTGGGACAGGTATGGGGCGAACGACGACCAGAGTTCGTGCTGGGTGCGGGTAAGTCAGGGCTGGGCGGGCGGCCAGTACGGTCTGATAGCGATACCGCGTATCGGGCATGAGGTGATAGTGAGCTTTCTTGAGGGCGACCCGGACCAGCCGATCGTCACCGGGCGGACGTTTCATGCGACGAACCCGACGCCGTATGTCTTGCCGGAGCATAAAACCCGCACCACGCTGCGCACCGATACCCACAAAGGCAGCGGTTTTAACGAACTTCGCTTTGAAGATGAAGCTACCCGTGAACAGATTTATCTGCATGCGCAAAAAGACCTGGACGCGGTAATCAATCATATCCACCGCCAAAGCGTCGGGATGGATCAGCATCTCAGCGTTGCACAGGATCAGTTCCAGCGGGTTGATCGCCACAGTCACCGGACTATCGGGCAGGATGATTTTGAACAGATAGGCCAGGATCACCATCAGCATATCGGGCGTAATTTTGTTCAGAGGATCGCCGAGTCACTTAAACGGTTTATCGGTGGTGGCGAGATCTCTCATATCGAAGGCAGTCGCCAGACCACGCTGTCCGGCTCCGAAGAAACCCTGATCGGCGCACATCAGCGTATTGTGGTGAATACCGACAGCTACCTGAAAGCGGCGGACATTGTACTGGAAGCGGGGCAGGCACTGACCATTAAAGCGCCTGGCGGTTTTATCAAGATTGATGGCGCTGGCGTCACCATTTCTGGAACGCGGGTGAAAGTCAACGAAGGTGGCGCGGCGGGAGTAGGTACGGCGCCGGTTTCCGTCACGCCGGAAGAACCAGGCAAGCCGACATTACCGGATGCCCCTGACCGACGTTAAGGAGAGAGTATGCCAGGTGCCGCACGTTTGGGAGATAGCTGCGCGGGACACGGTTGTTTCCCGGCCACTCCGATTATTGAGGGCAGCAGCGATGTGACGATCAATGGCAGACCCGCCGCCCGCCTGGGCGACGCGGTATTGCTGCATGCCTGTCCTTGTCCGAATATGCCTCACGGCATACATAACCGGGCGATTTCCGCCGGCTCCGGCACGGTGACCATCAACGGCAAACCGGCGGCGCGAATCGGTGATGCTATTGGCTGCGGCGGTTCGGTGGCCGCGGGCAGCGGTGATGTCATGATTGGCGACACCCCCTATCAATCGCCAGTGAAAGCCTGTGCGGAGCAGTCCGCCAGGGATCGGGCGCCGCTGCTGGCGTTGACGCCGATGCTGTTGCCAACCCTGATGGCGTGGGGGGAAATCGCCGAATTGCCGATGCTCGATGAACAGCTTACCCTTGCCCAGCGCAAGGATCGTTATCTGGCGCGGGCAAAACTGGCGACGGAAGCGGCAACATTGCCGGGGCTGGCGGATGCGGCGCAACGGCTGGCATTTAATAACGACAGTATTTTGCGCGCGGAAGCCGCGCAGTATGTTTATCCGGTGGATGAGTT
Organism: Brenneria rubrifaciens; assembly: GCF_005484945.1. NCBI lineage: Bacteria > Pseudomonadati > Pseudomonadota > Gammaproteobacteria > Enterobacterales > Pectobacteriaceae > Brenneria > Brenneria rubrifaciens. The sequence continues at coordinate 58,056 of NZ_CP034035.1, forward strand.
CCGACGGGGCGTGCTGGAGGCGTTGCCGAAGGCGCCTGTGGGGCTGGAGCTGATTGATACCAGCGCAATGCCGGGGCTTGAAAATGCGACTTTTTTGGATAAAGACACTGGGTTTGGAGCAGCGTTATTTAAGTCCGCTATTAATAGCGAAACCATGCTGACTTATCGCGGTACAAATAATGCGGTTACTGGTGCAAAGGATTGGATGACCAACCTTTCTCAAGGTGTGGGAAGAGAAACAGCGACATACAAGCAAGCAATGTATTTGTCTAAACAAACGAAAGATGCTCTTTATTTGCCGCCTGTTATTGTTGGACATTCGCTGGGGGGAGGTTTGGCCTCGGCGGGCGTGGGCGTAAGTGGTTTACCCGGCTATACCTTTAATGCGGCTGGTCTGCATGCGAATACTACGAGTCGGGCCGGGGGAGCCGATCTTGCTAAAATTAACTCGCTGATTACCACCCAAGCTGTGGATGGTGAAATTTTAACGATGGTGCAAGGCATTGGTAAAGCGATGGTGCCGGGTTTGTTGTCCGGCGCCGGAGCATTGATAGGCGGTTCGGCTGGCGCGGCGATTGGCGGCGTAATCGGCGTGGCGACGCTGCTGGGGGGCGCTTTACCAAAAGCGGCGGGGAGTATGCAATCGCTGCCCGCTTCCGGCGGTTCACCGCTGGCCCGTCATGGTATGGATCAAGTTATTGCCGGAATTGAAAGCCAGAAAAAGGACGATATCGGCAAAATTACCAACGTACTTAAGGGGGCGTAATGCAATGGTTGGCACGTTTGAAATGGGTAGGGATAGTTATTCTGGGATGTTTAACCGCCTGTCAAGCCGGAGGGAGCAGTATGCCGGTCAGTGAGTTTTTTACACCACCGATGGTGAAATTATTGAGGGCTATTCAGAAAGGGGATGAAACGGCGGCGCGACATCAGATTGCACAGACAGGGCTGGATCTCAATGTGCAGGGAAAGGAGGGAATTACCCCCTTATTGTGGCTGGTCATGGAGAAAGATCAGGCTGGCGCAAAACTGGCGTTAAAGCTGGGGGCCGATCCCAATTTTAGAACTGGTCATGGTAATACCGCAGTGAATATGGTTTCAGGTGCTAACTCACCGGAATGGCTAAAGATGATGTTGGATGCGGGGGGGGACCCTAATGCATTAGATCATAATAAGACGCCTGCCCTCTTTAATGCGATTAACGAAGAACGTTGGGCGGATATTAAGTTGTTGGTAGGTAAAGGGGCGGATGTGAATTTGACCGATGGGCAGAAAACCAACAGTGCTCACTATGCTGCATATTTGAATGAATATGAAATTGCATATTGGCTTATTGAACACGGAGCCGAAGTGAATAGCTATTCAGCCACAGGCGCAAGTTTGGCCTGGACGATAGAAGACAGTCTGTCAATTATGTCTCCCCAATCGCCTCAATATCCCTGGGCGTTAAAAGTAAAACAGTTATTACAGCAACGCGGCGTTGAATTTCCGCCACTGTCACCCGCAGAGGTGAGGGCGCGCCGGGCAAAAGGAGAGCCGCTTTGAGGCGTTGGTTCAGGCTACTGTTGGCCTGCGTGCCGTTGTTAACTTCCTGTCAAGCCGGAGGACGCAGTATGCAGGCCAGTGAGTTATTTGAGCCGCCGATGGCGGCGTTGTTGCAGAGTATTCAGAAAGGTGATGAGGCTACGGCAAAGCACCAATTGTCGCAGGGATTAAATCTGAATATTCAGGGAAAAGAAGGCGTTACTCCGTTGCTGTGGCTGGTTTATGAAACGCAGAATAAGGAAGCAGTAAAACTGGCGTTAAAGCTGGGAGCCGATCCAAATTATAAGGATGGTTCTGGTGATAGTATAGTCAACAGGGTATCAGGCGTAAGAGATCCTGACTGGCTGCGTGTCGTGCTGGATGCGGGGGGTGATCCGAATTCGATAGGCCGACGTAGGCAGCCTGCAATATTTAGTGCCATTGGTGAAGAACGTTGGGCTGATATTAAATTATTGGTCGAACGGGGAGCCGATGTAAATTTAAAAGATGGTCCAGGACGAAATAGTGCGCTTTATGCAGCCTATCTGGATAAATATGAAATAGTTTATTGGCTGATTGAACAAGGCGCGGATACCACTATCTATGATGATACGGGCAGTGATTTAGCCTTTTCAGTAGAAGACAGTCTGTCAATTATGTCTCCCCAATCGCCTCAATATCCCTGGGCATTAAAAGTAAAACAGTTATTACAGCAACGCGGCGTTGAATTTCCGCCACTGTCACCCGCAGAGGTGAGGGCGCGCCGGGCAAAAGGAGAGCCGCTTAGAGGCGTTGGTTCAGGCTACTGTTGGCCTGTGTGCCGTTGTTAACCGCTTGTCAGGCAAGGCTTTTGCCATCAAAGAAATAACAAGTTCGGTATTAATAATCGGTGGAGAGCTATTTTTCTGTCTTGTCGCGTTTGGCGTTAAATAATTATTATCGATTAAGTATTCAATTAATGTGCTTTTATTTAACTGCATATTTAAACATAAATTTTCTATTTCTTTTTTTATCCGAAAGATATTTAAATAACTCACAGGCAAATATCGAAGATGACAAACGGTTATTCCCTGTTTGAAATCAGTCAACGTCATGCTTTACCGCTGTACGCCATTATCGATCTGCTGAATTATCCAGATTTGCCAAAATTCTGGCAGGCATTTCAACCCGCGGCGAGTGATTTATGGCAACCCTTACGTTTTGATAAGCAGGCCGCAGACTGGCAAGTCTGGGCGCCTATTGTGGTAAAAATCGAACAAGGGGGGCCGGGGGAAACGCTGCTGCACTGGCTGACTGATACGCAGCCTTCAAAGCATCAAGGGGTCATACTGATGCATGGCGCACTCTCTCTCCGGCAGGTTGTCGCCTGTTGGCAGCGGCGCATTGCTTGCCTCTGGCCGGATGGCTCTCGTGCATTGATGCGCAGCTATGCGCCGGCGGTATTGCTGCCCTGGTGGCAGACGCTTGACGACAACGCCAAAACAGATTTTCTCGGACCGCTGATCAACCTGTTTCTGCCGACACCTGATAGTGAACAGGGTCAATACCAATTACTGATTGAACAGGAAAAAGGCGGCGAAGCTGACCCTGATTATCAAATCAATCTGACACGTTACCAGTTTTATCTGCTTGCCGATGAAAACCGATTACACCGCCTGGCGAACGAATTATTTCTGTTCGTCAGCACGTTATATGTTTTCCCGCTCGATATTGAAGTCGTGAAACACCGCTTTATCAGCGGTATTGATCTGGCAAAGGCCCGATACCCCAGAGCGACTGAAGCGGAATGTGAAACTTGGTCGGCCCATCGTTGGGTATTGAGCAGCGAATTTTTCCTACACCCGGTTTTTGTTCACCTTATTGAATATCGCACGCTCGGCGACAGCATTCGGATCTTCAAATTCGAACCTGAACGCATAGCAAGTGCGCGTCTTTATTATCATCGTCCCGGATGGATGCGGGGAGAATTACCTGATATGACGGAGGTCATCCAATGAGTGTGTCTCGACCTTTTCTGGCGCGGGAATCGGAAGATGAAGCGGCCTGGCAGACGCGCATTGCTCAGGGCGGTTGTTTTATCGTCGCGGAAGCGGCGCTGAATGACGCCGTCCCCTGGCTGGCGGAACGCTGGGGCGGCAGCCTGGATCAGACCCGGTTGTACTGGGGAGAGACCGGACGCATACACGCATCGGTCGCTTCCTACTGTATCCCGGTCCACACCGCCAACTGGGAGCAAGTGCGAGCGCACATCGTAACGCAGGATGGCTGGGGATTGGGGCTGCAACTGGCGTGGTTTATGCAAGCCTATTCACCGCTTGACCAACTGCTTGATGTTGTAAAACACCTGAGACATTGGAGCCTGGTAACCTCCCCCTCAGGGGACGACGCTATCTTGCGCATCAGTGACTGGCAGGTTATCAGTCAGTTACTGTCGGCCAGCAACGCTCAGGAAGCCTGTGCGCTGTTTGGTCCTGTCGCCAGTTTTTGCGATCTTTCCCCTGACGGTAAGGTGCAAACCTTAAGTCTTATTTCCCGCGAACCTCACACGATACCGGACACCTTGCCTCGCCAACTGAGTAATGGGCAATGGCAATCCATTATGGCGCCATCAGAACATCAAGTGCTGAAACGATATATGGCCCACCTGAAGTCGTATCACCCGCGTTGGCAGGATAGCGATGAGGAATCCTTGTTTACCTTTACCCGCCGGCAAGCGGAACAAGCCCGGCTCAACGGCTTTAACAATGATCGCGATATTGTTCGCTGGCTCGCGTTGGCGACTGAACTGGAGCCTGATTTCATTCTTCAGCCCTGGGCGCAACGCATTCTGGCGCAGCCTGAAAATATCGGTACGCAAAATCGCATGGATCGCCTTTACAGCGCGGCGCTCGAACATCAGGAAAACGAAAACGCCTAACAGGGAGTCACGATGAATCAGGACAAAAAAGCCACGCTGCTTTCCAGCGAGGACGCGGCGAAACGTAACTTCAGCACCGACAACAAAATCTCCGGCGGTTGCGCCATATGCGGCTGCGAAGCGCTGATTTACTACCATTACGATTCCGGAAAGCCGGTGCCCAACGCGCCGTTCGTGCTGACCGACAGCAATAAAAAAGAGATCCGCGGCAAGACGGACGCCAACGGCCTGTGCCATATCTTCGACATGGGGTGCGGCACCTTTGAGCTTCTGCTGGATGAAGGCACGGATGCGTTCGAGCCGAAGCAAACCGTTCAGAATAATCCGGTGTTGCAGTCCAGCCCGGCCTACGCAGCGTTGGCCGCTGAATATTTCACATTGTATCTTCGTCTGCGCAAGCAGGGTCTGCTCGCCTATGACGCGGAGGACAGCGGCGACAGCCATGTGGATGTGGAAGGTGCGGGGCTTCTCACGTTAATTCCGGATGAATACCGGAAAGAATATGACCGCTTCTGGCAACTGGACGAACAGGTCAACCGCGGCAGCCGCCAGTTGAAGCAGGCGATTAATAAAACCCACCACAGTCTGGCGGCGGAAGTGGCGGATATGGGGGAGGATGACAACGCCGCGTTCATGATGCTCTGTCAGGTCGTTCTGGGATGCGTGCCGGTGGTGGGGCAGGCGCTGGATCTCTTTTTCATCGGTGAGTGGTGCTGGAAAACCTATGAAAATCCGGCGCTGCTGGATGACAATTTGCATCTGGCTGACGGCGCGCTGTGTGTGATCGGCGTCGTGCCGGGGCTGGGGGACGCGATAAAGGTGGTCGGCCGGGCGATCCTGAAAGCCCTGAAGAAAGGCTCGCCGCAAGCGGTGCAGTTTGCGATCAAGACTATCCGCAGCCTGTCGGACGGCAATCTGGTGCAGGGAGTGACCCGGCTGCGGGGCTTGCTGCGGGAGTATGGGAAGAAAGGCAAGGACAAGCTGGCGGATATCCGTGCTGCGATGATAAAAGCGCTGGACGACGCAGCGAAAAAAAGCTGGCTTGTCGGGGTGATGAAACAGCGCTTCAGTAAGATGATCGATAATCTGGATCGACTTATTGAAGGTTACGACGAAGCCATCACCACGCTTGAGAGCAAATTCGACAGCTTTATTCCCCTGATTGTGACCCGGGCCTCCGGGAGTGCGCTTCGCAAAGGGGCATTTGCGAAGTCCGCAAAAGCGCCCGTCCCCCGCGCGACAGCCGAGACGCGGGCCGCCTCACAGACGCCGGCGAAAAAGACCCCGTCCCATGACCCCAAAAAACCTGCCGCGCCGCCGGAAAGGGCGAGCAAGGTTAACGCAGGCAGGAGCAAGGATGAGCGGCCCGGTGCCCTGGAACAACAAAAAAAAGCCGACGAAAAGGATAAAGCCACCTGCGCGACCTCAGATAAATGCAAGAGCGAGGGGGAGCCGGTGGATATGGCCACGGGATACGTGGTGGACTGGCGTACCGATTTCCAACTGGCCGGGGTGTTGCCGCTCGCCATGAAACGCTATTACCGTTCCGGCGGCGAGCGCCAGCCGGGGTTGCTGGGGTCGCTGTGGCGTTGCAACTGGGATATGAGTTTGACGCTGGACAACGGCGTGGCGACGCTGACGGATGGCGAGTTCAACCAAGCCGTTTTCGTCCTGCCCGATGAAGGCGGCTTCAGCCGCTCGCCGTCCAATCCGGGGTGGCGGCTGAACCGCCATCAGGGACAGTTGGTGTTGCAGCATGTCGACGGGTTGCGCTACCGGTTCGACCATGCGCTGGGTCTGCAATTGTGTCTGACCGGTATCGAAGATCGGGCGGGAAACCGGGTATCGCTGTTATGGGATCGCGCGACGCTGTGCTGGGTGGGCCTGCCCGATGGCCGTCTGGTGCATGTGGAAACCGCGCGCCGACGGATTGTCAGACTGACGCTGTGCGATCCGCATCGTCGGCCGCTGAAGACGCTGGTCAGTTATACCTATGACGCACAGGGGCACCTGCTCAGCGTGCGGGCGGGTGAAGGGCGTAATTTTGACTACACCTACTCGGCGCAAGGCTGGCTGCTGCGTTGGTCGGATTTGGCGCAGACCTGGGTGGAGCATGACTATGACGACAAGGGGCGGTCGATCGCGGATCGGGCCGCCGGCGGATTCTGGCCGGGGCGCTTTGAATACGATGATGACAAGCTGACCAGCCACTATCACAGCGGGTTTGGCGGCGTGGTCAGCTATGTGCGTGACGCGCGCAATAATATTCTGCTGCGGCGAACGCCGGACGGGGGAGAAACGCGGTTTGAATGGGAAAACAACCAGTTAATCGCCGAGACCGACCCGCTGGGCAACCGCACCGAATACCAGCGTAACGAATGGGGGCAGGCGACGGCGATAACGCTGCCGGATGGGGCGGTCCATCGTTATGACTATGATGATGAGGGGCAACTGCTGGCCTACACCGACCCGCTGGGCAGCGTGTGGCGCTACCGGCGTAATACCGCAGGCCAGGTCGTGGAAGTGAATGACCCGGAAGGGCGGGAATGGCTGCATCATTATCACGCGTCCGGGAAACTGGCGACGTTGACTGGCCCGGACGGGGTGGCGGAACGCTATCACTATAATACGCGCGGGTTGCTGAGCGGCGTTGAGCGTGACAACGCGCCGGCGGCGACGTTTATCTATGACGACCATGACCGGCTGAGAGAACGGCATATCGCCCATGATCAGGGTGTGCAGATTCGGCGCTGGGAGTACGAGGGAGGACGGGAAGCGCCGTCAAGGGTGATTTACGAGGACGGCAGCGAAACGCGGTTCGGATACGATGAGGAAGGCAATCTGACCGGAGTGACCGACGCGCTGGGTCAGTGTTACCGGTTCCGCTACGGGGCGTTCGATAACCTGCTGGAAGCGACCGACCCGCTGGGGGCCACTATTCGTTATCACTACAATGCGGAAGCGGAGTTCGCCGGGGTGACCAACAGTCAGGGGCAGGACTGGCGGTATGAGTTTGACGCCGGCGGCCGGCTGAGCGGGGAGCGGCATTACGACGGGCGGGCGTACCGTTACGGTTATGATGCGGCCGGCCGGCTGACGCGGCGGGTTGCACCGGACGGCAGCGAGCTGCGCTACGGGTATGACGCATGCGGACGGGTGAGCGAGGTCACGGCGCTGAAAGCGGACGGTGAAACGGAAGGCGTGACCACGCTGGCGTATGACATGGGCGGACGGCTGGTCAACGCGTCGAACCCGGACGCAGTGGTGGAATACGCTTACAACCGAGCCGGGCAGGTGGTGTCGGAGCGGGTGAACGGCGAGGAAATCCGCAGCGTTTATGATGAGAGCGGCGAGCGGTCGGTGGTGGAAGGGCTGTTGGCGGGGCTGCAACTGTCGTGGTCGTCGGGGCGGTTGTCGGGGCTGGGTATCGGTTCGCATCAGCCGCTGAGTTTCAGCCACACGGTGTCGGGCGAGGAGGGGCGTCGCAGCAACGGGGCGGGTTTTGCGCTGCGTCAGGAGTGGAGCGCGAGCGGTCTGTTGCGGCGTCAGGCGCTGGAAGGGGCGGACGGGCGGGTCAATGATGTGCTGGAGCGGCGTTATCAGTATGACGAGCTGGACCGTCTGACGGGCATCAGCGACAGTCACTGGGGCGGGCAGGCGTTCCGTCTGAACGGTGCGGGTCAGGTGACGGCGGAGCGTCGCGAGGAGGGGCGGCGGCGGCAGGCGAGGTTGTTTGGTTACGACAGCGAACAGAACCTGTGTGAAGTGGCCCGGATAGCGCCGGGCGAGGCGCTGGCGGTGAAGGATGCGGTGGCGCAGTGGAGGTCGCGGTATGACGCGGCGGGCCGGGTGGTTGAGCGGGGTTATGCGCAGTACCGGTATGACGCGTGCGGGCGTCTGGCGGTGAAGCGGGAGTCGCGTCCGGGTTTCCGGCCAAAGGAAACGCGTTACGAGTGGGACGCGCAGGCGCGTCTGGTGCGGGTATTGTTACCGGACGGGGGGCGCTGGCGCTATCGGTATGACGCGTTCGGCCGGCGGATAAGCAAGACGCGGGAGGGTCAGGCTGAGCTGGGGCAGGCGGTGGCGCGGGTGGCGTACCGGTGGGACGGTGACCAGTTGGTGGGTCAGCGGCAGTATCTGGCGGACGGGACGGCGGCCCGGGAGGTGCAGTGGGTGTATGAGCCGGGGAGTTTCCGGCCGCTGGCGCAGGTGGAGTCAAAGGGAGAGAGAACGCGGCTGCACTATATCGTGACGGATGTGTCCGGGACGGCGCGGGAGCTGTGCAGCGAGGAAGGCCGGGTGTTGTGGCGGGGCGAGCAGGGACTGTGGGACGGTTACCGAGAGGAGAAAATCGCCATTCCGCTGCGGCGTTATCCGGGGGACGCGGCGAACGATGAGGCGTACTGCGAGCTGAGGTATCAGGGTCAGATATATGACAGGGAGACGGGGCTTTACTATAACCGACATCGTTATTATGATGCAGAAGGCGCGCAGCAGTATATTTCGCCTGACCCGATTGGGCTGCTTGGTGGAAATAGACCGCAGGGTTATGTACATAATCCATTGGAATGGGTTGATCCGTTCGGGCTGGATAAGAAAGGTGCTGCATCTCAGGTACAGAAAAATAAAGCCGTAGGCGATTCTGTAAGGGATGAAATTGCAGCCGAAAGAGGAACGGATCTCATAGAGCAGAATTTCCGGGTTCCGGGTGGGCTACGTCGAATGGATGTAGTTGATGGTACTACTGGGATTGAATCTAAAGTTGGGCGTACTGGCTTAACGTCGAGGGTAAGACAGGAAGTTGCTAGAGATATCAAAATATTAAGAAGTGGCCAGCTTGATAGAATTGAGTGGGTATTTACAAGAAGTCCTACGACCGGAAAGATCGGGCCAACGAAAGCTCTGGAAAATGTGCTAAATAAACATGGAATACCAATTGTTTATCGATAGGTAACGTAATGAATACTAATTTAATAAAAGACTTTTTTATTTCAAATGGTTTCTCTAAAGAGAGTGGTGCTGATTTTTTTAGGGAGAGTAATGGCTTTTTGAATTGTATTAATCTTCAGAAAAAAACCACAGGAGACATTTTTTTTATAAATTTAGGTGTTCATCCAGTCTTTGATCAGATAAATAGCCATTCTCTCCCTAAAAGAGAGATTGATTGTTATATCCGTACTCGATTATCTACTGATGAAATGCTAAGGATCGAATTGTTAGATTCGCCAAGTGGTGTCTCCTTGGTTATTAAAGCGCTAGAAGAAAAAGCGTGGGCGTTTTTTAATTTTTTTAGTTCTATCGATGATGTTTTTGCTCATATGAGTATCGATAAAGTTAAGAATGGTAATATCCCCACTGAATTTAATAGTGTTACATCTGTTAGATTAGTGTCAATGTGTATGAATTATAATCTTTTAAGGGGGAATATAGATGTGGCTCGTGACTTTGCAAATTATGGGCTGTCTGTTGCGGGAATGGCTGTAGGGGTAAAGAAAGAGTTTAAGCAGGTTTTAAAAAATACTGAAAATAATATCTAAGTGTTATTAAATAATAAAAAATCCGGAAGTGATCACACGATCCTTCCGGCTATTTTATTTTTAGCGGTTGGTGTTATTACGCCAGCATAGTCCCCTGTTCTGCCCGAATGGTTATTTTACCGGGCAGCACGTCAATGCTTAACGGCTGGTCGGGTAACCCGCTCAGGGTGAGCCAGTCGCCCGCCAGTGTTAACGTGCCGTTGTCCTCCACCCAGTCCGCGCCCTCCGTCTCGCAGCCGTCCATGTAAATAGACCCGTTTTAGTTCCACGCACTTTTTGAGATCCCGGCCAGATGGTGTTGTAATCGGTATTCCTCCGGTGTCAGGTTGCTCAGCGATTCATGTGGACGCTCACAGTTATATTCTGAAAGCCACCGCTCTGTGATTTCTCGTACTTCGTTCAGCGTCCTGAACAGATAGAAATCCAGTATTTCAGTGCGGTATGTCCGGTTAAAGCGTTCAATAAATGCATTCTGAGTCGGTTTACCCGGTTTGATAAATTCCAGCCTCACTGCGTGCATTTCTGCCCACTCAGCCAGAGTCAGTGAAATAAATTCCGGGCCGTTATCCATGCGAAGCATCGCGGGATATCCCCGGTTTGCTGCGATCCTGTCGAGCACTCGAACCACTCGTTGGGCCGGCAGGTTCAGGTCTATTTCGATCGACAAAGCCTCGCGATTAAAATCATCGACGACATTGAATGTGCGAAAGCGACGGCCGCAAATCAGCGCGTCATGCATGAAATCAACAGACCAGCTCTGGTTCAGAGCTTCAGGTGTGGTCAGCGGCGATGGGTTACGTACCGGCAGACGCTGTTTGCCTTTGCGACGAAAATTCAGTTTCAGCAGACAGTAAATACGGTGGATCCGTTTATGGTTCCACTGGTATCCCTGCCGCCGCAGAACCTGAAACAGCTTCGGGAAGCCGTATCGTGGATATCTTTCCGCAGCCGTCTGCAATGCGAAAATAACGGGTTCGTCACGCGTGTTGTCCGGACGGTAATGGAAAACCGTTCTGCTCAGGTTCATGCTCCTGCAGGCCTGACGGATACTCAGTCCGAACGTTGTTATCAGGTGCGTCACCAGCTCACGCTTAAAGGCTGGCTTCAGAGCTTTTTTTCGATAACATCTTTCAATGCCCGATTCTCAAGACTGAGGTCGGCAAACATCTGCTTGAGCCGACGGTTCTCGTCCTCAAGATCCTTTATTTTTTTAATATCAGATGCTTCCATGCCACCGTATTTAGACTTCCAGTTGTAATAAGTGGCTTCAGAGATTCCGGCCTCGCGGCAGACATCTTTCACTGTTCGTCCAGCTTCAACTGACTTAATCACCGTGATGATCTGATGCTCAGTAAAACGGGCTTTACGCATAGCGATCTCCTTCGTTGGCAAAATGAGTATGCCGGAAGATCTCTAAATGTGAATGGCACGATTATGCGGGATACTTACAAGCCAGTCGCCCGCCAGATAAAGCTCGCCGTTATCACGTATCCAGTCCGCCCCTTCACTGTCGTGGCCGTCCAGCTCTGCCAGCAGCGCGGCGATATCGGTGTCCTCGCCCAGCCGGGTCAGCACCATTCCGTTGCATTACAGACGGATACGAGACAACGTCCCGGCGATGTCGTGAGCTGCGGTGGCGTGTTGAGGGGGAGAAGTGTAAACAGAGGATAATGTTTTAGGGTGGTCTTGCTTGCTGACAAAAAGCGGATATCGCCCCACAACTTATCAGGTTTAATCTCTCGCCTGTCAGGTTACAATAACGCTCCTTACGATTAATATGGTGGGAGCGCCTGATGGAACAATATGAAGCGATAGGCATCGAGCAGGCGTATGCCCGCTGGCGGCAGGGCGGGGTTGTCGCCGATATCCGCGATCAGCAGAGTTTTGCCGCGGCTCATATCCCCGGCGCCGCTCATCTGACTAACGAAACGCTGTCGGATTTTGTTCGCGCCGCCGATTTTGCAACGCCGATCATGGTGATTTGCTACCACGGGATCAGCAGCCGCAATGCGGCACAGTACCTTATTAGTCTGGGTTTCGAGTCGGTGTACAGCATTGACGGTGGCTTTGAAGCCTGGCAAAACCGCTACCCGCAGGAAGTTCAGGCGCAGGGCTGACGGGCGTCGGGCATATGGATATAAGGCCCGCTTTACTCGTTGCCCGGTTCATCCCCGGCTGTTTTGAACATCTGAATGATGCTTTTTGCCTGCATGATGACGACAATCAGAAACAGCACGGCAAGGAGAGCAGAGATCGGGCGTTCCACGAAGGCGAGCAGATTGCCATCCGACTTCAGTAAGGAAGACAGCAAGCTTTTCTCGAACATCGGCCCGAGTAGCATGCACAAGATCACTGGCGCAATCGGGTAGTGATGCTTCTGCAACAAATATCCCACAATCCCCATCACCAGCATGACCACCACGGACGCCATGGCGTTATTCATTGCTGGCCCGCCCGTGCCTGTCCAGATAGGTAAGGATGCGATTTCGTCTTGCGTCGAGAAACTAGCGCCCCCCTATTTATATCAGGAGAGTAAAACAGTCACGTTGATTAAAAAGTGACTGATATCATGGGAAATACGTCGAGACGGAAGTAAACAAAAACAAGTAATTTGGTTGTCAAAAAGAGAGTGAAATGATTGACATATTGCTATGCTGAGCGGGTTTTTGGACGAACGGCATGATTTCCCACTGAGGCGAAAAGGATATTCTCGCGCACGCCCCTCCCGGATATGTGATATTTTTACGCCCAATCCACCCATGGCAAAATGTGATAAATCAACTATGGCAATTCGAGTTATCGCGCTATCCAACCCACGTCTGGCTCAAGCTTTTGTGGATTACATGCATACGCAGGGCGTCAGTCTGGAAATGCGCTCCACGGGACAGGAGGCTGAACTGTGGCTGGCCGATGACGCCCATCTGACGCAGGTGCAGCAAGCGCTGGACATCTTTCTGCACGATCCGCTCAACCCGCGCTATCAGGCGGCAAGCTGGCAGACCGGTTCGACCGATTCAGGTATCCAATACCGTCGGTTCTCTTATCTGCAAACCCTCAAACGGCAGGCGGGGCCGCTAACGCTGTTAATCATGATTGTGTCGGTTGCGGTGTTCGCGTTGATGAAGATTTCAGGTTATGAGCGTGTAATGCTGCTGCTCGCTTACCCGGACGCCGGGCAGCAATGGCAGCTCTGGCGTTGGTTCAGTCATGCCTTGTTGCATTTCTCCGTCTTACATATTCTGTTCAATCTGTTGTGGTGGTGGTATCTAGGCGGGCCGGTCGAAAAAGTGCTGGGCACCCGTAAACTACTGGTGATTACTCTGGTGGCCTCGCTGGTCAGCGGTTGGGTGCAGTCGCAGTTCAGCGGCATCTATTTTGGCGGGTTGTCCGGCGTGGTGTATGCCCTGATGGGCTATGTCTGGCTGCGGGGAGAAAGAGAACCCGAAGGTTATTTGTTTATGCCGCGCAGCCTGATGGTGTTTGCATTGCTGTGGCTGATCGCCGGATATTTCGATATTTTAGGAATGTCGATAGCTAACGCGGCCCATGTCGCCGGGCTGGTAATCGGGTTATTAATGGCCTTCTGGGATACTTATAATAAAACGAATAATAAAACGACCCCCCGGTGAATCGGGACATGTTAGGGGATGAACGTGAAGCAAGTACAGCGGCATGACGCCATTATCGAACTGGTGCGTCGTCAAGGTTACGTCAGCACGGAAGAACTGGTAGAACATTTTGCGGTGAGCCCGCAAACGATTCGCCGCGATCTGAACGATTTGGCCGAGCAAAATAGAATACACCGTCACCACGGTGGGGCGGCGCTGCCTTCAAGTTCGGTAAATACCGCTTATCATGATCGGAAAATGATGTGGTCTGATGAAAAAGCACGCATTGCGCGCCGGGTCGCCAGCCAGATCCCCGACGGCGCCACGCTGTTCATTGATATCGGCACCACGCCGGAAGCGGTGGCTCATGCGCTGATGCGGCACAGAGGGCTGCGGGTCGTCACCAATAATCTGAATGTGGCGATGTTGTTGACGGCAAAAGAGGATTTTCGTTTGATACTGGCGGGTGGTGAAGTGCGTACCCGCGACGGCGGCATTATGGGCGAAGCGACGCTGGATTTTATCTCTCAGTTTCGTTTGGATTTCGGTATCTTGGGCATCAGCGGCATTGACATGGATGGCTCATTGCTGGAGTTTGACTACCATGAAGTTCGTACCAAGCGAGCCATTATTGAAAACTCGCGTTGCGTCATGCTGGTGACGGATCATTCCAAGTTTGGTCGGAATGCCATGGTGAATTTAGGCAACATGGATTTGATCGATTACCTTTTTACCGATCGACCACCGCCACCCAGCGTGCAAGAAATTATCGAACAACATAAGGTGCAGTTGGAGTTGTGCTGATCCAGGCGTGCCTTTTTCCGTGACGGATCAGAGGGGGAGGCATCATGTCGTCGTTTTTATCTGTGCAATCTTTTTCATTCAATGCGCCCCAATTTGCCGCCGCCTTGTTACGCCAGCGGCAATATTACGGAGTCGCCTCTCTCACTCTGCTGTCCCCGGAACAGCGCTGGCGTACCGTCAGCCTGGCGCTGGCTGAACAACTGGCCGCGCAGCCGTTTCTCCCCGCGCTCCGCGCCGATACATTTGACAGGCCGCCATCGCGTCACGTTAATTACCTGTCGATGGAGTTTCTTCCCGGTCGGCTGACGGGCAATAACCTGCTGAATCTGGGCTGGTACGACGATACCGCGGCGGTGCTGGTCGAACAGGGTATTAGCCTGAGCGATGTGCTGGAGCAGGAGAGCGATCCCGGTTTGGGCAACGGCGGTCTGGGGCGGCTGGCGTCCTGCTTTCTGGATTCGATGGCGACTGTCGGGCAGGCCGCCACGGGATATGGCCTGAATTATCAGTACGGGCTGTTCCGTCAGCATTTCTCGCAGGGACAGCAGCAGGAGACGCCCGATGACTGGCATCGCGATAGTTATCCGTGGTTTTTCCAGCGGACGACGCTCGCCGTGAATGTCGGCTTCGGCGGAAAACTGCAAGAGCATGACGACGGTAGCAAGTCCTGGCAGCCTGATTTTTTCTTTCGAGGCGAGGCCTGTGATTTGCCGGTGATTGGCTATCGCAATGGCGTTACGCAACCGTTGCGCCTCTGGCAAGCGACCCACTGTCACCCGTTTGATCTGACGTTGTTCAACGCAGGGCGCTACCTTAAAGCTGAGCAGGCCGGCATCTCGGCCGCCAGTCTGACCAAGGTGCTCTATCCGAACGATAACCATGCGGCGGGTAAACGCCTGCGGCTGATGCAGCAATATTTTCAATGCGCCTGTTCCGTGGCTGATATCCTGCGCAGGCATCTGAACGCCGGAAGAGGGCTGTCCGAACTGCCCGATTACGAGGTGATCCAGCTCAACGACACCCATCCGGCGCTGGCGATCCCTGAATTGATGCGTCTGCTGCTGGACGAACACAGGCTGAGCTGGGATGAAGCCTGGTCGATAACCGGGCGCACGTTTGCCTATACCAACCATACGCTGATGCCGGAGGCGTTGGAGCGCTGGGATGAGCGTTTGTTTGGCCGGCTGCTGCCCCGTCATCTCTCCCTCATACGGCAAATTGACGCGTGGTTCAAAACGCAGGTAGAAGAGGCATGGCCGGGCGACCGGCGGATATGGGCGAAACTTGCCGTCCGCCATCAGCGGCAAATCCGCATGGCTAATCTGTGCGTGATAAGCTGCTTTGCGGTCAATGGCGTGGCGGCGCTGCATTCTGAACTGGTGGTGAAAGACCTGTTCCCGGAATATCACCACCTGTGGCCGGCAAAATTCCATAACGTCACCAACGGTATTACCCCCCGGCGCTGGCTGAAACAGTGCAACCCGGCGCTGTCGGCGCTGATTGACGAGACGTTACAGACGGAGTGGGTCAACGATTTGCCCGTCTTGCAGGGGCTGGAACCCTACTCGGAGGATGCCGGATTCCGTGAGCGTTACCGGCAGATCAAACATGACAATAAAGTGCGTCTGGCGGATCACCTCAAGCAGCATTTTGGCGTCATGCTTGACCCGAACGCACTATTTGATGTGCAGATCAAACGGTTGCATGAATATAAACGTCAGCATTTGAACCTGCTGTATATTCTTTCGCTGTATCGTCAATTGCGCGATAACCCGCATCTGGATATAGTGCCGCGCGTCTTTCTGTTCGGCGCCAAAGCCGCGCCGGGCTATATGCTGGCAAAGAATATTATTTACGCCATCAACCAGGTTGCAGAGAGAATTAATCGGGACCGCCGCTGTCATGAACGACTCAAAGTGGTGTTTCTTCCCGACTACCGCGTGTCGCTGGCTGAACGTATGATTCCCGCCGCTGATGTGTCTGAGCAAATTTCGACGGCAGGTAAAGAAGCGTCCGGTACGGGCAACATGAAACTGGCGCTGAATGGCGCGCTGACGGTGGGCACGCTGGATGGCGCCAACGTTGAGATGGCGCAGCAGGTTGGCGCGGAAAACATGTTCATCTTCGGTCATACGGTGGAGCAGGTAAAAGCTTTGCAGGCTCAGGGGTACGTGCCGTCGGACTACATTGCAAAGACGCCGTTGTTAGGTGAAATATTGGCTGAACTGGCCAGCGGCGCTTTCAGCCGGGGAGATAAGCAAGCATTTGCACCATTATTGAATAGCCTGTTGAAAGCGGGCGACCCTTATATGTTAATGGCCGATTTTTCCCCGTACTGTCAGGTACAGCAGCAGGTGGAGGCGGGATACCGCGAGCCGGATGAATGGACGTGTCGTTGTGTGCTTAATACCGCCAGAATGGGGATGTTCAGCTCGGATAGGGCAATTCGTGACTACCAGAAGCGCATTTGGCAAGTGTGTCGTTGAGAAAATGGAAGAGGGTATTCAAGGTGGATAAACCGGCAATCCAGCAGACAGGTATTGCAGAAAAATATACAGATGCCTACGGCAATGAACATCTTGTCGAGGCACCGATCAGGGATAAGCTTCTGGCGATGATGGATGTGTCTGGAAGTGAGGATGCGCCTTTGCCTCCGGTAAAAGTTTTTCTTCAGGGACGGCACGCCGTTATTGCAATTACCGGCAGCGGCGAATTTGACTGGGTGCTGATGTATGAAAACGGTGGACAGGTTCAGGGGCGGATGACGGGCGGGACGATGCTGTCGCTCCCGGCGGCCCTGCCCCTTGGATATCACCATCTGACGCTAACGCAGGCGGATCGGCGCTGGTCGTGCCGAATTATCGTGGCGCCGCCGCGCTGCTATGAGCCGGATGCCATTCAGCAGGGCAAACGCTGGTGGGGCGTTACCGTCCAACTTTACACGCTGCGCTCACAAACTAACTGGGGCATTGGCGATTTTGGTGATTTGCGCCAGTTGGTCGAGCAGATTGCCCGCCGTGGCGGTGTGTACGTCGGCCTCAATCCGCTGCACTCTCTGTATCCGGCCAATCCTGAAGCGGCCAGCCCTTATAGCCCTTCTTCCCGCCACTGGCTGAACGTGATTTATATCGATGTTAACCGGGTGGACGATTTTCAGCAGAGCATTGAAGCACAGCAGTGGTGGCGGCTTGAGGATACCCAGCATGCGATAACGACGCTGCGCGCGGCGCGCTGGGTCAAGTATGAATCGGTGATGACGCTGAAACTCACCGCGCTGCGGCTGGCCTTTCGCTATTTTAACAACCGGAGTTCGCTAGATCCGCGGATCGCCGCGTTCCGCCAGTTTGTGTTCAACGGCGGGCAGAGTTTACAGTTGCAGGCCACCTTTGATGCATTACAGGCTTACCTGAAACGTCAGGGCGACAACTATGCGGACTGGAACCAGTGGCCCGCCCGGTATCATGATGTGCACGGCGAGACGGTGAAGTCCTTTCGCCAGGAGCACGCTGATGAGATTACGTTTTATTGTTGGCTGCAATGGCTGGCTTACGAGCAGTTGGCGGAGTGCTTTGCCCACAGTAAACAGCTCGGCTTGCCGATTGGTCTGTATCGCGATTTGGCAGTCGGCGTGGCGCAGGGTGGCGCGGAAACCTGGGACGAACGTCAGCTTTACTGCCTGGAAGCCTCCATCGGCGCACCGCCCGATCCGCTGGGGCCGCAAGGACAAAACTGGCAACTGGCGCCGATGAATCCCAACATGATGCAGACTCGCGGCTATCAGCCTTTTATTGATGTGTTACGCAGCAATATGGCGCATTGTGGCGCGCTGCGCATCGATCATGTGATGGCGTTGCTGCGGCTGTGGTGGATACCCAAGCCGGAATCCGCAGTGAACGGGGCTTATGTTTATTATCCGGTGGATGACCTGCTGGCTGTGCTGGCGCTTGAGAGTCAGCGAAACCGTTGTCTGGTGATCGGCGAGGATTTAGGAACGGTGCCGAAAGAGATTGTCAGCAAGTTGCAGGATTTCGGGGTGTATTCTTATAAAGTGCTGTTCTTTGAGAAGGATGATAAAAACGTTTTCCGTTCGCCCGCTGACTACCCTCGTCAGTCAATGGCGACCATCACGACGCACGATCTGCCTACGTTGCGCGGCTTCTGGCAGGCGGTGGATTTGTCGCTGGGCAAAGATCTGGGGTTGTATCCGAACCCTGAGCGCTTACAAGAGCAGATCCAACTGCGTGAAAACGTCAAGCAGGGGTTGTTGGATACGCTGCATCGGAACGGTCTGTTGCCGCAGAGAGTGGGGCGAAATTCCGCGTTGACGACCATGGGCGCGCCGCTTAATCGGGGCGTTCAGCGTTACATCGCCGACAGCGCCAGCGCGCTGGTGGGTTTTCAACTCGAAGACTGGCTGGATATGGCGACGCCGGTCAACGTACCCGGCACCCATCAGTCGTATCCCAACTGGCGGCGTAAGCTGACCCGTACGCTGGAATCCATCTTTTCCGATCGTTATCTGGAACGGCTGATCCGGGATATAGATTTACGGCGCGGCGTGCCCGTGAAGTGATGTTGTTTTCCCTCCGGCGTAAAAGCGCTATGAGGCGGATATGTCTCAGGCTAAGCCGTACGGAAATAAACGTAGCTGGACGCGCCAGCTTTGAGGCATTTAACGTGCCGATAAGGTGCGTGTTAGCCTAAAGTTTGAAAAATGAATCTTGGATTGAAGAAACCGGAAAGATCGCTGTCTCAGGTCCAGGCGCATCGCTCCCAGACCGTCAATAATTGACAAAGATCAGTAGTAAGAGTGCTCGCCGCGCTGGTGCTCGGTGAGGTCGCGAACGCCTTTCAACTCAGGGAATTTTTGCAGCAGTTCTTTCTCAATCCCTTCTTTCAGCGTGTAGTCGACCATTGAACAGCCATTACAGCCGCCGCCGAATTGCAGGATCGCCAGACCATCGTCGGTGATTTCCATCAAGGTGACTTTGCCGCCGTGACCTGCCAATTGCGGGTTAATCTGTGATTGCAATACATATTCCACACGCTCAATCAGCGGCGCGTCGTCGTCCACTTTTCGCATCTTTGCGTTTGGCGCTTTCAGCGTCAGTTGAGAACCTAACTGATCGGTTACAAAGTCGATTTCAGCGTCTTCCAGATAAGGGGCGCTGAGCTCGTCCACATACGCGGAAATTTTTTCGAATTTCAGTTCGGTATCGCTGGCTTCCACGGCATCCGGCGGGCAATAAGACACGCCGCACTCCGCATTCGGGGTGCCGGGATTAATGACGAAAACACGAATCTGTGTACCTTCTTCCTGTTTTGCCAGCAGTTTCACAAAGTGTTCCTGCGCAGCGTCAGTAATACGGATCATAATAGTAAACTCAATGGTTGACTGCACTTATTGGTTATAATACGCCCATCCTCCCCCGAACTACAAGGTGCGGCACAAACACCACACCTCAACGCGGCTCGCGCCTTGAGCCAGCAGCAAGCGGCTGATTTCCGCGGCGGTACTGCCCGTCGTGACCACATCGTCCAGTAGCACGACCTGCTTGCCCGTCAACGACGCCGGACAGACAAACGCCCCCCGCAGATTTTTACGCCGCGCGCCGGCGCTGAGCGTTTGCTGAATGCGGGTTTGGCGCAGACGGCGAATCGCCCGCGGCGCATAGGCGCAACCCAGCCAATATGCCAGAGGTCGCGCCAACAGTTCCGTTTGGTTAAAGCCGCGCAACCACTGACGCCTTCTATGCAGAGGCACGGTAACCAGAACGTCAGGTCGGCATGATGGCGCGGTCGACCGCAAGGCGTACTCCCGGTGGTTGCTCAACCAGGCTAACAAAATCTGTCGGGCCAGGACGGAAGCCAGCTCCGTTTTACCATGAAATTTAAACAGTTTCAGCAGCGTGTTGAATGGCGGAGTGTAGTCTCCAACAAAAGTTATCGCCTGCCACGGCGGTGGTCGTCGCAGACAGCGGCCGCATTGTCGGGTCGGATCGGCGGCCGGCAGGCCGCAGCGAGGACAACACAAGGGGCGGGGAGGCAAATGACGTTGGCAAAACGAGCAGATACCGTGTTGACTATGATAAAGCGGTAATCGGCATAGCCAGCAGTGGGCAGCGATGGTTAACATAGCGTTTTCCCTGAAATGATAAAGACGTGCGTTCCCGAAGGCAGGAAGATAACTGATGACATCGTTGTATTGGCAGACTGAAGGCTCAGGAAAAACGGAACTTGTGCTGCTGCACGGCTGGGGACTGAATGCCCAGGTTTGGCATTGCATTTCATCGCGGCTGGCGTCGCATTTTCGCCTGCATCTGGTGGATCTGCCCGGCTATGGTAGAAGTCAGGGGTTCGGTCCTTTATCGTTGGCAGCGATGGCGGACATTGTTCTGGCGCAGGCGCCGGCGCGAGCCTTCTGGCTTGGGTGGTCGCTCGGCGGTCTGGTTGCCAGTCAGGTGGCGTTAAGTGCGCCGCAGCGGGTGACGGGGCTGGTGACGGTGGCGTCATCCCCCTGTTTTAGTGCGCGGGATGACTGGCCGGGTATCAAACCGGAGGTGTTGCATGGATTTCAGCATCAGCTCAGCGATGATTTTCAACGTACGGTCGAGCGATTTCTGGCTTTGCAAACGCTGGGGACGAACAGCGCCCGGCAGGACGCCCGTTTATTAAAACGCGTGGTGCTGGAGTACCCCATGCCGCCAGTTGACGTGCTGAATGGCGGGCTGGAGATCCTCCGCCAGGTGGACTTGCGTCAACCGCTGGCCTCGCTGCCGCTGCCATTCCTGCGGCTGTATGGCGCGCTGGATGGGCTGGTGCCGCGTAAGGTGGCCGGTTTGCTGGATGAACGCTGGCCGAACTCGTCATCCTGCGTGATCCCTAAAGCGGCGCACGCGCCGTTTATTTCCCACCCTGGGGCGTTTGTTGAGGCGGTAACGGCGTTTGCTGACGTATAAACGACGATAATTTACATTTTCTCCTCAATTTCTCCACGATTTCACCAGCCCTTACAGGTAAGGTGTTTAATCACTCTGCGGTCATGAGGTTGGCCTGCCTCTACCCATATAAGCTGTTCATGAATTCACCACTTCGAAATATGGCTGAGGAGTTTGAAAGAGATGGCAGGTTTTTTTATCGATCGCCCGATTTTTGCGTGGGTGCTGGCTATTCTTCTCTGCCTGTGCGGTATGCTGGCGATTAAAGCGCTGCCTCTTGAACAGTATCCTGATCTCGCGCCGCCCAGCGTGCGCATCACCGCCAACTACCCTGGCGCGTCGGCGCAGACCCTTGAAAACACCGTTACGCAGGTTATCGAGCAGAGTATGACAGGGTTGGATAACCTGATGTACATGACTTCTGAGAGCAGCGGCACCGGGCAAGCCAGAATCACGCTCACGTTTGATGCCGGCACTAATCCCAATGAAGCCCGCCAGCAGGTGCAAAACCAGTTACAGTCCGCCATTCGTAAACTCCCGCAGGATGTGCAGCAGCAAGGTGTAACGGTCAGTAAGACCGGCGAAACCAATATTCTGATGATTGCGTTTGTGTCTACCGACGGCAGTATGGATAAACAGGACATCGCCGATTATGTGGCGACCAATATTCAGGAGCCCATCAGCCGTATCAGCGGCGTGGGGGAAGTGGACGCCTACGGGTCGCAGTATGCGATGCGCATCTGGCTTAATCCGCATAAGATGGTGGATTACGCCCTGACCACCGAAGATGTGGTGCAAACCATCGAGTCGCAGAACAGCCAGGTTTCGGTGGGGCAGGTGGGCGGTGTGCCGTCGGTGGATAACCAGGCGCTCAATGCCGCCATCAATGCCCAGTCGTTGCTACAGACGCCGCAGCAGTTTCGCGATATCACCCTGCGAGTGAATCAGGATGGTTCCGCTGTGACGCTGGGCGATGTGGCGGAGGTGGAGCTGGGCGCCGAGCGTTATGATTTCCTCAGCCGCTATAACGGTCAGGCCGCCTCCGGGCTGGGAGTAAAGCTCGCCTCCGGAGCCAACGAGCTGGAGACGGATAAGCGCGTCAGGGCGCGTATCGCGGAGCTGTCGGCCTATTTTCCGCACGGGCTGGAAGCCAGAATCGCTTTTGAAACCTCTCCTTTTGTCAAAGCCTCCATCACCGATGTGGTGAAAACCCTGTTCGAAGCGATTCTGTTGGTTTTTCTGGTGATGTACCTGTTTTTGCAAAATTTTCGCGCCACGCTGATCCCGACTATCGCGGTGCCGGTGGTGTTGCTCGGGACGTTTGCCGTGCTTTATCTCTGCGGATTCAGCCTGAACACTCTGACCATGTTTGCGATGGTGCTGGCCATCGGCCTGCTGGTGGACGATGCCATTGTGGTGGTGGAGAACGTCGAACGGGTGATGAGCGAGGAAGGACTTTCGCCGCGAGAAGCGACACGCAAATCGATGGGGCAGGTGCAAGGCGCATTGGTGGGGATTGCGCTGGTGCTGTCGGCGGTGTTTGTGCCGATGGCGTTTTTTGGCGGCACCACCGGGGCGATCTACCGCCAGTTTTCAATTACCATCGTGACCTCTATGATTCTGTCGGTGCTGGTGGCGATGATCCTGACGCCCGCGCTGTGCGCCACCCTGCTCAAGCCGCTTGCCAAAGGTCAGCATCACGGCCGTAAGGGATTTTTTGGCTGGTTCAACCGCAGTTTCACCCGCAATGCGCTGCGCTATGAGCGAGGCGTGGGCAACATTCTGGTTAACGGCGGTCGCTGGCTGCTGCTTTATCTGGGCATTATCGGCATTATGGCGTTCCTGTTTCTCAAACTGCCGACCTCTTTTCTGCCACAGGAAGATCGGGCTATTTTCACCACCCAGGTGCAACTGCCGCCGGGCGCGACGCAGCAGCAAACCCTACAGGTGGTCAACAAGATCGAGCAATATTACCTCACGCAAGAAAAAGACAACGTGACATCGGTCTTTTCCACGATCGGTTCCGGGCCGGGCGGCAACGGGCAAAATGTGGCGCGCCTGTTTGTCCGGCTCAAGGATTGGAGTGAGCGTTCTGGCTCGGAGCGCAGTGCGTTTGCCATTATCGAACGCGCCACCCGGGCATTTCGCGACATCAGCGAAGCGCGGGTCATCGCCAGTAGCCCGCCGTCCATCAACGGATTGGGCAACTCGGCGGGGTTCGCCATGCAGTTGCAGGATCACGCCGGGCTGGGACATGAACAGTTTATGCAGGCGCGAGATCAACTGTTGAACATGGCCGGGGAGAATGCCGATTTGACGCGCGTACGTCATAACGGTCTGGACGACAGCGCACAGTTGCGGATTCATATCGATCAACGCAAGGCGCGGGCATTGGGCGTCTCGGTTGACGATATCAACAACACGCTGAAAACCGGCTGGGGTTCTACCTATGTGAATGATTTTCTTGACCGCGGGCGGGTGAAAAAGGTCTATGTTCAGGCGGCGGCGAAGTACCGCATGCTACCGGATGATGTGAGTAAGTGGTACGTCCGCAACAGCAGCGGGGGCATGGTGCCCTTCAGCGCGTTTGCGCAGACGGTCTGGGAGACCGGCTCCCCCCGGCTGGAGCGCTATAATGGCTACGCATCGCTGGAGATTGTCGGGGAGGCCGCGCCGGGCGTCAGTACCGGTACAGCTATGGATATCATGGAATCGCTGGTGGCCAAATTACCGCCGGGGATCGGGCTGCAATGGACGGGCATGTCCTTTCAGGAACGGCTGACCGGCGCGCAGGCGCCAGCGCTGTATGCGGTTTCGCTGCTGGTGGTGTTTCTGTGTCTGGCCGCGCTGTATGAAAGCTGGACCATACCTTTCTCGGTGATGCTGGTCGTGCCGCTTGGGGTGCTGGGCGCGCTGGTTGCTACCTGGGCGCGCGGGCTGGAAAACGATGTGTATTTTCAGGTGGGACTGTTGACGGTGGTCGGGCTTTCTGCAAAGAACGCCATTCTGATTGTGGAATTTGCCAACGAAATGAACCAAAAAGGCAAGGATCTGGTTGAAGCGACGCTGGAAGCGTCTCGTCAGCGGCTAAGGCCAATATTGATGACGTCGCTGGCGTTTATTTTCGGCGTATTGCCGATGGCGACCAGCGGCGGCGCAGGATCGGCCAGTCAACATGCGGTAGGAACCGGCGTGATCGGCGGGATGGTATCTGCGACGTTCCTCGCCATCTTTTTTGTCCCGCTGTTTTTCGTGCTCGTTCGCCGACGTTTCCCGTTGAAAGAGAAGACGCGCTAGCCGGGCACGTCCGGCTGGAGAATTTATGCATCAATTCATAAAACTGTAAAAAAAAGTAACTACGTTATCTCCTGCTAATTCTGCAATCAAGGACATCACGATGAAAGCTCGTTGGTTACTGCCTTTACTGTTTTCTACCGCTATACCAGCAATGACGCAGGCTCAAGCCATTTATCCTATCGACCGCGCCACCATGCTGGCCGGCGGCAAATTCGATTTTAAAGTCGAGTTCGATGAAGTACTCAAGCCGCAAGATATCCGCATTCTGATCAATGGCAAGGATTACCAGCAGGTGCTGGGAAAATCCGCCACGTTTGTGGAACGTGAAGATGGCGGAAACGCCTCCACCGTGTGGCTGCGGGATGTGAATTTGTCGGCCGCGGGTAAATATGTGGTGGAAGCCGAGGCCAACGGTAAGAAAACACAGGTAACCTGGGACGTTTATCAAACGCCCGGCAAGCGCAAAGCTAAGAATGTGATTCTGTTTATCGGCGATGGTCTTTCCGTTGCCCACCGCACCGGAGCGCGTATTCTGTCCAAAGGCGTGACGGAAGGGAAAGCGGACGGCCGTCTGGCGATCGACGACCTGCAATACATGGCCTTCGCCGGGACATCCAGTACGGACTCTATCGCGGCGGACAGCGCCAATACCATGAGCGCCTATATGACGGGCCATAAATCCGGCGTGAATGCGCTGGGGGTTTATGTCAGCCGCAGTAAAAACTCGCTGGAGCACCCGAAACAGGAAACGCTGGGCGAATTGATTACCCGTTCCACCAAAATGTCCGTCGGTGTGGTCAGCGACGCCGAGCTTGAAGATGCGACCCCGGCCGCCGTGGTGTCTCATACCCGTCGCCGCTCTGATAAAGCTGAAATCGTCAAGATGTTCTATGACGTGCAGCCCAGCGTAATCCTGGGCGGCGGTTCGGCCTATTTCCTGCCCAAGAGTACGCCGGGCTCCAAACGTAAAGACGAAAACAACTACGTGGAAAAATTCCAGCAGGCAGGTTATGCGCTGGCGACCGATGCTGACACCCTGAAGAAGAATGCTTCGCAAGCCACCAAAGTGCTGGGGCTGTTTCACACCGGCAACATGGACGGCGTGCTGGACCGCCGATTCCTGAAAAATGATGTCACCAAAAAGTTCCCCAACCAACCGGATTTGACCGAGATGACGCAGGCGGCGCTGGATGTGCTGTCCAAAAACAAGGACGGTTTCTTCCTGATGGTGGAGTCGGCGCTGATCGACAAAGCTTCGCATCCGCTGGACTGGGAACGCTCGTTCTATAACACCATCATGCTGGATCAGTCGGTGGCGCTGGCGCAGAAGTTTGCCGAGAAAAACCCGGATACGCTGATCATCGTGACGGGCGACCATACGCACGGCATTTCTATTATCGGTACGGTTGATGATGAAAAACCGGGCACCGAGATGCGTGAAAAAGTCGGCGTATATGAAGACGCGGGCTACCCGAATTACAAAGACGCCAATAAAGACGGTTACCCTGACGATGTGAATGTTTCCAAACGTCTGGCGGTCTTCTTCAATAATTATCCTGACTACTACGAAACCTTCCGTCCGAAACTGGATGGCACCTTTGTGCCGGCCATTAAGAACGAGAAAGATGAGTACGTTGCGAACAAAGCCTATGAAAAAGTACCGGGCGCGGTGTTCCGCGAAGGTATCCTGCCGCGTTCTGTCGATAGCGGGGTTCATTCCGTGGACGACATGGTGATTCAGGCCAGCGGACCGGGCGCCGAGCGCATTCGGGGTTATATGGAGAACTCGGAATTGTTCCGCGTCATAGTGGATTCGCTGGCGATAAAACCGCAGGATAAAAAATAATTTCCCAATATGAATAACGTGAAATACGACCAGGCGGGGGAGACCCCGCTTTTTATCTTGGTGAAAGCGGTACTGATGGTAGCGCTGCTGTCGCTGTGCACAACGGTGAAAGCGGCGTTGTCCGAACTCCCATTTGATCGGCTCTACGCGTCTTATGGCGTGCTGGGGCTGACGTTTTCCGATGAGGTTAAATCGTTATCCGGCCAGCAGGTGAAGATGCGCGGTTTTATGGCGCCGCCCCTGAAAGCGGAATCTCAATTCTTCGTGTTAACCAAAATGCCGATGGCCCTTTGCCCTTTCTGTTCCTCCGATGCCGACTGGCCGGAAGATATTGTGGTGGTCTATCTGGCTAAACGACAAACTTTCGTACAGAACAACACCATGATTGAGGTGGAAGGCGTGTTGGAGCATGGATCGTGGACCGATCCGGAAACCGGCTTTGTCAGTTTGCTAAGGCTGCGGGAAGCGACCTTCGACACCCTGTAGGAGAGCCAATGGCCGAGTTGTTGATTCAGGGGCTGAGCGTAACATTCCCCGATACGCCGGGCGCCGTGCTGGATATCCCGATGCTGCGTATTGACGCTGGCGAACAGGTCGCCGTCATGGGGCCGTCCGGCTCCGGTAAAACCACACTGGTCAATGCGATTACCGGGATGGATAACCGCGGCGAGGGCCGAGTGCAATGGGCGCGGCAGGATATCCGACTGCTTGATGAGGCGGGGCGGGATCGTTGGCGAGCCAAACATGTCGGGCTGGTGATGCAGGATTTCCATCTTTTCCCTGGTTTGAATGCACTGGAAAACGTATTGCTGCCCGCACAGTTTCATCACTGGCGCGTGCCTGCGTCGCTCCGACGGCGGGCTGCGGATTTGCTGGGACAGGTTGGGCTGAATACCGGCAAACGGCCGGTTGATGTGCTATCCCGTGGCGAAAAACAGCGGGTAGCGGTGGCCCGAGCCTTGCTCGGCGCCCCGGAAATCATGGTTGCGGATGAACCGACGGCGAGTCTGGACTCGCACAGCGGCGAGCAGATTGCCGATTTGCTGGTTACGCTGGCACGTAACCACCATGCCACGCTGATCGCCATTACCCACGATATGCGTCTGGCAGCGCAGATGACCCGCCGTATTCAACTGGAAAAAGGGCGCCTGGTGGCGGACAACACTTCACTGGAGGGAAGACAATGATTCCCTGGCGTCTTATTTGGGTGGACTGGCGGCGTCTGTGGCCGGGAGTGTTGGTCGTGGTGCTGCTGATTGCCGTGGCAACGGCGTTAAGTATTTCCGTTGGTTTACAGGAAAGAGCGCTGCGTATGGGTAGCGCCAAAGCCGCCGATCGTTTTGATCTGGTTGTCGGCGCGCCGGGCAGTGAAACGCAACTGGTGCTGTCGTCGGTTTTTTTACAGCCGTCAGCGCTGACGTTGATTCCCGTCAGCATACTGGATGATCTGACGAAAAATCCGCTGGTTGCCTGGGCTGCGCCGGTTGCCTTCGGCGATTTCTATCAGGGGATGCCGATCGTGGGTACAACGCCGCTGCTGGTGACCGATAACGGTAAACGTCCGCTGGCTGCCGGGCGGGTATTTAACGAGGGATTTGAAGCCGTGGTGGGCGCACAAACGGGTTTGACGCCGGGTGATACATTCAGCCCGATTCACGGGCAGGTCGGAGCCGAGGGCGTACATGCCCATGATGCGGTGACGTATACGGTCGTCGGCGTGCTGCCGCCGGACGGCAGCGCCTGGGATAAGGCAATTCTGGCGCCGATGGATGCGGTATGGCGGGTGCACGGCATTCAGCCGCCCGACGATGCACATGAAACTGACACGGCTCAGCATAGCGAGACGGATGAACAGCATGATGTCCAACCGGCCGGCGCGGATGGACAGGGGGGGGCGCGTCAGGCGGGCGTCCCGGCGATAGTGGTTAAACCCAAGAGCATCGCCGGGGCGTATCAACTGCGCTCGCTGTATCGCAACAGTACGACACAGGCGGTTTTCCCTGGGGAAGTGTTGGTGAAACTCTACGGTATTCTGGGTGATATTCGTGAACTGCTGGCGTATATCACGCTGGGTACGCAGGGGCTGGTTGGCGTTGCCGTGGCGATGGTCGCCGTGATCCATCTTAGACAGCGGCAGAAGCAAATTGGTGCGCTGCGGGCGTTTGGCGCACCGCGCTATGGTGTTTTCGCGCTCATCTGGTGCGGGCTGATGTCGCTGGTCAGCATCGGTGTGATGTTGGGCGTTGCGATAGGGTATGCCGCCGCACGGGTTATTGCCGTGATCATGAGTGAGAAGAGTGGTTTTGTCCTGCCCGTCACGCTGGAACAGGAAGACGTGACTTTTGTCCTGATTCTGCTGTTGGTTGCCGCCGCGGTACTGACTATACCTGCGATGCTGTCTTACCGACAGTCGCCCGCTGCGGCGCTGCGGGGGGAGTGACGATATTCTGAGTTCGTGTCGGCGCTGGCATAGCGGATTTGGACAGCTCGGCATAGCTAATGCGTAATGCCACCCTATCCTTGTTTTGTCATTATCGTTTCTGACCGGCTGCCACCCGATGATTGACAACATGTCATAATCATGGAGTGGCAGAGCCCTGAGAAACGGAACCGCGATGACCGTTACAATTCAGCGCTTCCTAAACGCCGCCGCTAATGCATCACTCATGGCGCTATTGCCCGCGGAGGATGGGGTGGCTGGGCGAGGCCGGGGTTTGCCTGCGCCTGAACGCGCAGACGTATTGTTGTCGCGTGCGTTACCGTTGCCGCCTCGTCGTGCTGCGGTGTCGCCCGGTTGTTCGTCCAGCCGCATCGTCAGTGCGATACGCTTGCGTTGCAGATCCACTTCCATCACCTTTACCTTCACGATATCCCCGGCTTTCACCACCTTGTGGGGATCGTCGACGAACCGGTCGGCGAGAGAGGAAATGTGTACCAAACCGTCCTGATGAACGCCGATATCCACAAATGCGCCGAAGTTGGTCACGTTGGTGACCGCCCCTTCCAGGATCATGCCCGGCACCAGATCGTTCATGGTTTCCACGCCATCGGCAAAGTTGGCGGTTTTGAACTCGGGGCGCGGGTCGCGGCCTGGTTTCTCCAGCTCTTTGATGATGTCGGTAACGGTCGGCACACCAAAGCGCTCATCGGTAAAATCGGCCGGTTTCAGGCTGCGCAGGGCGCTGGGGTTGCCCATCAGATCTTGTAGCGCCTGCTCCGTGGCGGCCAGAATGCGCTGCACGATAGGGTAGGCTTCCGGGTGAACGGTGGACGCGTCCAGCGGGTTGTCGCCCTGATTAATGCGCAGAAAGCCCGCACACTGCTCAAACGCTTTCGGCCCCAGCCGGCTGACTTTCAGCAACTGTTCCCGGCTGCGGAAGCGGCCGTGTTCGTCGCGCCAGGCCACCACGTTCTGCGCCATCATGCGCGTCAGGCCCGCAACGCGGGTCAACAGCGCGACGGAGGCGGTATTCAGATCGACGCCGACGGCGTTTACACAATCTTCCACCACCGCGTCCAGTTTTTTCGCCAGCAGACTCTGGCTGACGTCATGCTGATACTGACCGACACCGATGGATTTCGGGTCTATCTTCACCAGTTCGGCCAGCGGGTCCTGCAAACGGCGGGCAATGGAAACCGCGCCGCGCAGGGATACATCCAGATCGGGAAACTCCTGCGCGGCCAGTTCAGAGGCCGAATACACCGATGCCCCGGCTTCGCTCACGATGACTTTCTGCGCCTGGATAGCAGGGAACTGTTTTTGCGTATCGAGGAAGAAGCGCTCGGTTTCACGTGAGGCGGTGCCGTTGCCAATCGCCACCAGTTCAACCTGATGTTTAATGCACAGGGCGGCGACGATGGCCGCGGCTTTGGCTGCTTGGCCGGTGTGGGGATAGATCGTGTCGGTGGCGACCAGCTTGCCAGTGGCGTCCACCACCGCCACTTTGACACCGGTACGTAAACCGGGATCGAGACCCATGGTGGCGCGCATGCCCGCCGGCGCCGCCATCAGCAAATCGTGCAGGTTGCGGGCGAAAACATTGATCGCCTCGTCTTCCGCTTTTTCCCGCACGCCGGCCATCAGTTCGGTTTCAAGGTGCAGCAGCACTTTGACGCGCCACGTCCAGTTGATGACCGCACGCCGCCAGCTATCCGCCGCCGCATGACCTAAACGCAAGTTCAGGTGGTCGATAATAATCTGTTCGCAATGGCTTTCACGCGGCGCTTCTTCAAACTGCGGATCGGCGTTCAGCGCCAGTTGCAGAATGCCTTCATTGCGACCGCGGAACATCGCCAGCGCACGGTGGGACGGCATCTGAGCAATGGGTTCGTGATGGTCGAAATAATCGCGGAATTTCGCCCCTTCATCCTCTTTGCCTTCCACCACGCGGGATACCAGATGCGCGTTTTTCCACAAATAGTTTCGCACCTTCGCCAACAGCGCTGCGTCTTCCGCGAAACGTTCCATCAGAATATAACGTGCGCCGTCCAACGCCGCTTTGGTGTCGGCTACGCCTTTTTCAGCATCAATGTAATCCTGAGCAGCCAGTTCCGGTTCCTGAGAGGGATCTTGCCACAGGCTATCCGCCAACGGCGCCAGACCGGCTTCAATGGCTATCTGTCCGCGGGTGCGGCGTTTGGGCTTGTACGGCAGGTAGAGATCTTCCAGTTCAGTCTTGCTCAGAGTTCGGTTAATGGCGGCGGCGAGTTGGTCGGTCAGTTTTCCCTGTTCGCTGATGGATTTCAGAATAGTCTGGCGCCGATCGTCCAGTTCACGCAGGTAGCTCAGGCGGGTTTCCAACAAGCGTAACTGGGTATCATCCAGCCCGCCGGTCACTTCCTTGCGGTAACGCGCGATAAAAGGGACGGTGTTTCCTTCGTCCAGCAGGCGGACGGCGGCGTCCACTTGCTCCGTTCGCGCCTGCAATTCGCTGGCGATAATCTGGCTTAATGAATCATTCATAGGTCTGATATCGATAGTCATCAATTAATGGGTTGGGCAACTGTGGGACAGTTATACGGATTGAGAAAGAAAAATGCCAGCCCGTCTCCCATTGTGTCTGCGGGGCGGTTTTTAGGCGCTTGCACGGGCAACAAATTTTACCTGAGTCAATATTACGTCAGATTCTTGCAACCCATCGGTGATTTTAGCGTATTAAATAAACCGGGCGGGGGCCGTCATTGTGTGACAGCGGCTTCAGGGCAGACGGGTTGCAATTACCGACATTAAGATTAACCGGGTATATTGGCTACAGCGATGACGATTATTCATTCGGCAGGAGAACGATTTATGACAGCAAGACGGTCTGCGTTGGCGATAGACGGACAGGAAAAGATTACGCTGGAAATGCGTTCTGGTGTGATGGGGAAACAGGCTGTGGATATCCGTCCGCTTGGCGCGCAGGGGTTATGCAGCTACGATCCCGGCTTTGCCAACACCGCCGGATGTGAATCTGCCATTACTTATATTGATGCGGTGAACAGCGTGTTGCTGCATCGGGGATTTCCGGTTGAGCAACTGGCGGAGCAGTGCGACTTTACCGAGGTCTGCTTCATTCTGCTGCACGGTGAGGCGCCTTCGCCGGAAGAATTTGAGGCATTTACCAACAATATTACCCGCCACACCCTGATTCATGAACAAATTGCGCGTATGTTCAGCGGGTTTCGCCGCGACGCGCATCCGATGGCGCTGATGTGTGCGGTAGTGGGGGCGCTGGCCGCATTCTACCATGATGTGCTGGACATTGATGACGCGGAGCATCGTGAATTGGCTGCGGTTCGTCTGCTGTCCAAAATGCCGACGCTGGCGGCAATGTGCTACAAATATTCCGTCGAGCAGCCATCCGTCTATCCCCGCAATGCTTTATCTTATACCGGTAATTTCCTGCATATGCTGTTTTCTGTTCCGGCGGAAGAATATGAAGTAAATCCGGTACTGGAACGCGCGATGAACCGCATTCTGATTCTGCATGCCGATCACGGTCAATGTCCGTCCACCATGGCGGTGAGAGCATCCGGCTCTTCCGGCGCCAACCCGTTTGCCTGTATCGCCGCAGGGCTGGCTTCGATGTGGGGGCCGATGCACGGCGGCGCGAATGAAGACTGTATGCGTATGCTGGAAGAGATTAAAACCGTGGACCGCATCCCGGAGTTTGTGAAGCGCGCAAAAGAGGGGGGCAATGTATTACGTCTAATGGGATTCGGCAATTCGGTGTACCAGCATTTCGACCCGCGGGCAGCCATTCTGCGTAAAACCTGTGACGAGGTGCTGGCGGAACTGGGCATGGAAGATAGCCTGCTTCAGGTGGCGATTAAGCTGGAGCACATTGCCATGACAGATGCATATTTTCTGGAAAAAAAACTGTATCCCAGCGCGGATTTTTATACCGCGGTGATCCTTAAAGCGATGGGGCTGCCGCCGTCGATGTTTACGGTCATCTCCGCGGTGGGGCGCACCATCGGGTGGATTGCGCACTGGAATGAAATGCACAACCAGCCGGAAGTGAAGATCTACCGCCCTTGTCAGATTTATACCGGTAAACCTCGCCGTGACTATGTGTCCCGGCTGGATAAATAACAAGGGAAGTGTGATGCGCCATTCTGTCTAAACCGGCTGTTGGTGTTTCTGTAGCGAAACAGGCGCTGCGGCGCTCGTCAGACATCAATACTGTTTATCGCCACCAATTGGTTTTCGCCAGTTCGATCAGTTCATCGCCGCGTCCGCTGATAATGGCCCGCATCATGTAGAGGCTAAAGCCTTTTGCCTGATCCAGTTTGATTTGGGGAGGTATCACCAGTTCCTCGGTGGCGGTGATGACATCAAGCAGAGCCGGGCCATCGTAAGCAAACGCTTCTTCAATCGCGTCATTCAGTTCGGAGGCTTTCTCCACGCGAATGCCTTTGACACCGCAAGCGTTGGCAATGGCAGCGAAGTCAGGATTAACGAGTTCAGTACCGTCGGTCAGGTAACCGCCCGCTTTCATCTCCAAGGCGACAAACCCCAGTACGCTATTGTTGAATACCACGATTTTTACCGGCAGTTTGAGCTGTGCGACAGAGAGAAAATCTCCCATCAGCATGCTGAAGCCGCCGTCGCCGCTCATGGAGATGACCTGGCGATTGCGGTCGATCGATTGTGCGCCCAGCGCTTGAGGCATCGCATTGGCCATCGAACCGTGGCTGAATGAGCCGATCAGACGGCGCTTGCCGTTCATTTTCAGATAGCGCGCGGCCCATACCGTCGGCGTCCCCACGTCACAGGTGAAAATGGCGTCTTCACTCGCGTAGTGGCTGATCTGCTGTGCCAGATACTGCGGATGAATCGCTTGCTTATCATTCGCGGTCGCCAAATCGTCAAGCCCTTTGCGCGCGTCGGCGTAGTGCTCCAACGCCTTGTCGAGAAAGGCGCGATGGGTTTTGTTTTCCAACAGGGGCAACAGGGCGGTTAACGTGGATTTGATATCGCCAATCAGCGCCATATCAGCATGGCAGTGCGCGCCAATACTGCCGGGATTGATATCGATTTGAATAATGTCGGCACCGGCCGGATAGAACGCGCGATAAGGGAATTTAGTCCCCAGCAGCACCAGCGTCTCGGCGTTCATCATTGCGTGGTAGCCGGATGAGAAACCGATCAGGCCGGTCATGCCGACGCTATACGGGTTATCATATTCAATATATTCTTTGCCGCGCAATGCATGCACCACCGGCGATTTCAGCATAGCGGCCAACTGCACGACTTCATCATGCGCGTCAGCGCAACCGCTGCCGCACATCAGGGTAATGTTTTTTGCCTTATTCAACACGTCGGCCAGCTTGCGCAATTCATCATCGTTTGGCCGAATCACAGGCTGTTGCGGCGGATACCAGTTCGATACCGCGTCTTCGGGGGCGGGCTTTAGCGCCACATCGCCAGGCAACACGACCACTGAAACACCGCGGTCAAGGATCGCTTTACGCATTGCGATACCCAATACCTGCGGCAACTGTTCGGGATTGGAGACGAGCTCGCAGTAGTGGCTGCATTCGCGAAATAGCTCTTGCGGATGGGTTTCCTGGAAGTAGCCGGAGCCGATTTCACTGGAAGGAATATGCGCGGCGATAGCGAGTACCGGAACGCGATTACGATGGCAGTCAAACAGACCGTTAATCAGATGCAGGTTTCCCGGTCCGCAAGAACCGGCGCAAACCGACAGTTCTCCGCTAATCTGCGCTTCTGCGCCTGCGGCAAAAGCCGCCACCTCTTCATGGCGGGTTGGCATCCATTCGATAGTGCCCATGCGATTCAGGCTATCGCTCAATCCGTTAAGCGAATCCCCGGTTACGCCCCAAATACGTTTTACGCCGGCACTTTCCAGAGTCTTAGCGATTAATGCGGCAACAGTCTGTTTCATAATTTATCGCCTTTGTCTGATGAATGGCTATCTTCCGATCGCAAATCAGCGCACTAGAAAAAAGCATACACCCATAACGCCAAACAGGACCGGTATGCGATAGGTGAAATTGTGAATTGATGTTATGAAGAGTCAAAAACAGGAAGCTGAAGACAGTGCCTCCGGCTTTCCTTCTAATCCCCGTTTGACGTTACGGCAGCATTTTCATCAACAAATGGTGCGATATAACGCTGGTAACGGGAGGCCTTAAGCTGTTGCAAATCAACCAGAACCAGCCCGTCGATACAGTTGTTGAAGTCTGGGTCGATGCCAAAATCGATAAACCGTACGCCGCCGGGTTCGCAAACTTCCGAATACTGTTTATACAGGGTGGGAATGGCGCAGCCCATATTGCCCAGCATGCTTTTCAGCCGTGTCAGATCCTGCTGATAATCCTTACCTTCAAATTGTTTCAGAACATCAGGCAGCGACGCCGGATAGGGACGGCGGGATTGGGCCAGTGACTGGTCCGGCGCGAAGTGCAGACGATAAAAGGCGATCAGCAAATCGCGTGCCGTTGGCGGCAGGGTGCCGGACAGCGAAACCGGGCCGAATAAATATCGATACTGCGGATAACGCGCCAGATAAGCGCCAATGCCTAACCAGAGGTAGTCCAGACCGCGTTTGCCCCAGTATTTGGGCTGGATGAAACTGCGCCCCAGTTCAATACCTGACGCCAATATCGGATTCATCTCTTCGCCGTAGTGAAACAGGCTGTGGCTGTAAAGACCGTTTTTCCCTTTCCCGGCAATCTGCTTCGCTGTGGGGATAAAGCGATAGGCGCCGACGATTTCCAGATCGTGCTCGTCCCACAAAATCAGGTGCAGATAATCATCATCGTAACTGTCCAGATCGCGGCGCTGGCCGGAACCTTCCCCGACGGCGCGAAAGGCAATTTCCCGCAGACGTCCCAGTTCGCGCAGGATCGGAACGTAGTCTTCTTCGCCGCGCTGATACAGGTAGACGATTTTTCCATCGGGTGTGGTGCCCAGCATTTCGCACTCCGCCAATGCCCGCTTCAACATGACGCGATCTTCGCCCAGGGCGATGGGTTTCTCACCGGAAAAACAGCCGGGCTTTCCCTGTCCCAACCGATAAACGTGGCGTCGAAAGCGGGCGGCAAGATCGTTTGCCTGCCAGTCGCCCTGGCTCCAGGTGGCATAAGGGATGCGAGCGCCTATGCGTAGTTTGAGCCTTTGTCCTTGCTGACGAAACATTTCCCTGACCAGCAGCAGGGTGGAGAGCGGCCGATAGATCAGCGAAGAGAGGTAAAACAGGTTGCTGTTACGCCCGCTGATGTGAATAGGAACCACGGGCGCGCGCGCTTTGCTCGCCATGCGGATAAAACCGTTGTGCCAGTGGCCGTCGCGAATACCTTTCAGGCTGATGCGGGACACTTCCCCAGCCGGGAAAACGATAATCGCACCGTCATTATTCAGGTATTGCTGTATGGCGTTAAATTGTTGCCGCTTGGTGCGGTTAGTAAAGTTATCAACGGAAAAGAACAGGTTTTTTAACGGTTCTACGTAACAGAGCAACTGGCTGGCCACGACACGCACGTCCGGCCTGACGCTGGCAACCGTGCGTAGCAGCGCCAATCCGTCCAGTGAGCCAATCGGGTGATTGGCAACCAGTACCACCGGTCCCTGACTGGGGATGTTTTCCAAATCCCCTTCAACCATCTCACAGTCGAGATGAAAGTAATCCAGAATTTGCTCGACCAGATCCAACCCTTTGAGGTAGGGGTATCGCTGAGAAAACTGTTGGATTTCGTTCTCGAACAGTAACGTTCGTAGTAGGGTTTTTTGCCAGAGGGGCGTATGACGATGAGGTGCTAGGTCTTGCAGAATGGCATCTAAGCTAAACATAGGTCGTTCTCCGTAGCTCATTGATGGCAAAGGTAAGGGATGGAAGTGACACATTTATGTCAGTATAGAAATAAATGAGGTGAACATGTCGGCAGGTATCGTGTTGTAATGATTGCGAGCGAGCATCATACCGTTGATTCAGCGACGCCCGATTTTGTGAGATCGAGCGGTTTATTCCTGTTCTGGCTTGACGTATTCAATGGCGTTCACAAACCACGCTTTAACGCCTTGCGGCGTATTGACGGTAACTTCCTGATCGACCTCTTTTTTCAGCAAGGCGCGCGCCATGGGGGAATCAATGGAGATATAATCTTTCACATCGCCATAAATTTCATCCGGGCCGACAATACGAAAGCGCTTTACCTGACCCTCTTCGTTTTCAATCACAACCCAGGCGCCGAAGAAAACTTTGCCGTCCTGCTGGGGGGAATAATCGACAATTTGCAGTTCGCTCAGGCATTTCCTCAGATAGCGAACGCGTCGGTCGATCTGACGTAATAACCGCTTGTTATAGGTGTAGTCGGCGTTTTCAGAACGATCTCCCAGGCTGGCCGCCCATGACACGATTTTGGTGATCTCAGGCCGCTTTACATTCCAGAGATGATCGTGTTCAGCTTTGAGTTTGTTGTATCCTTCGCGGGTGATCAGGTTCGTTTTCACGCGTTTTTTTATCTCATGGCAGTAGGGATAGGTACGCCGACATTATATCAATGATTTTTTCAGTGGCTTAAATCCAGCTGAATTATCATGATGAGACGCACGAATGAGATCTCGGTGGCAACGTGCATTGAATGACGGTTGATTCATTTTCGAACGGCTATAATCGCGTACGAAACTGCTTGATAGCAGGTGCTTTAATATGCTTTGTAACAATTTGCCTCGAATGTGCACCAGAAACGGCTGTCAGTAATTTGTATGATTCTGAACAATAGCGGCATCGGCGGCTATTACGCCTTTGGAGAAAGAGTATGCAAGAGAATTATAAAATTCTGGTTGTGGATGACGACATGCGTTTACGTGCGCTATTGGAACGTTATCTTACCGAGCAGGGTTTTCAGGTACGTAGCGTTGCCAATGCTGAACAGATGGATCGTTTGCTGACTCGCGAGTCATTTCATCTGATGGTGTTGGATCTGATGTTGCCGGGTGAAGATGGTTTATCCATTTGCCGCCGTTTGCGCAGCCAAAGTAACCCGATGCCCATCATTATGGTGACGGCGAAAGGGGAGGAAGTGGATCGCATCGTCGGGTTGGAGATCGGTGCCGATGATTATATTCCCAAGCCCTTTAACCCGCGTGAGCTGCTGGCGCGTATTCGTGCCGTGCTGCGCCGTCAGGCGAATGAACTGCCAGGCGCGCCGTCGCAGGAAGAAGCCATTATCGCATTTGGCAAATTCAAACTGAATCTGGGGACGCGCGAGATGTTCCGCGATGACGAACCTATGCCGCTGACCAGCGGCGAGTTCGCCGTGCTGAAAGCGCTGGTCAGTCATCCGCGTGAACCGCTGTCCCGCGATAAGTTGATGAATCTGGCTCGCGGCCGCGAATATAGCGCGATGGAGCGTTCTATCGATGTGCAGATTTCCCGTCTGCGACGTATGGTGGAAGAGGACCCGGCGCATCCGCGCTATATCCAGACCGTCTGGGGTCTGGGCTACGTCTTTGTACCGGACGGCAGTAAGGCATGAGCCGATGGCGCTTTTCTCCGCGCAGCTCATTTGCACGGACGTTGCTATTGATTGTTACGTTGTTGTTTGTCAGTTTGGTCACCACCTATCTGGTGGTATTGAACTTCGCGATCCTGCCGAGTTTACAGCAGTTTAATAAGGTGCTCGCGTACGAAGTCAGAATGTTGATGACCGACAGCCTGCAATTGGAGGACGGCACCACACTGGAGGTGCCGCCTGCGTTCCGGCGTGAGATTTACCGCGAACTCGGTATATCGTTATATACCAACGAGGCAGCGGAGGAGAGCGGCCTGCGATGGGCTCAGCACTATAAGTTTCTGAGCCAGCAAATGGCGCAACAGTTGGGCGGCCCGACGGATGTCCGGGTCGAGGTCAGCAAAAATACCCCGGTGGTGTGGCTGAAAACCTGGCTATCGCCGGACATCTGGGTGCGTGTGCCGCTGACAGAAATTCATCAAGGCGATTTCTCGCCGCTTTTCCGCTATACGTTGGCGATTATGCTGCTGGTGATCGGTGGCGCGTGGTTGTTTATCCGGGTTCAGAACCGTCCGTTGGTCGAACTGGAACATGCGGCCTTACAGGTCGGAAAAGGGATTATTCCTCCTCCGTTACGTGAATACGGCGCTTCAGAGGTGCGTTCCGTAACCCGCGCCTTTAACCAGATGGCTTCCGGCGTGAAGCTGCTGGCCGACGATCGTACCTTGCTGATGGCCGGGGTGAGCCACGACTTGAGAACGCCGTTGACGCGTATTCGTCTGGCGACGGAGATGATGAACAAGGATGACGACTATCTGGCGGAATCGATCAATAAGGATATTGAAGAGTGCAATGCCATTATTGAACAGTTTATTGACTATCTGCGCACCGGTCAGGAAATGCAAACCGAGATTACCGATCTGAACGCCATTATGGGCGAGGTTGTGGCCGATGAAAGTGGCTATGAACGCCAGATCGACAGTGATTTTTCCGACGGTGTGCTGTTGGTGCGCGCCAGCCCGCTATCCATTAAGCGCGCCGCGCTGAATCTGGTGGTCAACGCAGCCCGTTATGGCAACGGCTGGATTAAAGTCAGCACAGGACGGGAATTACAGCGAGTCTGGTTTCAGGTGGAGGATGACGGCGAAGGCATCGATCCTGCGCAGTTGAAACATCTGTTCCAGCCTTTTGTGCGTGGCGACAGCGCGCGTACCACCAGTGGCACGGGGTTGGGGCTGGCGATTGTGCAGCGAATTATCGACGCCCACGACGGCATATTGGATATCAGCACCAGTGAACGCGGCGGGCTGTGCGTACGGGCTTATCTGCCGCTGCCGTTTGACGTTGCCGGTGTGCTGAGCAGTACGGTAAAAGAGAGTTGAAAAAAGGCGCGGATTACCGCGCCTGAGGTCGAGCTTTACAAGGCGTTTACAGCTTGGGGCCGGCGGTAACGAGTGCGGCGCCTGCTGGCGCATCGGTGTATTTGTCAAAGTTGGCGATGAACCGCTGAGCCAGATCTTCTGCTTTCTCTTGCCACTGTGCTCGATCGGCATAGGTATCGCGCGGATCTAGAATCGCCGGGTCCACACCTGGCAGCGAGGTGGGGATCGACAGATTGAAGATCGGCAACGTTTGCATTTGCGCATCATCAATACTGCCGTTCAGAATGGCGTCGATGATCCCGCGCGTATCTTTAATGGAGATACGTTTCCCGGTGCCGTTCCAGCCGGTGTTGACCAGATACGCCTGTGCGCCTGCGGCCTGCATGCGTTTAACCAGCACTTCCGCATACTGCGTTGGATGCAGTGACAGGAAAGCGGCGCCAAAGCAGGCGGAAAAGGTTGGCGTGGGCTCGGTAATGCCACGCTCCGTACCTGCCAGCTTAGCGGTGAAGCCCGACAGGAAATGGTACTGCGTCTGGTCTGACGTCAAACGGGAAACCGGCGGCAATACGCCGAACGCATCCGCCGTCAGGAAAATCACTTTGGTCGCATGTCCGGCTTTGGAAACCGGTTTGACGATATTCTGAATATGGTAGATCGGGTAAGAAACACGGGTGTTCTCGGTTTTTGAACCGTCGTTGAAATCAACGCTGCCATCGGCCAGCACGGTAACGTTTTCCAGCAGGGCATCACGTTTGATCGCGCCATAGATGTCCGGCTCCGCTTCTTTAGAGAGCTTGATGGTTTTGGCGTAACAGCCGCCTTCAAAGTTGAACACCCCATCATCGTCCCAGCCGTGTTCATCATCACCAATCAACTTGCGTTTCGGATCGGTCGACAGCGTGGTCTTCCCGGTGCCAGACAGACCGAAGAACACCGCCACATCGCCCTGTTCACCCACGTTGGCCGAACAGTGCATGGAGGCGATGCCTTTTAACGGCAGCAGATAGTTCATGATGGAGAACATCCCTTTCTTCATTTCGCCGCCGTACCAGGTGCCGCCAATCAACTGGATGCGTTCGGTCAGGTTGAAAGCAACGAAATTCTCGGAGTTCAACCCTTGTTCCCGCCATTGTGGGTTGGTGCATTTTGCGCCATTCATCACGATGAAATCAGGCTCGAAATCCTGCAATTCCTCATCGCTCGGGCGGATAAACATGTTTTTTACAAAGTGTGCCTGCCAGGCGACCTCAGTGATGAAGCGGACTTTCAGCCGGCTATCCGGGTTGGCGCCACAGAAGGCATCAACGACGAACAGGCGCTTGCCTGAGAGCTGTTGGGTAACAAGTTGCTTTAGATGGGTCCAGATTTCCTGACTCAGCGGATGGTTGTCATTTTTACCTTTTCCTTGATCGGACCACCACACCGTGTCGCGAGTCACATCGTCGCGAACGATATATTTATCTTTGGGAGAACGACCGGTAAAGATACCTGTATCGACGGCAACGGCGCCCAATTGGGTTTCTATGCCACGCTCATAGCCTTGCAGGGTAGGGGCGAGTTCTTCCTCGAAAAGCAATTCATAGCTGGGATTGTAGACAATCTCGCAGACATCCTGGATTCCATAAGCGGCGAAAGCTTCTGAGGGCATAGCTTTGACAGACATAAAACTACTCCTGAATTGTTATATTCATACTAATAATTATTGTAGGAGATAGAGCTTATTTTAACCTCGATGGTAATCATAAAGTTAAATAAATTCATTAATAACTTTGCTTGTTCATGGTGTTGAAAAAACAATCAATTTAGTTTAACGCGTTTCAATGAACGGCATGAAACGGGTACGGCCGTACCCGTTTAAAATCAATGCGAAAGAGGATTATCCGGTGATTGCTGTTTGAGTCTCTTAACGTCGTTGGCGTTAAAAAGATAATGATTACCGCAATAATCGCAGTGCATGTCGATTTCGCCATCCTGCGCCAGAATGTCATTCACTTCCCGGTCGGACAGCGTGATTAATGCATCGGCACACCGCTCGCGTGAACAATGGCATTGGAAAGAAACCGCCTGTGGTTCAAATATCGTGACGTCTTCCTGATGGTATAAACGGTAGAGTACATCGTTTGCGGACAGGGTAAACAGCTCCTCCTCCTTGACCGTCGCCGTGAGCTGAGCGAGATGGTCGAAATCATCCTGACCGGCATTCTGCGCGGGCAGCACCTGTAACAGCATACCCGCTGCCGCCATACGGCCATCGTGCTGGCCGGTACGGATAAACAGCCGGGTCGGTAGCTGTTCTGATTGCTGGAAATAGTTTTCCAGACAGTCGGCAACGGTTTCGCCTTCTAAGCCAACCACGCCCTGATAGCGCTCACCTTCGGTTGGCGTAATGGTGATGACCAGATAACCGTTACCCACCATCTCCTTGAGTGAGCATCCGGCGGCAATGTCACCCTGAAGACGCGCCACGCCGCGCATCTGCTGGAGATGATTACCATTGATCACGGCAAGTTTGAGCGGGCCGTCTCCCTGGATTTGTACGGTAATATCACCACTGAATTTCAGCGTTGCCGTCAACAGACAGGTCGCCACCAGCATTTCCCCCAGCAAAGTCTGTATTTCT
The DNA here is from genome assembly GCF_005484945.1 of Brenneria rubrifaciens. Lineage (NCBI taxonomy): Bacteria > Pseudomonadati > Pseudomonadota > Gammaproteobacteria > Enterobacterales > Pectobacteriaceae > Brenneria > Brenneria rubrifaciens. The sequence goes on from NZ_CP034035.1 coordinate 100,496, forward strand.
GCCGGATAGTCATGGTTGGTCAGTATGTGCTGATAGGTATCGCTTACCGTTGCCAACTCGCCACGAACGGCATAATTTTCAAACAGATAACGATGTAGTTGGTCATGAGTGGCCATAGTGTTCTCTCGCTGGGTGATGAATATCACCGATCACTGTGTTTGAATTTAATTAAATCCCGCCGCTCTTGCTTGTCGGGACGACGATTCGGGTGCGGCATGGTCAGCGCATTCATTTTTCGCGCCAAAGCGAGCTTTTCCCTTTTCTCAAGGCTGCTGTCCGTTTCCTGATACAACGCCTGAGCGTCTGCCGCGGTTCTGCGCTGGCTGCTGAGCGCCAGCACAATGACGGTTCGCTCTTCATTTCCCTGACGCAGCGTGATCTCGGCATTCAGTTCAACCAGTTTGCTCGGTTTGCCGCGTTGCCCGTTGTAATGCACTTTGCCGCCATCGATCATGTCGCGCGCGACAGCCCGGGTTTTATAAAAGCGCGCGGCCCAAAGCCATTTATCCAGACGAACGGCATCGTCAGTCTTGTCGGTTGCTTTCATGATGAATCCTCCTGATTAGGGCGTCGTGACGCCGCTGCCGGCTGGTTATCCGGGATTTTCCGAACGATGCAGTGATGGCAGCAGCGCATGATAATCATTCATGGAGGGGTGTTGCCGGAATGTTTTTTCCTGCTGGCTGGAGTCAGGATTGCTGACGCCCAGACAGTAACGAATACCGAATGTTTTCGCCGCATCCAGAATCGGTTCGCTGTCATCGACAAATAACGTTCTGGCAGGATCGAACTCGGTTTGCCGTTGTACCGCCTGCCATAGCCGCTGATCCTCTTTCGGAAACCCATAAATGTGGGTGGAAAGTAATAAATCAAGGTGTCGATCTAAACCGGTATGCTCAATTTTAACCGCCAGACTATGCGGATGGGCATTCGTCAGCAGGATGGTCTGTTTTCCACTGTTGCGCAGCGCCGCCAGAAACGGCTTGGTATCTTCACGCAGTCGGGCACGGCCGCCGATGTCAGTCGTCATTTGGTAGATATCCAGCGCCAGCCTCTCACTCCAGTAATCAAAACAGTACCAGTTCAGCGTATGTTGCACGGCGTGATATTCCTGCGCGATCGTCTGCCTGGCCTGTTCAAGGCTGATGCCCCGCTGGTTACTGATGGACTGCGGCACGAGTTGCAACCAGAAATAATTGTCAAAGGCCAGATCCAGCAACGTGCCATCCATATCCAGAATGACGGTATCAATGTTGGGCCAGTCGAAGTCGAGGCGCATAACTACTCCGGATGCAGAACGATTGCGGGTAAATAACACATTATAGCGACGGCGCGTGCATGACGGAAAAACCATGCGAATGTTTTTTCAGCGTAACATAGCCTTTGGCGATGATTGGCAGGAAGGGCGATCAAGGCTGATGTGTGAGGTTGTCAAGTAATGTTCCTGCCGCATTAAAACGCGCAGCATAGTAGCGCTGGATGTTAGTTATTCGTTGTCGGCTTTTGCGTATTTTGATACCGAGAAGCACCAGATTAACGAGCAAAATCGCGGAAAATAGCACCAAGAGCAAGCAACTACCCAGATAGCGCCATAGCGTAATCACATCCGGTTCACTATGGAGACTGATATGCTGCGAGCCATTGGCGTCGGTACTCAGCTCAGTAACCACCCCCGCGGCATTAAACGGCGTGTGCAACAACATGGCAGACAGCCGCTGGAGTTCTTGCCATTGGTCTGAAGGCCGATACTCGTTCAGTGGCATTGGAGGTAAAGGGTGGTTGACCAACTGACGGCCCTCATCGCTACGGATCAGAAAACCTCCCGGCGGCGGACTGTTCAGTGATTCTGCCGCGCTATTGATTTCCCGATAAAAGAAGAATTCCGTTGAGCTGTTGACGAGCGATTCCAGCGTTTCCGCGCTGACCGGGCGGAGCAGTACATTAATGCCTTGCAGCGCACCGGAATTGGCCCTTTTTACCAGGATATCCCAAGTCTTGACGTTACCCAGATTGATGAGCGCATTTTTCAGGCGGATGCAAGCACCTTCCTGTTCACATAGCGCTTGTGTTTTCAACACGATATCGGAAAAATTGTTTAGTAGAATCATGCCCGATTTCTGGATGGCGGAAGCAAGCTGTGAATTTATCTGATTGTCTATATCCGTTTGTGGATGCAGTTGACTATTTACGCTCTTCAGCAAGGCGGACGCTTTTTCAATCACGTCTGATTCCGGCAGCGGCAACGGCGCCGCTTTGTTCCAGTAAATTGCGGAACAATCAAAAGGCGCGAAGCCATAATGCTGTGACGCTGCCGCAGGATGAATCCCGGTGGGCACATAGCACATCCCCGAACCTTGTACTTCCAGCGTATCACCGATTTTGAGCGGTATTTTTTCCAACTCGTCCACCTGAGCCACTTTAATATGCTGCGCCCCCTGAAGCCATGCCATGCTGAGTTTCAATGGCAGCTCAAGCGGGACGTAAGTGATTAACAGGATCAGGCTGAGAAATGCCCCGGCGGCCAGCAGCAGATTTTTTCCCCATTGCTGCAAGGGAAAAAGCTTCACTTCGTCATGCAACGAAAGATGTTCACCTTGTCGGATGACTTGGCGGTTCAGGTAGATATCGACATCGGTTTTTCGCCTGAGATCGTTGCCGATATAGGGCTGCCAGTGCGTTGGATAAATCAGATCGATATTGCCGAGAGAAACATTACCCAGTTGTCCCTGATTGGACTCGCCAAACAGTCCGAGGCTCTGCGGTGTACCGTGCAGGCAGTGAACATCCTGTAGTTCCTTGTTGGAAGGGGAGCGGAAAAGCTGCCAGATGCTCCAGACCGTCAGCAAGGCCGCCGTGCCGGTTAACCAGGGCAGTAGTGCGATAGGACTGTTCAGGCTGATAAATAGCAGCAAAAACGCCAGGCACAGCACGGCGGCTTCTTTCATGCCGCCGGAATGATGGATGGCGTGTTCTTCCTGGGTTTCCTTACGGATGGTAACCAGTTCGGCGTGCTCATTCCCTTCCTGACTGATAGAGGCGTTGGGTATTGGAATATCTGACGCAAGGATGACTCCATGACTGTCGATGCACTCCGCCAGCGAGTGTCCATTCAGGGAAATGACTAATGGAATGGAGCGGGTTTTGATCAGCTCAATGCTATTATTCTCGGCAATGTATTGTTCCCAGCAGGGAGGCAGGTGAATTTCCTGCGTATCAATATAGTAGCGCCACTTATTTTGTGAGTCGGTGCTCAGACCGTAACGTGTGATGGTATGGGTAATTGGATAAACCCGGGTGCTTTGTAATGAGCGGGGAAGTCGCGGTTGTGCGTTAGGCGTATCAAGCGGGGTCGTTTTTTGTGCGCTTTCCTGAGCAAGATATTGTTCAACAACCTGGTGTTCTTCCTCTGTCAGCTGGCGGGGTAACGACTGCGTCACCGGCAATGGCTTAACAAATGACAGACGTTCACGCCTCCGGTAGACAACAAAAACACCAACGGCAATCAGACAGGCGAACAATATAGCCAGGATGGTAAATATTGTGCTCATCTCATCTCCATTCCAAAGCAGCCTGCTCCCTGTTATCGCCAGAGTGTAACAAGTTTATACAAATGATGGTAACCCGTATGGTATTGTTTTCTCAGATTAATAACTAAAAAATGGTGAAAATTAATTGCGTAAGGGGATGATAGTAACAAGCAGGGGGAGTGCCTGACATAAGGATCATCTGATTTTTCATCAATGCATTGACTTTTATTGCTTGTTTTGAATTTGCAAATATGTATATGGCATGTTGCGGAAAAGTAATTCACAATCGCAGTCATTGATGATTGGCAAAAGTTGCAGCGAAGGCCGCTGTTAACGCACAATGTGAGCAAGATCAAAAAAGCACATTAACGATCCCTTTTCATTATCGACACGCCAGTATACAGGGTGAAGGTAATGATTGCCTGTCATTCGGGTTGGATTAGGGAGTCGTTCTGGTCGTAAAATTTTTATGAGGCCATTATGAGTCACAACCTGAAAAAACCTAAAATTCTTAAGGTAGAAACGGTTGCGCGTTCACGTCTGTTCAATGTTGAATCTATCGATCTGGAGTTCAGCAATGGTGTGCGTCGGGTCTATGAGCGGATGCGTCCTTCTGAGCGTCAGTCCGTAATGATAGTGCCGATTATTGATGATGAATTGCTGCTGATTCGTGAATATGCCGTCGGGATTGAACAGTATGAGCTTGGCTTCCCGAAAGGGTTGATTGATCCGGGTGAAACGGTTTTTGAGGCCGCCAACCGTGAATTGATGGAAGAAGTCGGATTTGGCGCGGAGAATATGGAACTGCTGGCGACGTTGACGATGGCGCCTTCGTATTTTTCCAGCCAGATGAATATTGTGGTGGCGCGTGGCTTATATCCGCAAGCCCTGGAAGGCGATGAACCGGAACCGATGCCGAAGGTGCGCTGGCCGTTGAGCGATATGATGTCGCTGCTACAGGAGCCCGATTTCCGGGAGGCGCGTAACGTTAGCGCATTGTTTCTGACTCAGGATTGGTTGAGTCGTTTATCGCGTTGATAAAACGCAGTATGTAAAAAGGCGCAGATTTCCGCGCCTTTTGTGTTTTCAGAAGCCCGATAGCGTTGCATTATCAGAACAGTTCTTCACTTTGTCCGTTATCCATCAGTGTCGTGCCGACTTCATGCACTTCATATTCGGTCGGTTGCGTCCCTTCGATAAAATATTCGGAACGGCTATTTCCTCCGCCATTGGACAGTTTGCCGCTGCTGCGGTCGATCATCACGCTGACGATGCCGGGCGGCGGCGCCAGTGGTTGTTCCGGTACGCCATCCAGTGCGACTTTCATAAAGTCATCCCAGGCGGGCTGGGCGGATTTTGCACCGCCTTCATAGCCTGAAATCTGATCCTTGATCGCGCCGGACACGCTACTGGTGCCGAGAGTGCGGCGGTGATCGTCAAAACCTATCCAAACGGATGTCACCAGATTCGGACCATAGCCTGAGAACCAGGCATCTTTGGAACTGTTTGTCGTGCCGGTTTTCCCGCCAATATCACGACGCTTCAGTTCTCGGCCTGCGCGCCAGCCTGTTCCCATCCAGCCTGGTTCGCCAAACACGTTGCTGTTCATGGCGTCTTTGATCAGGAAGGCCAATGGCGAGCTGATCACATGCGGCGCATAAGGCTGGGTGGTGCTCTGCTGCGCCTCCCGCGGCGTTACCGGTTCGGGCTGCGGCATAGGCGGTACGCCCTGCGGGTTTTCCTGAGAGGTGGCGACGTTTTCCATATTGTCGGCGGACAACATCGCAGAACGCGGTGTTTCACCATACACTAACGGCAAATTGCAGCTCTCGCAGACCACTTTCGGGGTGGCGCTTAAGACGGTGCCGCCAGCTTCGCTTTCGATTTTGGTAATAAAATACGGATCAACCAGATAGCCGCCGTTGGACATCACCGCATAACCGCGTACTACCTGCAATGGAGTGAAAGAAGCCGCGCCCAGCGCCAGCGATTCGGTATGAACAATGTTCTGGTCCGGGAAGCCGAAACGTTGCAGATAGTCAGCGGCATAATCGACGCCGATGGCGCGCATGGCACGAACCATTACTACATTTTTCGACTGCCCCAGACCCTGACGCAATCGGATCGGCCCGTCATAGGTGGGCGGTGAGTTTTTCGGACGCCAATCCGAGCCCGCGCCAGCATCCCAGCGCGTAATCGGTACGTCATTGAGAATGGTTGCCAGCGTCAGACCTTTATCCATGGCCGCGGTATAAAGGAATGGCTTGATGTTGGAACCGATCTGGCGCAGGGCTTGTGTGGCGCGGTTGAACTTGCTTTGGTTGAAGTCAAAGCCGCCGACCAGCGCTTCAATCGCCCCGTCGGTTGGATTGAGGGAAACCAGCGCGGAATTGACATCCGGCACTTGTCCCAGCCACCAATCGTTATCCACTTTTCGCACCCACACCTGCTGACCGGTTTGTACGACATCGGTCACCCGTTTGGGCATCGGCCCTTGCCGGGTATCCGAGCGGTAAAGGCGGGCCCAGCGCATGCCTTCCATCGGCAGGGAAATGTTGCTGCCATCGGACATCAATGCAATCGCAGCGTCGGCGCTGGTGCTGGTGATAACCGCGGGGAACAACGGACCATAAACCGGCAACTTTTTCAGCGTGGCGACAATTTTAGTCTGATCCCAGGCGCTCTCGCCCACTTTCCACAGCACGTTGTTCGGGCCGCGATAGCCGTGGCGCATATCGTAGGCGATGACGTTATTGCGCAAAGCCTCCTGCGCCGCCAACTGTAATTTTCTGGTAATGGTGGTGTAGACCTTGTAGCCATCGTTGTAGGCGCCATCGCCATAACGTTTAACCATTTCCTGACGTACCATCTCGGCGATATACGGCGCGGAGAAAGCAATCTTCGGTGCGTGATAGTCAGCCACCAGTTTTTCGCTCCGGGCGGCATCATACTGCGCCTGCGTAATGTAGTTTTCATCTCTCATGCGGGCCAGCACCACATTACGTCGGGCTATTGCGCGGTCATAGGAATAGAGCGGGTTAAAAGTTGAAGGCGCTTTCGGTAAACCGGCGATCATCGCCATTTCACTTAGCGTCAACTCTTCAACCGGCCGGCCAAAGTAGACCTGTGCGGCGGCGCCGACGCCATAAGCACGATAGCCGAGATAAATTTTGTTCAGATAGAGTTCAAGAATTTCATCTTTGGTGAGCAGTTGTTCGATGCGGATAGCCAGGAAGACTTCCTTGATTTTACGTATCAGAGTGCGTTCCCGGCTCAGAAAGAAGTTTCTGGCAAGCTGCTGCGTGATGGTGCTGGCCCCCTGAGAAGCGCGGCCGGATGTTATCGCAATCGACGCAGCGCGAATAATCCCCACCGGATCGACGCCGTGGTGCTCATAGAAACGGCTGTCTTCCGTTGCGATAAAGGCATGTACCATCGCTGGCGGAATTTGATCCAGCTTCAGCGGGATACGGCGTTTTTCGCCAAATTGAGCAATCAGCTCACCCTCGGCGCTGTATACCTGCATAGGTGTTTGCAGCCGAATGTCTTTCAGCGTAGCGACATCGGGTAATTGTGGTTCGATATAACGGTACAAACCATATATCGAGGCAGCTCCCAGCAGGATGCAAGCCACTGCAAGTATGAGTAAATACTTTACGAACTTCACCTGAGATTTTCCATTCCGTAGTGTTTGAACAGTTTATAAACAATCGCGCGCTAGTATAAAGGTAAGCCGGCACTGTGGATACGTTCTTTTATGCCCGTCATTTTTCACGTTGCAGGTGCGTTGGCTGTGTTTACTCACTTGCCGCCTTCCTACAACGTGAAATCCATTGGGCATATTAAATAAGGAGATTGGGTTGAACATGGCTTATCACATTTGGCAGGTGGGGTTAGATATACAAAACGGTTTCATGCGCGCGTTGGCGGTTCAGCAGCGTCGTGGCGGCTGGCAACTGCGTCACTGGTGGCAGTTTCCATTGCCGGACGACACATTACAAACGGGTAGTTTACACCATACCGAAGCACTTTGTGAGGTCTTGCTGAAATGGCGTCGATTATTGCCTCGTCACATTTCACTGCGTGTCGCCTTTCCCGCCCAGCAGGTATTGCAACAGCGTCTGCCCGCGCCAGATAGTCGATTAAAAGAGCCTGAGCGTAGTCGGTATATCGAAAGTATGACGGCCCGCAAGCTGCCGGTAAGCAGTGATTCGCTATTGATGGATTACCGCGAGGACCCTCACGCGCCTGACTCTCTATTGATCACCGCGGCGAAACGAAGTGAGCTGGCGCGCTGGCTTGAGTGTCTGCACGCCGCACATCTTTATCCTGATATTGTTGATATTTCGGCCTGCGCCATTCGCTGTATGGCGATTCTCGCCGGACTCAAAAACAACCGAATTTTCCTGCATCGGTTGATAGACGGGTGGCTTTGGATCTCTCCGCTGAATCATGCCTTTCATTTCGGCATGATTTACGGTGATGAATGGACGCAGGAAACCGCGATTCTGCCGTTAGTCAGCACCCGGTACGGGCAGCGTATTGAAGACGTCGCTTATTACAGCAGTACATGTTCTTCTTTTATGAAGACGGAATCTGACCCACTGCTGCCATGGTCGCCGCTGGTGGCGTTTAACCATTTGCAACCTCCCTTGCCTGATTTTCCTCCTGCTTTTGTCATCGCGGGCGGTCTGGCACTGCGCCCTGGAGATGCCTGAATATGTTGCTGGTTAATCTTTTACCCTGGCGTCAACGACGTTTATGGCAGCGTGCGCGCAATTGGCTGGTTTTGTTGCTGTTGCAACTGTTGTTGGTTTCCGCCCTATTCGGGATGATTTATGCGCTCTGGCAGCGGCAATATTCGTTGTTACAACGTGAGCTCGGCGAGGTTTCCGTACAGCATCGGCAATGGGTTGCACAGTATCAACGAACTCGCCAGGTATGGGAAAGGTGGCAAAATTATCAGGCGCAATATGAGGCTGATAGGGCAGGGAAACATCACAATCAACGCTATCTCAATCTGCTGGAACAACTCTCATTCATGATGCCGGAACGTCTTTGGCTGACAGAACTTGACGACCGCGGAACACACCTTTCGATCGCCGGAATGAGTGAAAACTATATTGATATTATAAAGTTAAATCTTTCTTTGGCGCGTCATCCGACACTGGCGCGGGTCAGGATTCTCAATGCGCTCAGACAGAAGAATGGGCGTTCGCTTTTGCATTTTGTCCTTCAGGCTGACTGGCAGGCGGGTGAGTTTACCAGCATGGGTGCCGCCCATGACTAACCCAATGCTTAACTGGAGCGTATGGATAAGTCAGCCATTTTGGATACTGGCAATCGCGCAAATTGTCCCGGTTATGATCTTCATTCTGCTGGGGAGCGGGCTGGTCTTTGGCCCGCTGAAGCATGATATCGCGGATATCGAACAGCAAATTGGCGAACAATCGCTCGGGATACGCAATATTCAGCAGCAGTTGGCCGCGATGCCGACACGTTCCGATATGCAAGCACAGTTAACGGCATGGACGGTGGGCAAGACGCCATTCCTTGGGGAAAGGCTGGCGCAATGGGCGGCGGAGCCGCTTTCCCAATCTGGCGCCGTACTGCTTTCCTGGCAGCCTGTTCAGCATAAATCTCCGGCTGCTGATGAGGACACAGCCTGGAGGCTGACTTTCAGTTCAGACTATCAAAGCCTGTTGAATGTCGTCCGTCAATTCATCTCGCTTCCCTATGTTCTGCGGATGGATAGGTTGATCGTGAAATCAGCGGAGAGTCCATCGTATACGGGCCGGCCACTGCACGTCGAAATGACCGTAATGAGGCCAACAGTCAGTCGGAGTGAGAAAGTTGAATAGCGCGGTCGGTGGTACGCGCATCAGGCTGTTGTCCGTTGCCTTATTGACCCTGGTCACCGCGCAGGGCAATTCGGCGGAAATACGCCGCGACCCTTTTCGCGCCGCGTCTATCGCAGTCTGCTCCCAACTTAACGCGGCACAGCAATGGCAGTTGAAAGGGATGATTGGTACGGGCAACCATTGGACGGGATGGTTGGCGCAGTCAGATGACCAATGGCTAAAACTGAAACGTGGCGAAATGATCCCGCCGGGCGATTGGCAGGTCAGCCAACTCGATAAATCGGGGATGAAATTAACGGCGGTGGCGCGAGTCGCAACCTGTGAGGGGATATCCGCTACCGTTTCTCTGGCGTCACCGTTCATAAATAAGCTCGCAGCCCACTAGAAACACGGTTCTTACATTGCGCCAGGGATATCGATAACAAGGAAAGTTATGAAGCGTCGGTTTATACAGAAAATGATACGAAAAGGGATTGCGCTCACGTGGCTGTTTGTCTGCCTACAGGCCCCCGCAGGGGCTGAAGAACCGGTTTCCATGGCGTTTGAGGATTCTCCGGTTCAACGGGTATTGCAGGTATTGGCAGATCATCAGCAATTAAATCTGGTGGTTGCCCCTGGGGTGGAGGGCAAACTGAGCGTGCGGCTAACGGACGTTCCCTGGCAGCAAGCGTTGGATATCATTTTGCGCATGGGACAGTTGGCGGTGGAACGTGATGACAATGTGTTGTTGGTCTATCCTGCCGAATACCTTGAAGAGGCTGAACGCCGAAAAGAGGAGCGGCTTGCCCTGCAAGTCCAAAATCAACCGTTACGGAATCTTGCCGTCGCGCTGCAATACGCGGACGCATCCGAGGTGGCTCGCAGCGTTCAGGCACAGCAAGGCGCGTTGCTGACGGAGCGCGGCAGCGTCACGGTGGACAAGCGAACTAACACCCTACTGGTTCGCGATACAGAATTCGCGTTAGGACAACTCAAAGCCTGGGTAAGTGAACTGGATTTGCCTTTATCACAAGTGCAACTGGCTGCGCATATTGTGACGATCAGCAGTGAAAATCTGCAAGAACTGGGGGTTAATTGGGGGCTGAGCGGCAGTGAGTCGACGAATAAGGCGCTGCGGTTGAACAATTTTAATGTCGGTCTGCCCGTCGATGCGCCTGCGGTAAATGCCGGCTTCAATCTGGCGCGGCTGAATGGCCGGTTGCTTGACTTGGAGTTAATGGCGTTAGAGCAGGAAAATCAGGTCGAAATCATTGCCAGCCCCAGGCTGTTTACCGCGCATCAGCAGACTGCCAGCATTAAACAAGGGACCGAGATCCCCTATCAGGTTTCCAGTGGCGCCAGCGGTTCGACGTCGATTGAGTTTAAGGAGGCGGTGCTGGGAATGGAGGTGACGCCCAGTATCCTGCGGGCCGGACGCATCACGTTAAACCTGAAAATCAGTCAGAATATGCCGGGACAGGCGATAAAGCAGAGTGACAATGGCGAAGCGCTGGCGATTGACAAGCAGGAAATACAAACGCAGATCACGGTGGCGGATGGTGAAACCATCGTTTTAGGGGGGATTTTTCAGCAGCAGAAAAAGAGTGGCAATCGTCAGGTGCCGACATTAGGCGATATTCCGGTATTGGGGCATTTATTCAAAAACAATACGCAGCAACATACCCGGAGGGAGTTGATTATTTTTATTACCCCAACGCTAATACCGCCCTCGTAGCGAAAAGCAGGGGTTTCTTCCCATTCCCAATGCAAGGCGTTCTTTTTCATGAAAGTGGCGCATTATTTTGATTGATTCATGTCTTCTAAGTTTGACGCTGCGACTGATTTAGCTTACAAGGGTTAGCGAATTGAGCACTGAAGTGTTGTTCCACCGAAAATGTCGATAAAACACGCTATATTACCCACAGGGTAAGGTGTGGCATTTTATTCGGTTGCCAAACTACCCTGAGTATTGAGATAATTTTTTGTCTGATTCTCGCACTATCGCTCATGAGGTTTCAGTTTAGGTCCCGTCGCTGGGTTGATTGGCGGGGCGGGTTATCATTAACGAATTGTCTTAGTAATACCAAAAAACATGGCAGAGAAACGCAATATCTTTCTGGTTGGGCCTATGGGTGCCGGCAAAAGCACTATTGGCCGTCAGTTAGCTCAGCAACTCAATATGGAGTTTTACGACTCCGATCAAGAAATTGAGCGACGCACCGGAGCTGATGTGGGCTGGGTGTTCGATTTGGAAGGCGAAGAAGGCTTCCGCGATCGTGAAGAGAAAATCATTAATGAATTGACGGAAAAACAAGGGATCGTTCTGGCGACAGGCGGCGGTTCGGTTAAATCTCGTGAGACACGCAATCGTCTTTCCGCGCGTGGCGTTGTCGTGTATCTGGAAACGACGATCGAGAAACAGCTCGCCCGTACACAACGTGATAAAAAACGCCCGTTGCTTCAGGTTGAATCACCGCCGCGTGAAGTGCTGGAAGCGTTGGCGAGAGAGCGGAATCCGCTGTATGAGGAAATCGCCGATGTCACCATCCGAACAGACGAACAAAGTGCCAAGGTCGTTGCCAATCAGATCATTAATATGTTGGAAAGCAACTAATTTAACGCATGGTTTGTATCATGCTGATTTTAAACAGGCTATTGAGCGAGCATGGAAAGAATTACCGTAACATTAGCGGAACGTAGTTATCCAATTACGATAGCCGCCGGATTGTTTAATGATTCGGCTTCTTTTATGCCGTTGAAGGCCGGAAATCAGGCCATGCTGGTCACCAACCAGACGTTGGCTCCTCTCTATCTTGAACGTGTTCGCCGTGTGTTAGAGCAAAACGGCGTGCATGTCGATCAGGTTATTTTGCCGGATGGCGAGAAATATAAATCCCTGACCGTATTGGATCAGGTGTTTACCGCATTGCTCGCCAAACCACATGGCCGTGATACCACCATCGTTGCGTTAGGCGGCGGCGTGATTGGCGATCTGGCGGGTTTTGCCGCCGCGAGTTATCAGCGCGGCGTCCGTTTTATCCAGGCGCCGACGACGCTGTTGGCGCAGGTTGATTCCTCCGTTGGCGGTAAAACCGCTGTGAATCATCCGCTGGGTAAAAACATGATTGGCGCGTTCTACCAACCGGTATCGGTTGTCATCGATCTGGATTGTCTGAATACCTTACCTGCACGCGAACTCTCCTCGGGTCTGGCAGAAGTCATTAAGTACGGCATTATTCTGGATCATGATTTCTTTCTCTGGCTGGAAGCGAACATTGAAGCAGTGCGTTCATTGCAACATGAAGCGCTGGCTTACTGTATCCGCCGTTGTTGCGAACTGAAAGCGGCGGTGGTTGCCGAGGATGAACGCGAGAGCGGCAGACGGGCATTGCTCAACCTGGGACATACCTACGGCCACGCGATTGAAGCGAAAATGGGATACGGAAACTGGCTGCATGGCGAAGCGGTTGCTGCCGGTATGATGATGGCTGCGCGCGCAGCCCATCGTCTCGGACAATTTTCCACCGACGATATAGAACGAATCAAATCGTTGCTGGTTCGCGCCGGCCTGCCCGTTAATGGTCCTGCGCAGATGACGCCGGAGTCCTATCTTCCTCATATGATGCGTGATAAAAAAGTGCTGGCGGGCGAACTGCGTCTTGTGCTGCCGACATCGATTGGTCATGCGGAGGTCCGCGGCGGCGTGGCGCATGACATTGTGCTGGCGTCGATAGCTGATTGTCTTGCCTGAGTGTTTCTCTGTCGTGTTAACGACAGATGAACGCCGATGGTTTATGGTTAATAAAATACAATGCGTTATGATTCAACGAGTCGTAACGAGGATGATGTTGCGAACTTTAGCCTTTCAGTTGGGGGTTTCAAATGGATGAGTTTAAGCCGGAAGATGAGCTGAAGCCTGATACCAGTGACCGTCGTCCCACTCGTCAGCAAAAAAGCAGCCGTTTTTCCGCATCGAAAATCACGCTTTCCAGACAACACCTGATGATTGGTATCGGGATTGTGGTATTGGTATTGCTGATTATTGGGATTGGTTCTGCTTTACAGGCTCCTTCCCATAAGGAAACGACGCAGACTCAACGTCAAAACGGTGATGAAAAGCGTATCGATCTCTCTTCATCGTCTTCCATGACGCAAGGCCCGCAGCCTGCCCCATCCACTGAAAATCCTCCTGCGGCGCCGGGTGAGGCGACGGGCGCGCCACAGACGCTAAGTGCGCCGCCTGTTTCCGGCACGCCAACGGAAGCCGCTGTTCAACCGCCGCCGAGCGGCCAGCAGCGCATTGAATTACCGGGCAATATGACGGACGCGCTTTCTCAGCAGCAGGGGCGTATCAACGAGTTTTCCCAGGGTGCGACGGGAACCTCGCTGCCAGCGGCTCCCGCAACGCTTGCACCTGCCGCGAAGACGCCTGCGGGTACTCCCGCCGAAAAAAATACCCACAGCGCCAACGCGCCTCGCAATAGCAGCAAGCCTGCGACCACGGAGTCGCCGAAAGCGACACCCCCCGCCGCCAAGTCTGCAAGTACGGGTATTGCGCCCTCTGCATCAGGCAGTTCGATACAGAATGCGCCAGCCAGCCATTTTACGCTGCAATTGAGTAGCGCATCCCGTCCAGATACGCTGAAAACCTACGCCAAGCAGCATAACCTGACTCATTCGTGGGTTTATGAAACTAAACGTGACGGAAAATCCTGGTATGTGTTAGTGACTGGAGTCTATGCTTCCTCCGCCGAAGCAAAACGGGCCATTGCAACACTGCCTGCTGATGTACAAGCGAAAAAACCATGGGTTAAGCCGATCCGTCAGGTGAAGCAGGACTTGAATAAGTAACGCCAATTTAGCCCTGATGTGCTGTCTGACACAGAGTACAATCCGTGGCTCTGAAACGTATGAGTAACTAACGACGGCATGAAGAAAAACCGCGCTTTTTTAAAATGGGCTGGTGGTAAATATCCGCTGGTAGAAGAAATTCGTCGCTATTTACCCGCAGGAGACTGTCTTATCGAGCCCTTTGTCGGTGCGGGTTCTGTATTTTTGAATACGGAGTACGAAAACTACATATTGGCTGATATTAACAGCGACCTGATCAACCTGTACAACATCGTCAAGTCAAATACCGATGAATTTGTTCGTGACTCTCGCAAGCTGTTTACCGAAGAGGTAAATACCTCAACGACGTTTTACCTGCTGCGTGAGGAGTTTAATCTTTGTACCGATGCTTACCGCCGCGCGGTATTGTTTCTTTATCTGAACCGTCATTGTTATAACGGCCTATGCCGCTATAACATGCGCGGTGAATTCAATGTCCCGTTCGGACGTTATAAGAAGCCTTATTTTCCAGAGGAAGAAATTCGCTGGTTTGCGTTTAAGGCCAGAAGTGCGACGTTTGTTTGCGAGCATTATCAGCAAACGCTGACTAAAGCGGAGCCGGGGTCGGTCATATATTGCGATCCTCCTTATGCGCCGTTGTCGGCAACCGCGAATTTTACGGCGTATCACACCAATAATTTCAATCATATCGATCAGCAGAACCTGGCCAGGTTAGCGCATCGCCTGTCGGTTGAAAGCCAGATTCCGGTACTGATTTCCAATCACGATACGGTGTTGACCCGTGAGTGGTATCAGGGGGCCTCACTTTACGTGGTTAAAGCGCGTCGAACGATTAGCCGTAATATTCTGGGGCGTAGTAAAGTAAACGAGTTATTAGCCCTGTATTGTTAATTTGTCGGCAGTAAGCAGGGTTCCAACAACTTAAAGATGATTGGCTGGACAGCCGCGTTATTCAATAATTGACTATGTTCAATAATTCTCGCCGATCGGAGGGTGGATGAACGGAAGCTCCGACAGCAGAAATTCAGACTTTATCGTTTGGAGAAGCGAATGAAACCGTTTTTAATCGCACCGTCTATTCTTTCGGCTGATTTTGCCCGGCTTGGTGAGGACACGGCAAACGTATTGTCCGCCGGGGCAGATGTGGTGCACTTTGATGTGATGGATAATCACTATGTGCCTAATCTTACTATGGGGCCGCTGGTGCTGAAATCCTTACGGGATTATGGTATCACCGCCCCGATTGATGTGCATTTAATGGTGAAACCGGTTGATCGCATTATTCCCGATTTTGCCAAAGCGGGTGCGAGTTTCATTACTTTTCACCCGGAAGCCTCGGAACACGTCGATCGCTCCCTGCAACTGATTAAAGATCACGGCTGCAAGGCTGGCCTGGTTTTCAATCCGGCAACGCCGCTCAGCTATCTTGATTACGTCATGGATAAACTGGACATCATTCTGCTGATGTCCGTTAATCCTGGCTTTGGCGGTCAATCCTTCATTCCGGGAACGCTGAATAAACTGCGTCATGTGCGCACGCTGATTGACGATAGCGGTTATGACATCCGTCTTGAAGTGGATGGCGGCGTCAAAGTGGATAACATAGGCGATATCGCGACGGCCGGTGCGGATATGTTTGTGGCTGGTTCGGCTATTTTTGGGACGCCGGACTACCATGCCGTCATTGAACGGATGCGCACTGAATTGGCCAGGGTGAGTCATGAGTGACGTGACGCCGATTCGCGGATTGGCATTCGATTTGGATGGCACGTTGATTAACAGCGCGCCAGGGCTTTCCGCCGCAGTCGATTTGGCGTTGCAGTCACAATCATTGCCTGCTGCCGGTGAGGCGCGAGTGGCTACCTGGATCGGTAATGGTGCGGACGTATTGGTTGAACGGGCGCTGCGCTGGGCGGGCGTTGAACCCACCGCACAGCGTCTGAGTGAAACCCGGCAACGTTTTGACCACTATTATGCTGAAACCGTGGAAAGCGGCAGTTCGCTTTTTCCCCAGGTAAAAGAGACACTGGCGGCGCTGGCGCTGCAAGGTTTTCCAATGGCAGTGGTGACCAACAAACCTACGCCATTCGTCGCGCCGTTGCTGGCATCGCTGGAGATTGGCGACTATTTTTCGCTGATTATCGGCGGCGACGATGTGATTGCCAAAAAGCCTCATCCAGCGCCGTTGTATCTGGTCTTGGGCAAGTTAGGATTACGGGCTGAAGAATTACTGTTTGTGGGTGATTCGCGTAACGATATTCAGGCATCCCAGGTTGCCGGCTGCCCCTGCGTCGGTATGACTTACGGATATAACTATGGTGAAGCGATTGAATTGAGTCACCCAGACATCGTGCTGGATCGTTTTGCCGATCTGCTGCCCCTCGTTGGGCCGTCATTTTCAAAAATCAGGAAGCATTAGTATGAGCAAACCCATTGTATTTAGCGGCGCACAACCGTCTGGTGAATTGACCATTGGTAACTACATGGGGGCGTTACGTCAGTGGGTTAATATGCAAGATGATTACGATTGCATCTATTGCATCGTTGACCTGCACGCGATTACGGTGCGTCAGGCGCCCCAGCAGTTACGTGAAGCGACGCTGGATACGTTGGCGCTTTACCTCGCCTGCGGGATTGACCCGAAGAAAAGTACCATCTTTGTCCAGTCGCATGTGCCGGAACACAGCCAACTGAGCTGGATACTGAACTGTTATGCGTATTTCGGCGAACTGAGTCGTATGACACAGTTTAAGGATAAATCAGCTCGCTACGAAGAAAATATCAACGCGGGTTTATTTGATTATCCGGTGCTGATGGCGGCTGACATTCTGTTGTATCAAACGGCCCAGGTGCCAGTAGGCGAAGATCAGAAACAGCATCTGGAACTGAGCCGGGACGTCGCCCAGCGTTTCAATAGTCTATATGGTGATAACATTTTCAACGTCCCCGAACCGTTTATTCCCACGTCCGGCGCCCGCGTGATGTCATTGTTGGAGCCGAGCAAGAAGATGTCCAAGTCGGACGATAACCGCAACAACGTGATTGGTCTGCTGGAAGATCCGAAATCGGTTGTGAAGAAGATCAAACGTGCGGTAACGGACTCCGATGAGCCGCCAGTGGTTCGCTACGATGTGGTGAATAAAGCCGGGGTATCCAACCTGCTGGATATTCTTTCTGCCGTGACAGGAAAAACCATCGCCGAGTTGGAGCAGGAATTCAGCGACCAGATGTATGGTCACCTGAAAGGCGCCGTTGCCGATGCGGTGTCCGGCATGTTGGCGGAATTGCAGGAGCGCTATCATCGCTTCCGCGGCGACGAAATTTTTTTGCAGCAGGTCATGCGTGAGGGCGCGGAGAAAGCCAGCGCTCGTGCGCAGGAAACGCTGAAAAAAGTGTATGATGCGGTTGGATTTGTTCCCCGCCCGTAACGGTTAAAATAATCAGGAGGCCAAGCCTCCTGATGACCTTAATCCGGTGGTAGCCAGACCTTTGCCGACGAATATACGTTCGGCGTCACGCCCGATCAGTTTCAACACATTGCTGGAAACCAGCCGATCGTAGACCACGATATTCGCCTGTTGCAGTTGCTGTAGGCCTTTCGTGTGAGTAGCGCCGCACCTCCGGGACCAGCGCCCACCAGCACCACTTTGCCTTTTTCGTCCCGCAGTGCTGAAAATAGTTGTGCGGAAAGTTGCTGTGTGCTTATGCCGTCGTTATTGGCCAGCGCTTGGGCAAGCCTATCGTGCGTGAACGGCTTTTCCCAGAATCGGCGGCGCGTGGCCGCCTGCCGGAAACGCTTCTTGACGCGCTGACGTCTTTACCTGCCAATGAAGCTAATTGCCCGAGGTGCTGGGGCAGGATACCTTCCAGTTTTTCACACAGCAGGCGCGCCAGAGCCGGCGCGGTGCTGCCGGACGACACGGCAATCATTGTGGAGAACGATCGACAATCGAGGACAAGATAAAACTGGCGTTTTTGGCGTCGTCGAACATCTTGCAGAAGATCCGCCGCTTGCTGACGTGGTTGTAAACCTGCTTATTGACGTGACGATCGTCGGTAGCCGCAATGACCAGCCATGCGCGATTTAGTAAATCAGGATGGAGGCTGCCCCGCACCAGCGTAACCCGGCTTTCTTTCTGCCAGTCAAGAAACTGTTCACTGAAGCTGATGGCGTTCACCGTGAGAATCGAGGCGGCATCCAGCAGCAGGCGTGCTTTCCGTTCGGCGATTTCACCTCCTCACACCAGTAAGCAATGTTTGTCGTGCAATTGGCAGAATATTGGCAGGTAAATCCTGTGGTGCCATTTAACAAGTTCAGGCCGGAACACGTCCTGCTGGTGCGGCAGGACGCGCGGCGTTGGGTAAATGATGGCGTATTATTAACGGCAATGGCATTTGATTTGCGTAGCGCCATCGATGACCTGAATTTCATATGCCGCAACGAACCGGGCATCGTCTTCCAGGAAGATACGATCATAATAAGAAAAAGTGCTGTTTTTTTAATTTGCTGGCGCTTAATTCATTCACGTTGATGTTCTGCCGGTAAAGTTCGATGCCAGCTATCGGTATAGCCGCATTTTGGGCGTAAGTGCGTAACGCAGGGGGGAGGATTTTTCTTCATACCCTGCAATAAAATCTTTAGCGCCAGCGCCAATATCAGTGCTTTTTATTGCTGGTACCGGGGATAAATGGGGGGGCATTAACAATGCGACACAATGAGAGTTTACTACGTAAAAAAAGGTAAATGAGTGGCTTTGGAAGGTGTAGGTATTTACAATCAGTACGCTTTCTGTAGCTGGCTTTTTCAAAAAGGAATTCTCATGCTCAAACGTACTCTGGCTGCTGCGGTAGCTTTTATTTCCCTGACGGCTTTCCCTCCCGTCTTCGCCGCTTCCGGCACAACGAACGTTCTGCTGACCACGTCGGCCGGGAATATCGAACTGGCGCTGGATAATCAAAAGGCACCGGTTTCGGTGAAAAACTTCATTGAGTATGTGAATAACGGTTTTTATAACGGTACGACGTTTCATCGGGTGATCCCGGGCTTCATGATTCAGGGCGGGGGTTTTAGCAGCGATATGAAACAGAAAGCGCCTAATCCGCCGATCAAAAACGAAGCGGATAATGGGCTACGTAACCTGCGCGGTACGATTGCCATGGCGCGTACCGCAGAAAAGGACAGCGCCACCAGCCAGTTCTTTATCAACGTGGCGGATAACGCGTTTCTCGATCATGGTCAGCGCGACTTCGGCTATGCCGTCTTTGGTCAGGTAGTAAAAGGTATGGACGTGGTGGATAAGATCTCTCAGGTGCAGACGGAAAATGTCGGTCCTTATCAGAATGTGCCGACCAAACCGATCGTGATCCAGTCGGCGAAAGTACTGCCCTGATTTCTCTCATGCCAGCCATGTTTACCGGCCCCGGCGTCTTTGATGAAGACGCCGGGTTTTTTATCTGGCTTTTCCGCCGCATTGGGGTACCGTCAAAACGGAATCAAAAAGTTTCCCAGTTGGCTTTCCCGCTAGGGCTGGCGGGTGCTTTCTTCTGCGCAATGGCCGCCACAGACTGGGCTGGCTGGTGCGTTGTCTCGGCAGTTTTAGTTTCCTCTGCGGCGGAAAGTTTAAATATCGACACGATTTGTGTCAGATGACGAGCCTGAGATTCCAGCGAAGCAGAGGCGGCCGCCGATTGCTCGACCAGCGCGGCGTTCTGCTGCGTCACGCCATCCATTTCCACAATGGCTTCACCAACCTGGGTGATGCCCTTGCTTTGCTCGCTTGAAGCGGAGGCGATTTCACCCATGATGTCGGTGACGTTGGTCACGGCCTTCACGATGTTGTCCATTGCGTTGCCTGCCAGCGTCACCTGATCCGAACCGACCTTGACATTATCGACGGATTCGGCGATCAGACCTTCGATCTCTTTGGCTGCCTGCGCGCTGCGCTGCGCCAGATTGCGCACCTCGCTGGCTACCACGGCGAAACCTCGGCCTTGTTCGCCAGCGCGCGCCGCTTCTACCGCCGCGTTAAGCGCCAGAATATTGGTCTGGAAAGCGATACTGTTGATCACCGAGGTGATATCGGAAATTTTCTGTGAACTGCTGGAGATATTACTCATGGTCTTAACCACGCCGTCAACGATATCGCCGCCTTGATTAGCGGTTTTGGACGCATTCTGCGCGAGTATGCTTGCCTGGCTAGCGTTGTCGGCGTTTTGTTTTACCACGGCGCTAAGCTCTTCCATGCTGGCGGCGGTTTGCTCCAGCGCGGAAGCCTGCTCTTCGGTGCGGGAAGACAGGTCTGTGTTGCCGGAGGCGATTTCACCGGCGCTGCGATAGATCTCCTCGGAGCTCATGCGAATTTCGGAAACGGTTTTAACCCAGTTTGCCTGCATCTGCTGTACGAACGGGATCAGTTTGCCGACGCAATTTTTCCCGGTTTGTTCCAGAAGCCTGTGCAACTGGCCGACAGAAAGGATATGAAGATGCTGTTGGATCAGGTTGAGCGGATGAATGACAAATTTCGCCAGGTAGCGATCCGTTAATAGGACGATGATCGAACCGGCCACCAGCGCGGCGACCAGCATCTTCTGACACATGCTCACCCAGTTGTTAATGCGCTCCTGGGCTTCGGCCTTCAATCGTTCGATCACGCCGTTATATTGATCGATGACGGTGGTGAAGTTTCTGCGCTGATCGCGGTATTCACGACTGGAAATCTGCAAAAACGTCTCCATGCGATCCGCTTTTAAGGCGTCGTACATCGGCACAATGGACTGGCTGAATAACTGATAAGAACTGTTGTAAATGTTATCGATGATGGCCTGATCGATATTGGCGTGGTCGGTGGTTTTGAACGCTTCCAGACCAGCTTTGAGGCTGGCGATTTCAGCCGCGGCGTTCCGCATCTCCTCATCAAACGCGGGAGCGTTGTTTTGCTGCCGGGCTTCAACCGCGCGATCCAGCGCGCTTTTGGCGCGGTAATACTGCCCGCTGGCGCCGTTGATAATATCGCCGTTATTTTGCTGAACGCTGGTCAGGTTAAGCTCCGAAGTGAGTTGGTTTAAGGAATATAAGGCGAATGCGGAGACGCCGCCCCATAGCAAGGAAAACAGAACGAGGATAAGAACCATCATGGTTCTGATTTTGGTGTTGCGAATAAAATTCATGATGCTAGCCCTGGTGACACTATGATTTTATGATCTCTGATGAAGAGATCTCTAGTTTGAGCCTCCCTGCGCGTGAGCCGGCAGGGAAGTTGCGGGCTGTTGGTACTCCATAAATAGAGCATGTGGTGCAAAGCATGTTATCGGCATGTTACATATGGGCTTGAGCACTTTTTGCTAATTTATGGACAAAATTTTACAGGAAATCTGGGCGGTAGAGATTGTGGTTGCTTTATTTCGCCCATCCTATAGCGATGGGGGAGTAATCGTTTTTATTTCCAGGTTTGAAAAACTTCATAAAAAATAAGCGAGATCCGAAGATCTCGCTCAAGCGTGGCCGCGATTCCTTTCGCGACGATGGATTGCCTGGGGTTTTAATCACAGTCGGAAGGTGTCAATACCGCCAGATTTTTACCTACGCCGGCGTAATCCGCCAGTTTATCCTTCACGCACTGTGCCGTTACTGGCGAATAGCTGTAAGGGATGGAAGGGAAGGTGCCTGTGCTTTTCCAATCCTCGGCGTTCACGTAAGATTTGGAATCCTTATTCCAGGTAATGTTGTAAGTCGTAAAATCAGCCGGTTCCATAATGTTGTTGTTACGCAATTCCCAGGTGCCGAACTCAGAACCATCGTAACGCGACGTCACCGGGTTTTTCGCGTTTTCAAACCAATTGCTCTCAATCAGTGCAATGCCTTTCTTACGCACGTTAAGACCGGAACTGGTGATGCCGGTATACAGATTGTTGTAGGCGTGAACCTTGCCGCCGCGCTGTAACGGAACACGCGCATTCACATTGCTGTAGATGTTGTGATGGTAAGTCAGGTCACGATTGATGGTATCTTTGGCGCCAAGACCGCTCAGGCCAACTTTCTTGAAGTCGTGAATGTAATTGTAGGAAACCGTCACATTGGTTGACCCTTTTTTGATATCCACAGCGGATTCAAAGGTGGTATCGCTGTCAGGCGTCCCCTTGCATTCATAATTTTTGGCAAAAATTTCGTTGTGATCTATCCAGACGTTCGGCGAGTCATCAACGCGAAAGGCGTCGCCGTCCTCCGGGCCGCCAGGGATATAGCCAATACGCATATTGCGAATCACAACATCCGCGGATTTGATGAGCCAGAAACCGAAGTTTGCTGAAGAACCATTGGTGCCGATAATGGTAAGACCTTTGGTGAACTCTCTGATCTCCACGCCGCGTACCGGTTTTTTCCACTGTCCGCAGATATCGTCCTCAGCGGCTTTGATCAGCGAGTCTTCATTACCATCATAAGTTATGACCAGCGGATAGGCGCCTCCCTTTACTTTTTTGCCAGCAGAATTGAGCTTCGCCTCTGCAATAATATCGATAATATCCTGCATTGAGTGAGCGGTCTTTTTAACGGCGCCGGAGATGTCGCCGCCGTCTGTTGTTGCATAACCCCCGGTATCTGCCGCAATCGCCGACTGGCAAGCTAAAAATAATAGTCCAGCGGCTGCGGAAGGCAGTAAATATTTCATGATGATTATCTCCTTGGTATAACTATCGTTGGCATTTATCGTTCCACATGCCAGATGTAATTGTCACAGGATGTTTCAACAAAAATAAAATATAAGTTTGTTGATTCGCCCACCTCAGTGTTACCACAAATATAGAACAATACAACAGATGTTATATTAAATATATCTTTCAACGTATATTTAAAAATATGCTGGTGTTCTATTTAGAAATTGGTTTCTTATAAATTTATTATTTATCAGTATATTAGTTTTATTTCATCGGGAGTGAATCGTACGGTTTCCAGTTATTTCTGTTTTTTTATGGGGTTAATTTTTCTGGAATAACACGTGTGATGAACATCAGATTATTTTTTGATTAATAAAGTTGCTCCGTGTGAGTTAATTAATCTCTGTTGGGATATATAATTTTATTAAAACAAATTAGAAGAGAATAATTTTGTATTATTTCCCTTTTGCTACTGCAAATGGATGGTATTCAATGGGTAATACAGATGAAAAGGTAAGAAATAGGGCTGGCGAACGAGTCGTCTTCATGCCGGCATCCTGTGTTATCAGTCGCCAACTCCGAAAGCAATTGATGAAGGTGCATCCGGGGGTTATCCATTGGGGAGGTCGCCCTTTGCTGATGATGGCGGCTAAAGTTGAGAACCGTGATTTTCCTCTCATGAGCCGGGCACCTGGCCCCATTCCGGCAACGTACCGTTTAAGCTGATAATAGCGTTACAACTATGAGAAGTGGGCTGTACGAAATAGCCTCCCGGCTTTCGCCACGCCATCGATACCGCTTCTCGGCATCCAATCTCTTGTATTAGTGACTTTGGCAGACGACGCATACATTACAGGCTTGGTTTGTACCGTGATAATGACGGGGGGTCTTTGTAAGCGCGTTAAACATAGCTTTTCATTTTTTTCGCTGCTGACAGGACATTGACCGACGTTCTCATCACCCAGGAAGGCGTTGCGAAATCTGGTTAGAATGCACAAACTGACCCGCGGATCATTTCTCCTGTCCGGGAGACGCGCGCTTTTTTCGCCAGGGGAGTCAGAAGAGCAAGGGCTGGATGGTTGGTCATGCTGCGGACTTGATGGCGGGGCTTTTGTTTCTGATGAGCGGCGCTACTTTCACCGCCTTGTGCGGCTTGGCTCCAATCTTGATAAGCTGTCGGGGGGGAAGGAGGCGTGTTGAGAACTTGGTGATTGATACCTTCCGTAAAAGTTAATGGAATATGCGCAATCAATTTACCCCAAGAAAGCCTGGTGTCATTGTAGGCACCGCGACGGAGTAGTTATTGCTCACCAGGTATGCGCGCCTGCACGCAGGATGGTGGTCCATTTTTATTTTAATCATTAAATATCAAATAGATAATATAATTATGTTGCTAATCATCGATAACTACGACTCCTTTACTTACAACCTGTATCAGTATTTCTGTGAGCTGGGCGCAGAGGTTCTGGTCAAGCGTAACGATGAGTTGCAATTGGCGGATATTGAACGGCTTGCGCCAGAGAGACTGGTGATTTCCCCCGGCCCTTGTACCCCGGATGATGCCGGTATTTCACTGGCGGCGATCCGCCATTTTGCGGATAAATTGCCTGTTCTGGGGGTCTGTCTTGGTCATCAGGCGCTGGGACAGGCATTTGGCGCGCGTGTTGTGCGTGCCCGACAGGTCATGCATGGCAAAACCTCTGTCATCACCCATAACAGTACGGGAATTTTTTACGGTTTATCCCAGCCGCTGACGGTGACGCGCTACCACTCGTTGGTGCTTGAAGCGGATGCTTTACCTGACTGCTTTGAGGTGACCGCCTGGAGTGAGTGCAAGGGCGAACGTGATGAAATCATGGGAATCCGGCATCGTTCGCTGCCGTTGGAGGGGGTACAGTTTCACCCTGAAAGCATACTTAGCCAGCAAGGACATCAGCTTTTGGATAATTTTCTTAAAATCTAGTCGGATAGAAAGTCATTGCTTGGCAAAGGGGATTAAACATTGCCCTTAATTGATTTTTTATGCATATTTACTGACTATATTTTCATACGGAACGATGAAATATCAGAGCGGGGCAGCAAATGACTACAGAGAACAAAACAGTAACAAGGGAAACTCACGATAAAGTAATTCTGCCGGTTTATGCACCAGCGCAGTTTGTGCCGGTAAAAGGTAAGGGAAGCCGGGTGTGGGATCAGCAAGGGCGAGAATATATTGATTTCTCAGGCGGTATTGCCGTTACCGCGCTGGGGCATTGCCATCCCGCTCTGGTCGCCGCGTTGAAACAGCAAGGAGAACAACTCTGGCACACCAGCAATGTTTTTACTAATGAGCCGGCGTTGCGTCTGGCCAGCAAGCTGATTAACGCGACCTTTGCCGATCGGGTGTTCTTTGTCAACTCCGGGGCGGAGGCCAACGAAGCGGCGTTTAAACTGGCGCGCCACTACGCGATTGAACGCCACAGCCCGTACAAGACTAAAATCATCGCGTTTTATAATGCGTTCCATGGAAGAACGTTGTTCACCGTCTCGGTTGGCGGCCAGGCAAAATATGCTGACGGTTTTGGCCCGAAGCCTGCGGATATCGTTCATGTGCCTTTTAACGATCTGGACGCGGTTAGAGCGGTAATGGATGATCACACCTGTGCGGTGGTTCTGGAACCCGTGCAGGGAGAGGGCGGAATTATGCCGGCGACGCCAGCGTTTCTGCAGGGCGTGCGTGAGTTATGCGATCGGCATAACGCGCTGCTGGTGTTTGACGAGGTCCAAAGTGGAATGGGCAGAACGGGAAAACTGTTTACTTATATGCATTACGGTATTACGCCAGATATTCTGACCACGGCGAAAGCGTTGGGGGGCGGTTTCCCGATCAGTGCGATGCTGACAACCGAGGAAATTGCCTCGGTGATGACGGTTGGCGTACACGGTACGACCTATGGCGGTAACCCGCTGGCTTGCGCAGTGGCGGAAGCCGCGCTGGACACCATTAATACGCCGGAAGTGTTGTCTGGTGTGGCGGATCGTCACGAACGGTTTGTCAATGAACTGGAAAAAATTAACCAGCGGCATGGCATTTTCGAACAGATTCGCGGCATGGGCCTATTGCTGGGCGCCGAGCTGACCCCGGAGTGGCATGGCCGGGCGCGTAACTTCCTGGCCGCCGCCGCTGAGCAAGGCGTTATGGTGCTGATAGCCGGTCCGAATGTGATTCGTTTTGTGCCCTCCCTGGTGATTGAAACGGAAGATATCGAGCAGGGAATGGCTAAATTCGCTAAAGCCGTCGAGCAGGTGGTTAACGCCGCAGATTAATGCGCTATTGCCATGAAACAGTTAAAAAAGCGTGAGGTTGGCTTCACGCTTTTTTTGTAGGGTAAGGTAAGACTTAACGAGTGCCGTAAACGACGATCGTTTTGCCATGTGCGGAGATCAGGTTCTGGTCTTCTAGCATTTTAAGAATGCGGCCCACGGTTTCACGTGAACAGCCAACAATTTGTCCGATTTCCTGGCGGGTAATTTTTATTTGCATGCCATCCGGGTGGGTCATGGCATCAGGTTGTTTCGCCAGATTTAGCAGCGTTTGAGCAATACGGCCTGTGACATCAAGAAAAGCCAGGTTGCCGACTTTTTCCGAGGTTACCTGTAGACGGCTTGCCATTTGCGCGGACAGACGCATGAGAATATCTGGATTGACCTGTATTAGTTGCCGGAATTTCTTGTAAGAAATTTCAGCGACTTCACAAGCCGTTTTTGCCCGTACCCAGGCGCTGCGCTCCTGTCCTTCCTCAAACAGGCCAAGCTCGCCGATAAAATCTCCCTGATTGAGATAAGAGAGAATCATTTCTTTGCCTTCTTCATCTTTGATTAGCACTGCGACAGAGCCTTTCACGATGTAGTAAAGCGTTTCTGCTTTTTCACCCTGGTGAATAAGCGTGCTCTTCGATGGATACTTATGGATATGGCAATGAGAAAGGAACCATTCGAGAGTGGGGTCTGTTTGCGGTTTGCCGAGAACCATTCGCTATTATCCTCTGTTGTAATTCACTGCGCAAATCACAGGGCTCAGAGTTCCCTGTACGGCGTGTTAACTGCGACTGCTAAAAAATCAAATTTCGTGTGGGCAGAATGACGTCAGGGAATATACTGGAATTTACTATCTGGCGACGCCATCACCTTCCTTGTATCTGTGTTTGCCCGGAACAGGCAGATGCTACTTTTGTTTTTAACACAGCTTGAGGGAAGTGTCTTGTATTGTCTCGCTTCAGCATGAGAAAGCGCCGGGTATGGCGTTTTTTGTATAGTAACAATATAAATTTTCAAAAATTTTTTAGGGAGACGCTATGCATGCACGGGTGAAATGGATTGAAGGCTTAACGTTTCTTGGCGAGTCCGCCTCAGGACATCAGGTTATGATGGACGGCAATGCGGGTGACAAGGCGCCAAGCCCTATGGAAATGCTGCTGATATCGGTTGGCGGTTGCAGCGCGATCGATGTTGTGTCGATTTTGCAAAAAGGACGTCACGATGTCGCCGATTGTGAAGTGAAATTGACTTCGGAACGGAGAGTGCAAGCGCCTCGTCTGTTTACTCATATCAATTTGCATTTCATCGTGACGGGGAAAGGGCTGACCGATCAGGCGGTAGAGCGCGCGGTGGTATTGTCTGCTGAAAAGTATTGCTCTGTGGCGCTGATGTTGGGGGAAGTTGTTCAGGTTACGCACAGTCATGAAGTCCGGGATTCAGCCTAACCGCGCCTTCCTGACATCGTCGCCATCACAGCGACACGACGCGCCTGATAGGGCGTGATGCTGTGATGCTATTCGATCTTTTTCCCTTCCAGCAGGCGTTGTACCAGCGGCGTCATAATCAGCTCCATCGCCAAACCCATTTTTCCACCGGGAACAACCAGCGTGTTGATATGAGAAATAAACGAGCCTTGCAACATGGCGAGCAGATAAGGGTAATCAATATTGTCCAGCCCCTGAAAATGTATCACCACGAAGCTCTCATCCAGTGAAGGAATGGATTTCGCTGCGAACGGGTTGGACGTATCCACGGTGGGGACGCGCTGGAAATTTAAGTGGGTGCGTGAAAATTGTGGCGTGATGTAAGTGATGTAGTCCTCCATCGAGCGAACGACTGAATCCATCACGGCTTCGCGTGAATGCCCGCGTTCATTGACATCACGAATCAATTTTTGAATCCACTCCAGATTGACGATAGGCACCACGCCGACCAGCAGATCGACGTGTTGAGCCACATTGTGTTGCTCGGTAACCACGCCGCCATGCAGACCTTCGTAAAACAGCACATCCGTGGGTGACGGCATGGGTTCCCAGGGGGTGAATGTACCGGGAACCTGATTGTAGGGAATCGCTTCATCATAGGTGTGAAGGTATTTGCGGGTTTTCCCTCGCCCATGCTGCCCATATTCAATGAACGACTGTTCCAGCAGGCTGAAATCATTGGCTTCGGGCCCAAAGTAGCTGATGTGCCGGCCAAGATCGCGCGCCTTGCGAATGGCCATATCCATTTCCGGGCGGGTGTAACGATGGAAGCTATCCCCTTCGAGCTGGGCAGCCCGCATTTTCAACTGCTGAAAAATTTTATGGAACGCCTGGCTGGTGGTGGTGGTTCCCGCGCCGCTGGAGCCGGTAACGGCTATAATTGGATGCTTATATGACATGTGAGGCTTTACTCCGTGATGGCGGCGCGACTTAGCATCGCCGTCGGTAATCGGGCGCCATCAAAAAAGGGAATAGATATGCACTGCTTTTAGCATATTTAGTCGTTCAATACGAGTGATGCTCACCGGCATTAAATTGGTCCCGGGGCATAATGTTGATGGTTTCATGTAATTCAGACCACACCAGTACGATTTCACCGGACGTCAGTTGCCGACGAATGTCAGCGACTTTTTGCGCTAATGTGCGTTCTTCCTCACCGTAATCGGTTCCCTCCCGCAGCACGAAAGATTCGATGAGATTGTTCAGCGTTTCAGGATCGAGTTGTTGCCAGGGAATAATCACGATTTTTTCCAAAATAGGGTACTGATAAAAGCGGGCGAAAAATGCGATACATCATGTCATGAAATCTTGTTATCCGATCTTGTGCGATCAATAGCATACTGCTAGCTTCGATACTGCCAGTTAATCACTCTTTTTTGATTTGTCAAAACCCTCATGCGTTGAGCCTGGGATGTGCGGAAAAGGGTGATTTGCTAAAATCGAGGCTGAAAAAGCACATGGCAATAGACGGTATCGACTCAACGCAGTCGGGCGAGGCGAGAGGCGCCACTTCATGGAACTGAGTTTATTTCTCTCAATGTTAGGTTTTCTCTGGGTTGCGGCCATTACGCCCGGACCAAATAACATGTTGCTGACCACGTCCGGCGCAAACTTTGGTTTTATGCGTTCTTTGTGGCTGATGGGCGGTATCATGCTGGGTATGCAAAGTATCTTGCTGCTGGTGGCGTTTGGCGTGGGCAGCCTGATTCTGCTCTATCCCTCGCTGCATTTTATCTTCAAAGTTTTCGGCAGTGCTTACCTGTTCTGGCTGGCGTGGAAAATTGCCACTGCCGCTTATGAGACGCTGGAAACTAATGCCGCGCCGTCCAGACCGATCCGGTTTTATCAGGGATGGCTACTGCAATTCTTGAATCCAAAAGCGTGGTTGATGGCTTTGGGGGCGGTTGCCAGCTTCAGTCTGGCAGGGGACGGCTATTCCCATTCGGTGGCGGCGATAAGCGTGGGAATCGTGCTGGTGAATCTGGCGTCGGGGGTGATTTGGCTGGGATTCGGTACGATGATAGGCCGCCTGCTGCGCAGTAAAAAAGCATGGGTTATCTTCAATGTTTCGATGGGCGTGCTGACCGCAGCGTGTGTGCTGCTGATTTGGCATTGATGAAATAGCTTGCCGCTTGCTATTCAGTTATCGCACTGCCGCCAGGCGAAGGCTGGGGAAGAACTGAAATAGCACGCAACCCCCAGAATGACGCAGGCGGCGAAGAGAACATCATAGGAAAGATGTTCGCCGAATGGTTGTATCGGTATATGCCAAGATGATGCGGAAGCATACAAGAGACTGGATCGCTGGGCTGAATGCCATTCAATCGCCTTGCATCATCCGCTCCAGTTGTTCCTGCGCGTCCAGCCAGGCCGATTCCGTTTCTTCCAGCGCGATTTTGACTTTTGTTTGTTGTTGCAGACAGTCGGTGAGTTCGGCTTTACGGCTGATGTCATAGAGATCGCTCTCCGCCAGCCGGGTTTCGAGCGAGGCCAGCGCGTCGCCCAGCTTTTCCATCTGCTGCTCAAGTTTGGTGATCTGCTTACGCAGCGGCTGCGTTTGCGTTCTCAGCTCTGCTTCCCGCCGCTTTTGTTCTTTTCTGGCCTGGGCGCTGTTGGCGGTGTTCTCTTTTGACGTCTCATCCGACGCATTATCCTGACGTTGCAGGCCGACCAGCCATTGCTGATAATCTTCCAGATCGCCATCGAAATGCTCGACCTGGCGATCGTGCACCAGATAAAGATCGTCGGTGGTGGAGCGGAGCAAGTGTCGATCGTGCGATACCACCACCAGCGCGCCTTCAAAATCGATCAGCGCTTCGGTCAGCGCCTGTCGCATATCCAGATCGAGGTGGTTGGTGGGTTCATCCAGCAGCAGCAGATTCGGGCGCTGCCAGACGATCAGGGCCAGAACCAGACGGGCTTTTTCGCCCCCGGAGAAACATTCGGTGACTTCGGTGACTTTATCCCCCTGAAACCCGAAACCACCGAGGTAATCACGCAACTGTTGTTCCGTTTCCCGTTCGGCCAGACGGACAAGATGCTGTAGCGGCGATTCATCCGCCCGCAGAAACTCCAACTGATGCTGGGCGAAATACCCCAGCCTGACCCCTTTGGCCAGGCCGATTTCGCCTTGTATGGGCGCGATCGTGCCCGCCAACAGCTTAATCAGCGTGGATTTACCCGCGCCATTATGCCCCAGCAAGCCTATACGTGAGCCGGGCACCAAATTGAGCTTAATCGACGCCAGAATCAGCTTGTCACCATAGCCTGCGCTGACTTTTTCCATTCGCAGCAGCGGGTTGGGCAAAGATTCCGGTGGGCGGAAACTGAAACGAAAAGGATTATCCACGTGCGCCGGGGCAATCATTTCCATCCGTTCCAGCATTTTTATCCGGCTTTGCGCCTGTTTAGCCTTGCTCGCTTTAGCGCGGAAACGGTCAATATAATGTTGCAAATGCGCGACTCTTTCCTGCTGGTGCTCATACAGCGATTGCTGCTGCGCCAGCCGGGTAGCCCGTTGACGTTCAAAAGAGGAGTAGTTGCCCGTGTATTCGTTCAGCACCTGCTGCTCGATATGTAGGATCTTATTGACGACGGGATCGAGGAAATCGCGGTCGTGAGAAATCAGCACCAACGTGCCCGGATAGCTTTTCAGCCATTTCTCCAGCCAGATGACCGCGTCCAGATCGAGGTGGTTGGTCGGTTCATCCAGCAGCAGCAAATCTGAACGGCAAATCAACGCCTGAGCCAGATTAAGACGCATGCGCCAGCCGCCGGAAAACGCGCTGACGGGCTGCTGTAGCTGATCCTGGGAGAAGCCTAGACCGTGCAGCAAACTTGAGGCTCTGGCCTGAATAGTCCAAGCTTGAATAGCATCCAGCTTGCCGTGCAACGTCGCAATGGCATGCCCGTCGTTCTCTTCGTTGGCGGTGTGCAGTTCGGCTTCCAAATGACGGTATTCGCGATCGCCATCAATGACGTAATTAAGCGCCGGTACATCCAGCGCGGGGGTTTCCTGATTTACCCACGCCAGCGCCCAGTTCTGAGGGAAGGTGACGCTGCCGTTGTCGGCGCTGATTTCACCTTTAAGTAACGATAACAACGTAGACTTGCCACAGCCGTTCTTACCGACCAACCCGACTTTCTGACCTGGATTAACCGTGGCTGTCGCGTTATCCAGTAAAACGCGCACGCCACGTCGAATTTGCAGCGAAGAGAAAACAATCATAAAGCGCCGTATGTTCAGAGTATGTTAAATTATTGACCTAATAACAGCACCCGTTGTGTCTGTTTTTTTAGTCGTTGCGCTGCATGGTAACGGAAAACGTCTACCGTGACGACGCTTTGGAGGGGAATAGATGTTGCAGCCACCGAGGATTTTGCTGCTGTATGCCCATCCGGAATCACAGGACTCGGTAGCGAACCGGGTTTTACTGCAACCGGCACAGCAGTTGGATAATGTCACCGTGCACGATCTTTACGCGCACTATCCTGATTTTTTTATTGATATTCATCATGAACAACAATTGCTGCGTGAACACGAGGTGGTTGTTTTTCAACATCCGCTTTATACCTACAGTTGTCCGGCCTTGTTGAAAGAATGGCTTGATCGGGTTTTGTCGCGCGGTTTCGCCAGCGGCATTGGCGGCAATGCGCTGGCGGGCAAATACTGGCGTTCGGTGATTACCACGGGAGAGCCTGAATATGTCTATCAGGCGGGGGGTGAGCGCCGTTTCTCCATCGTGGATCTGCTGCGTCCATTTGAGCTGACAGCGTCGATGTGCCGTATGCACTGGATGCAACCGATGATTGTTTACTGGGCGCGCCGTCTGCAACCTGATGTTTTGACAGGTTATGCCCAGGCTTACGGCGAATGGCTGGCAAGCCCTCTCGATAAAAAGGAGCGCAGATGATGGAGAGCTCTGCGCTACTGGCCGCCGGCGTGATGTTTTTATTTGTGGCGGTGGTCGCTGTACCAATTGCCGCACGATTGGGGATCGGCGCGGTATTGGGCTATTTGATCGCCGGAATAGCCATTGGCCCCTGGGGGTTGGGATTTATCCGCGATGTTGAGGCGATCCTGCATTTCTCCGAGCTTGGCGTGGTCTTTCTAATGTTTATCATTGGACTGGAGCTGAATCCGAAAAAATTGTGGACGCTGCGGCGTTCCATTTTCGGCGTGGGGGCCGCACAGGTCGGGCTGAGTACAGTGATACTGGGGGGCGCGCTCTACCTGACGGATTTCGCCTGGCAGTCGGCTTTGATCGGCGGCATCGGCCTTGCCATGTCATCCACGGCGATGGCGCTGCAACTGATGCGAGAAAAAGGCATGAACCGCAGCGAATCAGGCCAGCTTGGTTTTTCAGTACTGCTGTTTCAGGATTTGGCGGTGATTCCCGCACTGGCGCTAATTCCGATTTTGGCCGGGGTTCAGGGCGAGGTGGATGACTGGAATCAGGTGGTGCTGAAAGTCGCGGCTTTTGTGGGGATGTTGATTGGCGGCCGCTATCTGGTGCGTCCGCTATTCCGCTTCATTGCGGCATCCGGTGTGCGTGAGGTTTTTACCGCCGCTGCGCTGTTGCTGGTGCTGGGCTCAGCGCTCTTTATGGAAGCGCTGGGTTTTTCTATGGCGCTCGGCACCTTTATTGCCGGCGTATTGTTGGCGGAAAGCGAGTACCGCCATGAACTGGAAATCGCGATTGAGCCGTTCAAGGGACTGCTGCTGGGACTGTTCTTTATTTCCGTTGGGATGGCATTGAATCTGGGTATTCTCTATATCCACATTATCAAGGTACTGGTGGCGGTATTGGTGCTGGTCGCGGTTAAAGGCATGGTGCTGTATAGCTTGGCGCGGTATAACCGGATGCGTCGATCGGAGCGCTTACAGTTTGCGGGGGTTTTGAGCCAGGGCGGAGAGTTTGCATTTGTCCTGTTTTCGGCCGCCTCGACCTATAACGTCTTGAAAGGCGAACAACTGCCGTTGCTATTGGTAACGGTGACGATATCCATGATGACGACACCGCTGTTAATGCAGGCGATCGACCGTATTCTGACTCGGCGTTACAATCAACAGGACGTTTCCGACGAGCAGCCCTATGTTGCCGACGATGATCCGCAGGTCATTATTGTAGGATTCGGCCGCTTCGGACAGGTCATCGGCCGCTTGTTAATGGCGAACAAAATGCGGATTACGGTATTAGAGCGCGACATAAGCGCCGTTAGTCTGATGAGAAGCTATGGTTATAAAGTATACTATGGTGATGCGACTGAACTGGAGCTATTGCGTGCGGCGGGTGCGGCCAAGGCGCAGTCGATCGTCATTACCTGCAACGCGCCGGAAGATACGATGGCGGTTGTACATTTGTGCCAGCAACATTTTCCGCACCTGGAAATTCTAGCGCGGGCGCGCGGGCGTGTTGAGGCGCATGAGCTTTTGCAATCCGGCGTAAAACACTTTTCGCGTGAAACGTTTTCCAGTGCGCTGGAACTGGGGCGCAAGGCGCTGATGTCGCTGGGAATGCATCCTCATCAGGCATTTCGTGCTCAGCAGCATTTCCGGCGTCTGGATATGCGTATGCTGCGTGAACTGATGCCGCAACTGCATGGGGATGTTGCCCAAATATCCCGCGTCAAAGAGGCCCGCCGCGAGCTGGAGGATATTTTCCAGCGGGAAATGCAGCGTGAACGGCGTCGGCCTGAAGATTGGGATGAAGCGGAGTAAGCGGGAATAATAGGCCATGAATAATGCGTAAACGATTTATTGCCGGGGCCGTCTGCCCTAAATGTCAGGCGCAGGATACGCTGGCCATAGGGCGTGAAGGTGAAACCGACATTGTGACCTGCGTAAAATGCGGCTACCACCAAAGCCAGTCGGACATGCCGCCGGCAGTGCCGGAACGACCCGCTCAGGACATCATCGGCATTTTTCATCCCGATTGAGGCCGCGGTGGTTTTTAATGTTGGGCCGTCGCGTGTGACATTCAAAATCGTTCCTGACGATTTTTTATTCCGTGCGGTACATGAGGATTTTTTTCAGCTACAATTTGCGCCAGTTTGATTTCCAACGGTAGGAGATATCATGAAAGTAACAAAAGATCTGGTAGTCAGTCTGGCCTATCAGGTACGTACAGAAGAGGGTGTATTGGTTGATGAGTCTCCGGTGAGTGCGCCGTTGGACTATCTGCACGGTCACGGCTCGCTGATTACCGGTCTGGAAAATGCGTTGGAAGGCCGTACTGTGGGTGAGCGTTTTGATGTGAACATTGGTTCCAACGACGCTTACGGCAACTATGACGAAAATCTGGTTCAGCGTGTTCCTAAAGACGTCTTCATGGGCGTGGATGAGCTTCAGGTCGGTATGCGTTTCCTGGCTGAAACCGATCAAGGTCCGGTTCCGGTTGAGATCACGGAAGTGGAAGACGACCACGTCGTGGTTGACGGCAACCATATGCTGGCGGGGCAGAATCTGAGCTTCAATGTTGAAATTATCGCAATCCGCGAAGCAACGGAAGAAGAACTGGCTCACGGCCATGTTCATGGCGAGCATGATCATGAACATGGTGATGGCTGTTGCGGCGGCCACGATCATGATCACGAGCATGGCAAAGGTGGTTGCGGCGGACATGGCGGATGCGGTTGCCACTGATTGCCACCCTTTATGGAGAATCTCAGGTTGATGTGAATCGCCTGAGGTTTTTTTATACCCGTTTTAACGCCTGCATCAATAGTGCGGCGGCGCTGTTTCTTCAGACTGCGGGGCGACTAACGAGGTTTGCTGCGTCCGCAATCTTTCCGTTAATAGACGTATCTGCTCACGCAACCGACTAATTTCCCGTTCGTGCTGAATGACGGTTTGGTTCAGCTCTTCTATCGTTATTTCCTGAAAGGCCTGACGGCTTTCCAGAAGTTCAAGCCGTGCTTCAAGTAAAGACGGTGTCATGGTTTTTCCTCTATGCCTCTTCTTCTCCCGGAGTTTGTCAGAAAGTGGAAACTTCTGGTAGTAAAAACGGTCGGAGTAAAGCGTCTTACGTTATCTGGCGATTTTTACGGCGGGCTGCCGCCCGTGGCGTTAAAAACGTTCCAGACGATTTTTTATCAAAAGATTGTCGCGCGTGTCGTTGTGTTGTCTTCACGCGCACAGTTATAGTAGGCGCGAATTTATTTTTAATGATGGCTGGAGCGCATTGTTCCAGATGCTGGAGAAATGGATGAAATCACTGTTTAAAGTAACGCTGTTAGCAACGACGATGGCTCTGACTCTGAACGCAGGCCAGGCTTTCGCGGCAGAGGAGAAGAAGGCGTCTGAGAGTGCCACGACAGCCAAATTCGAGAATGATGAACAGGCTGCTGCTTATGCTTTAGGCGCATCTTTGGGACGTTACATGGATAACTCCTTGAAAGAGCAAGAAAAACTTGGCATCAAGCTGGATAAAGAACAACTGATTGCCGGTGTTCAGGATGCGTTTGCTGATAAGAGCAAACTGAACGACGAAGAGATTGAAAAAACGCTGCAAAGCTTTGAAGCCCGTGTGAAAGCCGCGGCAGAAACCAAAATGAAGCAGGATGCGAAAGACAACGCGGATAAAGGCACCAAGTATCGTGATACTTTCGCCAAAGAAAACGGCGTGAAGAAAACCGAATCCGGCCTGCTGTATCAGGTTGAGAAAGACGGCAGCGGCAGTGTGCCGAAAGATAGCGATACGGTTGTCGTTAACTACAAAGGCACGCTGGTTGATGGTAGAGAGTTTGACAACTCCTATAAGCGTGGCGAACCGTTATCTTTCCGTCTTGATGGCGTCATCCCTGGCTGGACTGAAGGGTTAAAACATGTCAAGAAAGGTGGGAAAATCAAACTGGTCATCCCTCCTGCACTGGCTTATGGTGAAACCGGCGTTCCGGGAATTCCTGCCAACTCAACGCTGGTCTTTGATGTTGAGTTGCTGGATATCAAATCTGAAGCCGATGTGAAAGCCGCTGATGGGGCAAAAAACGAAAAACCGGCTGCTGAGAAAAGCACGCAGTAATGGCGCCAAGTAATGTCAAAATCGCAGGTTAGTCCTGCGATTTTTTTTTTCTGAGTGTCGATTATCTTTGGCTGTTCTCTGGCGAGGTGGCAAAAACTACGCGGGCGATCGTCCCTGTCTCCAGTAGACGATTTGTCAGAAAGAGTTGTCCATCATGTAACTGGGCAATTCGCGTGACAATACTTAAACCGAGACCAATTCCACCATAGCGGCTATCCATTCGAACGAATGCCTTGCTTAAGTCTCCCACCTTGCTTTCATCAATTCCCGGGCCCTGATCTTCCACAATTAATTCAATATGTTGCTGAGTATTTAGCCTGATGGTTATCGTGCTTTTTTTCGGGCTGTAGCGATAGGCATTTTCCACCAGGTTACGCAGTAGCAATTGCAAC
The DNA here is from genome assembly GCF_005484945.1 of Brenneria rubrifaciens. Taxonomy (NCBI): domain Bacteria; kingdom Pseudomonadati; phylum Pseudomonadota; class Gammaproteobacteria; order Enterobacterales; family Pectobacteriaceae; genus Brenneria; species Brenneria rubrifaciens. The sequence continues at coordinate 137,565 of NZ_CP034035.1, forward strand.
AGGGTTATATCGCCGCGCATGATCATGTCTGTATCCGGAAGCCGCCATTCAAGTGTTTGATGACGGTTTTGTACCATCTCGGTGAGTTCATCCTGCATGGGGCAGATGATGTCTTTCAGCATAGCGATATCGTGATAATGCCCCGCGGCGAAGTCCTGTCCGGCACGGGCCAGCAGTAACAATTGCTCCACGGTTTTTGTCATCTTATCAATGCGAGTGATTAACGGTCGGCAATCAATGTGATGCAGTTGTTCGTGCAGTTCCAGATGCAACCGTATGCCGGACAAGGGCGTACGCAGTTCATGAGCGACATCGACGGTAAACTGTCTGTCACGTTTCAAGGTTTCATCCAGACGCTGAAATAGCTGATTAATGGTGTTTGTCACGGCAATAATCTCCTTAATGTCGCTCTGTTGCGGCAAGGGTTCCAGATTTTCTGCTGTACGGTTTTTCAATTCTTCCTGTAGACGTGAAAGTGGACGGGTTATCCAACTGACAGCTTGAAAGCACAGTATTAATGTAGCAACCACCATTACCAGGCTGGGGAGACTAAGTGAGGCAATAGCTTCGTTAATTTCCTGATTGATTTGCCTATTCTGAGCAAGCGCGCTCAGGGTTTTATCCACCAGTAATCCAATTTGCTCTTCGCTTTCGTGCCATAGCCACAGCACGCTGATTAGCTGGCAGACCAGAAGAATGCAACCCAGCGCCAAAATCAGACGCCAACGCATGCTGGCAACGTTCGCAATATCACTGGACGGATCGGGGGCGCTTTTCATGTCTGGCTGCCTTTTGTCAATAAATAACCAAAACCACGCAAGGTTCGTATGCGGTCTTTGCCGATTTTTTGGCGTAGATTATGGATGTGCACTTCAAGCGAATTGGAGGAGGGATCGTCATTCCAGTTATAGATATCCTGATGTAATACTTCGCGATGTACCTGAGAACCTGCTTTTAATACCAGCCGGGACAGAATGGCGAACTCTTTCGGCGTGAGGATAACAGGTTTGTCATCAACCGTTACCTGCTTACTGTTCAGGTCAAGCGTAATGTTGTCGGCCTGAATATTGCTATTGCTTGCGCCTTGATGTCGGCGGATGAGGGCCCTGACTCTTGCCTGTAATTCTGTCAGGGCAAAAGGTTTGACAAGGTAGTCATCGGCACCGAAATCAAGCCCATTAACACGGTCTGTTACGCTATCCCGGGCGGTCAAAATCAGAACCGGTTGCTGATACTTGCTTTTACGCCAGCGAGATAATAAGTGCAGTCCGTCATCGTCCGGCAATCCGAGATCGAGGATAACGAGGCTATAATGCGCGCTCCCAATTAACGCGTCGGCTTCTTTTGCGGTTCCGGTATAGTCGCAGGCATAACCCTCATAGGTTAAGGCCATCACTAACCCTTCTTGCAACAACTTGTCATCTTCAACAATCAATATCTTCATGATACGTAGCCCCGACATGGCTGGAGAATATCCAACTGTCGCTGATATTCTGCTGTTTCAATAGTAAACATTCCCAGTATGGTATGGAAAAGATTATCTTGTGAGTATGCTTGCTGCTTCGCATTTTTACGCAAACAGCTGTCCTGAATAGCAAATTGTTGCTTATAGCTTTCAGATAGCCACATGAGCATAGGGATATGGGTTTGCTGCTCAGGCGCGACCGAGTAGGGCATGCTGTGCAGATAGATGCCATTTTCACCCAGGGATTCACCGTGGTCGGAAAGGTAAACCAGCGCGGTATTAAATTTATCCTGATGGGACTTCAATAAATTAATGGTTTTATCCAGCATATAGTCGATATAGACGATCGTATTATCGTAAGTATTGGTGAGTTCTTCCTGAGAGCATTGTTGAATCTGATTAGTGTCGCAGGTTGGGGTGAATTTTTTGAAAGTAGCGGGATAACGCTGATAATAACTTGGGCCATGACTGCCCATGGTGTGCAAAACGATGATTCCATCGTTATTCAGCTTATTAATATAATCCTCCAAGCCATGCAACAACGCTTCATCATGGCAATCGCCGCCAGAGCACATTTCCGGCAACGCCATTTTCGTAATATCTGTCGTTGGCACTCGCGCGCAAACTCCTTTGCAGCCACCGTCGTTTTCTTGCCAAAGCACGTTTACATTCGCGCGTTGTAATATGTCTAGCAGACCTTCCTGATGGCTGGCAAGTTCACCATTAAATCCGGTGCGCGGCATATTAGAGAACATGCAGGGCACCGAGACGCCCGTTGATGTACCGCAGGAAGTTGTATTGTCAAAATAGATAACGTTGTCTTTCGCCAGCCGTGGGTTGGTTTCTTTGGGATAGCCGCCGAGGGAGAAGTTTTGGGCCCGCGTTGTCTCACCCACAACGAGGATGACCAGATTTTTTTTCGCCGTGACGGATTGTGGAGTTTTCTTGTGTGCATCCTGACCAATTTTTACCAGAGGCAAATTGGCCAGTGCGTTATGTTTGTAATAAGACAGATTCGCGGCGACGATATTGCTTGGCGTAATTGATTTTACCAGTTCTTTATTATTACGCATCAACGATGCGTAATCTTTATAGAAAATAACGGCAATAAATAAAATGGCAAACAACGAGGCAATAATGCTCAGGAAATGCATGCCGATATTCGTTATCGTCGGTTTAGCGGGGATTATTTTTATCCAAAGGGCGAGAAGCGAGGGGACAATCCCCAGTAAAAATAGCCAGACGATCAATTGTGGCGTTATCAATGAGGCTGTTTCGATGGGCGTTGTTTCAATGATGTTTTGAATCATTGTACGATCGATGATAATGCCGTAGTTCAGCATAAAATATTGGGCTGTAGCACCGGATAATAGAAATAACACAATGACGGATTGGCGCAGATACGGCACGAACAGCGCGGTGAATACTATGTTCAGCACCGCAAAAATCACTACTGGCATACTAAAGAAGAACAGAATATTGACCCAGTCGGTCATATCGAGCAAATGCAGCGTTTGCCGATAATAGGCGATATTTTGAACAATTGTGATGAAGGCTGCAAAAAACACAGCGTACGGTATGCTGCTCCAGCGTGGTCTGCCAATCTGAATCTGGCTTGTCATGATGAGTCTCTTTTGTATTGAGGGAAATATCAATACGGGCAGACTCTAGCGGGGCTAAGTTAATACAACCTTAAGATCGGGAATCGTGAAATTCAGGGACGACAGAGTGGACATTTGCTAGACTATGTCTCCTGTCAATACAATAAATAGATGACGTTGAGGGTGGTGTCTGCCATGTCTAATTCGCTTGTATCTGGCGAATCTTATGACCTTGATTTGCTGGATGAACGTCCGTTTAGCCAGACGGATTATGAGATACTCAAATCGTATGAAGCGGTGGTTGATGGTCTGGCCATGTTAATCGGTGATCATTGCGAGATTGTTTTGCACTCGCTTGAGGATCTTAAATGTTCTGCCGTGCGGATCGCTAACGGTGAACATACTGGCAGGAAAATCGGCTCGCCCATTACTGACCTTGCATTGCGTATGTTGCATGACATGGCCGGGGAGGACAGCAGTGTTTCTAAGGCTTATTTCACCCGTGCCAAAAGCGGCATGCTGATGAAATCAGTTACGATCGCTATACGCAATCGCGATCAACGAGTCATTGGTCTATTGTGCATCAATATGAATCTGGATGTCCCTTTTTCTCAATTAATTCAAACATTTATCCCACCTGAAATGCACGAAGTGGCCTCGTCGGTTAACTTTGCCTCATCGGTGGACGATCTCGTTGCGCAAACGCTGGAGTTCTCCATTGAGGAAATTAATGCAGACCGCAATGTGTGTAATAACGCAAAAAACCGGCAGATTGTGCTGAGTTTGTATGAAAAGGGTATCTTTGATATTAAAGATGCTATCAATCAGGTTGCCGAACGTCTTAATATTTCCAAACACACCGTGTATCTCTATATCCGCCAGTTTAAAAGCGGCGATTTCAGCGGGCACTAAGCACATGCTGACTTATTGCATCTTGGTTACCGGCCCCGCTTATGGAACGCAGCAAGCAAGCAGCGCTCTACAGTTCGCGCTGGCTCTGTTGGCGGAAGGGCACCAGTTGGAAAGCGTATTCTTCTATCGCGAAGGGGTGTTTAACGCGAATCATCTCACCTCGCCGGCAAATGACGAATTTGATCTTGTACGAGCCTGGCAACGTTTGGGGCAAGAGCATCATGTGGCGTTGAACGTCTGTATCGCCGCAGCTTTGCGGCGGGGGGTAACCGATCGACAGCAGGCTGAGCAACTCAAGCTGGAGGGGGCTAATCTGCAACATGGTTTTACCCTGAGCGGTCTGGGAGAATTGGCACAATCCGTGTTGAACTGCGATCGGGTTCTCCAGTTTTAGGGTAGCGTTATGAAGCGTATTGCTTTTGTTTTTAGTCACGGGCCTCACGGGAATGCTTCTGGCCGCGAAGGATTAGATGCGCTGTTGGCGATGTCCGCATTAACTGAAGAAGTTGGCGTATTCTTTATTGGGGATGGCGTGTTGCAACTGTTGCCATCACAACAGCCGGAAAAAATTCTGATGCGCGACTATATTGCGACCTTTGGCGTACTGCCGCTTTATGATATAGAAAATTGCTATGTGTGCGAAACATCAATACGTCAGCGCGGTATCGACTTGAGTACGGATTGGGTTCTGGATGTCGAACTGCTTTCCCCTGACGCGTTACACGACAAACTGGCCGATTACCATTCTGTTCTTTCATTTTAAGACGGGCGCTCATATTTATGCTGCACACGCTTTCTCATTCACCCTATCACAGTGACATGGATGCGCTTCTACACTATCTGAAGCCCGGAGATGTCCTTGTCTTAATGCAGGACGGTGTGATTAGCGCGCTGGCCGAGACGAAAATGTTAGAACGCCTCCTCGAATTATCTATCCCGTTGTATGTGATTTGTAATGATGCTGATGCTAGAGGTTTGACTGCGCAAATTTCAAACAGGGCCGCATTAATTAGCTATAATCATTTTGTTCAATTGACGGTTCAATATCCGCAACAGCTGGCTTGGTGACGCTGAATTTTTGTATATTTCTTGACTCCTTCCACAGCCAGCCCTAAAATTCTGCGTCCTCATATTGTGCCCTGCGCAAGTATGAGGCGATTTATTACGTGTTTACGAAGCAAAAACCAGGAGCTTTTCAATGGCAACAATTAACCAGCTGGTTCGCAAGCCGCGCTCCCTGAAGGTTGCTAAAAGCAACGTTCCGGCGCTGGAAGCCTGCCCGCAAAAACGTGGCGTATGCACTCGTGTGTATACTACCACCCCGAAAAAACCGAACTCCGCGCTGCGTAAAGTATGCCGTGTTCGCTTAACTAATGGTTTTGAAGTTACTTCCTATATTGGTGGTGAAGGTCATAACCTGCAGGAACACTCCGTGATCCTGATCCGTGGCGGTCGTGTGAAAGATCTGCCAGGTGTGCGTTACCATACCGTTCGTGGCGCGCTGGACTGCTCCGGTGTTAAAGACCGTAAGCAGGGCCGTTCCAAGTACGGTGTGAAGAAGCCAAAGGCTTAATGGTTCTCCGTTAAGTAAGGCCAAACGTTTTAACTTAAATGTCAAATTAAACTCGTAGAGTTTTGGACAATCCTGAATTAACAACGGAGTATTTCCATGCCACGTCGTCGCGTTATTGGTCAACGTAAAATTCTGCCAGATCCGAAGTTTGGATCAGAACTATTGGCTAAATTTGTAAACATCCTGATGGTAGATGGTAAAAAATCTACTGCTGAAGCAATTGTCTATACCGCGCTGGAGACCCTGGCTCAGCGTTCTGGTAAAGACCATCTGGAAGCTTTTGAAGTCGCTCTGGATAACGTGCGCCCGACTGTCGAAGTTAAGTCTCGCCGCGTTGGTGGTTCTACTTATCAGGTTCCAGTCGAAGTCCGTCCGGTTCGTCGTAATGCTCTGGCAATGCGTTGGATCGTTGAAGCTGCTCGTAAACGCGGTGATAAATCCATGGCTCTGCGCCTGGCGAACGAACTTTCTGATGCAGCAGAAAACAAAGGTACTGCTGTCAAGAAACGTGAAGACGTTCACCGTATGGCTGAGGCCAACAAGGCGTTCGCTCACTACCGTTGGTAATCCCTTCGTTGTAGTTATGCTAACCAGGCGGGCGCTTTAAAGTCAGCCCGCTTGTGTTAACTAAATTGAACGCCCTAGGATATAGAGGAAACAAATGGCTCGTACAACACCCATTGCACGCTACCGTAATATCGGTATCAGTGCACACATCGACGCCGGTAAAACCACCACTACAGAGCGTATTCTGTTCTACACAGGTGTAAACCATAAGATCGGTGAAGTTCATGACGGCGCGGCCACCATGGACTGGATGGCGCAGGAGCAGGAGCGTGGTATCACTATCACCTCAGCTGCGACTACCGCTTTTTGGTCTGGTATGGCTAAACAGTTTGAGCCACACCGCGTTAACATCATCGACACCCCAGGACACGTTGACTTCACTATCGAAGTGGAGCGTTCTATGCGTGTACTCGACGGTGCAGTAATGGTTTACTGCGCGGTTGGTGGTGTTCAGCCTCAGTCTGAAACGGTCTGGCGTCAGGCTAACAAATACAAAGTTCCGCGTATTGCGTTCGTTAACAAAATGGACCGTATGGGCGCGAACTTCCTGAAAGTCGTAAGTCAGATCAAAACCCGTTTGGGTGCGAATCCTGTTCCTTTGCAGCTGGCTATCGGCGCGGAAGACAGCTTCACCGGCGTTGTCGACTTGGTGAAAATGAAAGCCATCAACTGGAATGACGCCGATCAGGGCGTTACCTTCATTTATGAAGAGATTCCGGCTGAAATGCAGGATCTGGCTGAAGAATGGCATCAGAACCTCATTGAGTCTGCGGCTGAAGCAAACGAAGAGCTGATGGAAAAATATCTCGGCGGTGAAGAACTGTCCGAGGAAGAGATCAAGTCCGCTCTTCGTCAGCGTGTGCTGAACAACGAAATCATTCTGGTTACCTGTGGCTCTGCGTTCAAGAACAAAGGCGTACAGGCAATGCTGGATGCCGTTGTTGAATATCTGCCGGCGCCGACCGACGTTCCTGCGATCAAAGGTATCCTGGACGACGGTAAAGACACCCCGGCTGAGCGTCACTCCGACGACAAAGAACCGTTCTCTGCATTGGCGTTTAAAATTGCCACCGACCCGTTTGTGGGTAACCTGACCTTCTTCCGCGTGTACTCTGGCGTGGTGAACTCAGGTGATACGGTGCTGAACTCGGTGAAAGCCGCGCGTGAGCGTTTTGGACGTATTGTTCAGATGCACGCCAACAAACGTGAAGAAATCAAAGAAGTTCGTGCAGGGGACATTGCTGCGGCAATCGGTCTGAAAGACGTAACGACGGGTGATACCCTGTGTGATCCAAACTCTCCGATTATTCTGGAGCGTATGGAGTTCCCAGAGCCGGTGATCTCCATCGCAGTTGAACCAAAAACCAAAGCCGATCAGGAAAAAATGGGTTTGGCTTTGGGACGTCTGGCGAAAGAAGACCCGTCTTTCCGAGTATGGACTGACGAAGAATCCAACCAGACGATCATCGCAGGTATGGGTGAGCTTCATCTGGAAATCATCGTTGACCGTATGAAGCGCGAATTCAACGTTGAAGCGAACATCGGTAAACCCCAGGTTGCCTACCGTGAAACCATTCGTGATACCGTCAAGGATATCGAAGGTAAACATGCGAAGCAGTCCGGCGGTCGTGGTCAGTATGGTCACGTGGTGATCGACTTGTCTCCGCTGGAACCAGGTGGTCCGGGTTACACCTTTACCAATGACATCAAGGGTGGTGTGATTCCTGGTGAATATATCCCTGCCGTTGATAAAGGTATTCAGGAACAGTTGAAAGCGGGTCCTCTGGCGGGTTATCCGGTAGTGGATATCGCAGTGCGTCTGCACTTCGGTTCTTACCATGACGTCGATTCCTCTGAATTGGCGTTCAAACTGGCTGCTTCACTGGCGTTTAAAGACGGCTTTAAGAAAGCAAAACCCGTTCTGCTTGAACCGATTATGAAGGTTGAAGTTGAAACGCCGGAAGATTATATGGGTGACGTAATCGGTGACCTTAACCGCCGTCGCGGTATTATCGAAGGTATGGAAGATACGGCAACTGGCAAGACTGTTCGTGCACAGGTTCCGTTGTCTGAAATGTTTGGTTATGCTACCGATCTGCGTTCGCAGACTCAGGGCCGTGCTTCTTACTCCATGGAGTTCTTGAAGTACGCTGAAGCGCCGAACAACGTAGCTCAGGCCGTTATTGAAGCCCGTGGTAAGTAATCCGGGTTTTAACACATTGATCCCGTGCTCTCTTCTCCATTAGAGAGAGCATTAGAGTAAGGAATATCGCCGTGTCTAAAGAAAAATTTGAACGTACAAAACCGCACGTTAACGTCGGTACTATCGGCCACGTTGACCATGGTAAAACAACGCTGACCGCCGCTATCACCACCGTTCTGGCTAAAACCTACGGTGGTAGCGCACGTGCATTCGACCAGATCGATAATGCACCGGAAGAAAAAGCCCGTGGTATCACCATCAACACGTCTCACGTTGAATACGATACCCCGACCCGTCACTACGCGCACGTTGACTGCCCAGGGCACGCCGACTACGTGAAAAACATGATCACCGGCGCAGCCCAGATGGACGGCGCGATCCTGGTTGTTGCCGCCACTGACGGCCCGATGCCGCAGACGCGCGAGCACATCCTGCTGGGTCGTCAGGTAGGCGTTCCTTTCATCATCGTGTTCCTGAACAAATGTGACATGGTTGATGACGAAGAACTGCTGGAACTGGTGGAGATGGAAGTTCGCGAACTGCTGTCTCAATACGACTTCCCGGGTGACGACACGCCTGTGATCCGCGGCTCCGCGCTGAAAGCGCTGGAAGGCGATGCAGAGTGGGAAGCGAAAATCATCGAGCTGGCTGAAGCGCTGGACAACTACATACCAGAACCGGAGCGTGCGATTGACAAGCCGTTCCTACTGCCGATCGAAGACGTGTTCTCTATTTCCGGGCGTGGCACGGTTGTGACCGGTCGTGTAGAGCGTGGTATCGTTAAAGTGGGTGAAGAAGTTGAAATCGTGGGCATCAAAGACACCACGAAAACCACTTGTACCGGCGTGGAAATGTTCCGCAAACTGCTGGACGAAGGCCGTGCAGGGGAGAACGTTGGTGTTCTGTTGCGCGGTACTAAACGTGATGACGTAGAGCGTGGTCAGGTACTGGCTAAACCGGGTTCAATCAAGCCGCACACCCAGTTTGAATCAGAAGTGTATATCCTGAGCAAAGATGAAGGGGGGCGTCATACGCCGTTCTTCAAAGGCTACCGTCCGCAGTTCTACTTCCGAACAACTGACGTGACCGGCACCATCGAACTGCCGGAAGGGGTAGAGATGGTAATGCCAGGGGACAACATCAAGATGGTGGTAAACCTGATAGCGCCAATCGCGATGGATGACGGTCTGCGTTTCGCCATCCGTGAAGGCGGTCGAACTGTCGGCGCGGGCGTTGTTGCCAAAGTTATTGCTTGATCGCTGAAACACTAAAGTTATCCAAAAGGCACTTCGGTGCCTTTTTTTATGCTTGTTTATCTAAATGTGAATTGAAATAAAAACCATTCTTATTTACAATGGAGTATTGATTAAAAAATCGCAGGAAGCGATTTTAAATCGTCACTTCGGTGGCTCCAAAAGTGGCGGGCAGGACAGCCGGTCATGAAAAATGAGTTGTCTGGTATGTATGTTTGCTTATGTAACGCCATCTCTGATAAAGCGATCCGTAATGCGGTTCGTCAGCATCAACCTCGGTCTATGCAGCAGTTGCGTGAGTTAGTCCCTATTGGAACGGATTGTGGCAAATGTATTAGACAGGCGAAGATTATTTTTGAGGATGAACAAGCCAAAGTTCCTGATATGTATGAAGTAGCATAAAATGTAAGGTCTTTCTTTGACTCTCTCTGCTCACCGGTTATACACTTTTAATAACTGGAGCGGAGGAGTGTGTCATGAAAGGCGATAAAAGAGTCATTACATATCTGAATAACTTATTGGGCAATGAGCTGGTAGCAATCAACCAATATTTCCTACATGCCCGAATGTTTAAAAACTGGGGGCTGACCCGTCTCAACGATCACGAGTATCATGAGTCCATTGACGAAATGAAACACGCCGATCGCTATATAGAGCGAATTCTTTTTCTCGAAGGTGTTCCTAATCTGCAAGACTTGGGGAAACTTAACATCGGGGAAGATGTCGAGGAGATTTTTCGTTCCGACCTTCAACTTGAACTAGATGGTGCCAGAGACTTACGAGAAGCCATCGCTTACTCGGATTCTGTGCAGGATTATGTCAGCAGGGATATGTTGATAGAAATCCTGGCTGATGAAGAAGGGCATATTGACTGGTTGGAGACTGAGCTGGATCTGATATCCCGTCTTGGAATACAAAACTATCTTCAGAGTCAGCTTAAAGCGTAATAAGTTGCTTTTCATTATTAAACCTCATGGTCGGACATATCGCTATGTTCCGACCAGTTATATTTTAAATCATTTTCTCCTTTCTGTTGCTTCCTGAACCAATTTGCGTATAATGCGCGAGCTTACCAAAGCTGGGTAAGTCTGATTTCTAGTAAATCAGAAGCTAAGTTGATTAATTAGCTAAAACAATACTCCCGATATGGGGGTTATGTACCGACGATTACACTCCCCCATCAATCGAAATGGGTGTGAGGAGTAATTATTTACGTTTATAAATAATTGGAGCTCTGGTCTCATGCAGAACCAAAGAATCCGTATCCGCCTGAAAGCGTTTGATCATCGTCTGATCGATCAATCAACTGCGGAAATCGTCGAGACTGCCAAGCGCACTGGTGCGCAAGTCCGTGGTCCGATCCCGCTGCCGACCCGCAAAGAGCGCTTTACCGTTCTGATTTCTCCGCACGTGAATAAAGATGCGCGCGATCAGTACGAAATTCGCACTCACAAGCGTCTGGTTGACATCGTTGAGCCAACTGAGAAAACCGTTGATGCTCTGATGCGTCTGGATCTGGCTGCCGGTGTAGACGTGCAGATCAGCCTGGGTTAATCAGGTCATTGAGCGATTGAGAGGTTGAAACAATGATTGGTTTAGTCGGTAAAAAAGTGGGCATGACTCGTATCTTCACTGAAGATGGCGTATCTATCCCCGTAACGGTTATCGAAATTGAAGCAAACCGCGTCACTCAGGTAAAAGACCTGGTTAACGATGGTTACCGCGCTGTACAGGTAACAACCGGTGCTAAAAAAGCAAATCGCGTTACCAAGCCAGAAGCAGGTCACTTTGCTAAAGCTGGTGTTGAAGCCGGCCGTATCCTGCGTGAATTCCGCCTGTGTGAAGGCGAAGAGTTCTCTGTAGGTCAGAGCATTAGTGTTGAAATTTTCGCAGACGTTAAAAAAGTAGACGTTACTGGTACATCTAAGGGTAAAGGTTTTGCCGGCACAGTTAAGCGCTGGAACTTCCGTACCCAGGACGCTACCCACGGTAACTCTTTGTCTCACCGCGTTCCGGGTTCTATCGGTCAGAACCAGACTCCGGGCAAGGTGTTTAAAGGCAAGAAAATGGCAGGCCAACTGGGTAACGAACGTGTAACCGTTCAGAGCCTGGACGTAGTGCGTGTTGACGCTGAGCGCAACCTGCTGCTGGTTAAGGGTGCGGTTCCGGGTGCAACCGGTAGCGACCTGATCGTTAAACCAGCTGTGAAGGCGTGAGGAGATAGCAATGGAATTAGTATTGAAAGACGCGCAAAGCGCGCTGACTGTTTCCGAAACTACCTTCGGTCGTGATTTCAACGAAGCGCTGGTACACCAGGTTGTTGTTGCTTACGCAGCAGGTGCCCGTCAAGGGACTCGCGCTCAGAAGACCCGTGCCGAAGTAACCGGTTCCGGTAAAAAGCCGTGGCGTCAGAAAGGTACTGGCCGTGCGCGTTCTGGTTCTATCAAGAGCCCGATCTGGCGTTCTGGTGGTGTGACCTTTGCTGCGAAGCCTCAGGACCACAGTCAGAAAGTTAACAAAAAGATGTATCGCGGCGCGCTGAAAAGCATCCTGTCTGAACTGGTGCGTCAAGATCGTCTGGTTGTTGTCGAGAAGTTTTCTGTAGAGGCACCGAAAACCAAGCTGCTGGCACAGAAACTGAAAGACATGGCTCTGGAAGATGTGCTGATCATCACTGGTGAACTAGATGAGAACCTGTTCCTGGCTGCTCGTAACCTATACAAGGTTGACGTGCGCGATGTAGCAGGAATCGACCCAGTTAGCCTGATCGCCTTCGACAAAGTCGTCATGACTGCTGATGCTGTTAAGCAAGTTGAGGAGATGCTGGCATGATCCGTGAAGAACGTCTGCTGAAAGTATTGCGCGCGCCGCACGTTTCTGAAAAAGCGTCTACTGCGATGGAAAAGAACAACACCATCGTGCTCAAAGTTGCTAAAGACGCGACTAAAGCAGAAATCAAAGCTGCTGTGCAGAAACTGTTTGAAGTCGAAGTCAATGATGTTCGCACCCTGGTAGTTAAAGGAAAAGTGAAACGTCATGGACAGCGTATCGGTCGTCGTAGCGACTGGAAAAAAGCTTACGTCACCCTGAAAGAAGGCCAGAATCTGGACTTCATCGGCGGCGCAGAGTAAGTCGGAGGAATAAAGAACAATGGCAATTGTTAAATGTAAACCGACATCTCCGGGTCGTCGCCACGTTGTTAAAGTGGTTAACCCTGAGCTGCACAAGGGCAAACCTTATGCCCCGTTGCTGGAAAAGAACAGCAAATCCGGTGGCCGTAACAACAATGGCCGCATCACTACCCGTCATATCGGTGGTGGTCATAAACAGCAATATCGTCTGATTGACTTCAAACGCAATAAAGATGGTATTCCTGCTGTTGTTGAGCGTCTGGAGTATGATCCGAACCGTTCCGCGAACATCGCGCTGGTTCTGTACAAGGACGGCGAACGCCGTTACATCCTGGCGCCGAAAGGCCTGAAAGCAGGTGACCAGATTCAATCTGGCGTTGATGCTGCAATTAAAACCGGTAACACCTTGCCGATGCGTAACATCCCTGTCGGTTCAACGGTTCATAACGTAGAAATGAAACCAGGTAAGGGCGGCCAACTGGCTCGTTCCGCCGGTGCCTACGTTCAGATCGTTGCTCGTGACGGTTCCTACGTGACCCTGCGCCTGCGTTCCGGCGAAATGCGTAAAGTCGAATCTGACTGTCGCGCTACGCTGGGCGAAGTAGGTAACGCTGAGCATATGCTGCGCGTTCTGGGTAAAGCGGGCGCTGCACGCTGGCGTGGTGTTCGTCCTACCGTTCGCGGTACGGCGATGAACCCGGTGGACCACCCGCACGGTGGTGGTGAAGGTCGTAACTTTGGTAAGCACCCGGTTACTCCGTGGGGCATTCAGACTAAAGGTAAGAAGACCCGCAGCAACAAGCGTACTGATAAATTTATCGTGCGTCGCCGTACTAAATAATCTTAGAGGATAAACCATGCCACGTTCTCTCAAGAAAGGTCCATTCATTGACCTGCACTTGCTGAAGAAGGTAGAGAAAGCGGTGGAAAGCGGTGACAAGAAGCCTTTGCGCACTTGGTCCCGTCGTTCAACGATCTTTCCAAACATGATCGGTTTGACCATCGCTGTCCATAATGGTCGTCAGCACGTTCCGGTGTTTGTTTCCGATGAAATGGTCGGTCATAAACTGGGTGAATTCGCGCCGACTCGTACTTATCGCGGCCATGCGGCCGATAAAAAGGCTAAAAAGCGCTAAGGTAGGAGGAAGAGATGGAAACTATCGCTAAACATCGCCACGCTCGTTCTTCTGCTCAAAAGGTTCGCCTGGTGGCTGACCTGATTCGCGGTAAGAAAGTGTCGCAAGCTCTGGATATTCTGACCTACACCAACAAAAAAGCTGCTGGTCTGGTTAAAAAAGTGCTGGAGTCTGCCATTGCTAACGCAGAGCACAACGATGGCGCTGACATTGATGATCTGAAAGTTGCGAAAATCTTCGTTGACGAAGGCCCAAGCATGAAGCGCATTATGCCGCGTGCCAAAGGTCGTGCGGATCGCATCCTGAAGCGTACCAGCCACATTACTGTGGTTGTGTCCGATCGCTGAGACTCTGGAGACTAGCAATGGGTCAGAAAGTACATCCTAATGGTATTCGACTGGGTATTGTCAAACCTTGGAACTCTACCTGGTATGCGAATACCAAAGAATTCGCTGACAACCTGGACAGCGACTTTAAAGTTCGTAAATACCTCACGAAGGAACTGGAGAAGGCTTCCGTTTCTCGTATCGTTATCGAACGTCCGGCTAAAAGCATTCGTGTGACTATTCACACTGCTCGCCCAGGCATCGTTATCGGTAAGAAAGGTGAAGATGTTGAAAAACTGCGCAAAGTCGTAGCGGATATCGCTGGCGTACCTGCACAGATCAATATCGCAGAAGTTCGTAAACCTGAACTGGACGCAAAACTGGTTGCTGACAGCATCACTTCTCAGCTGGAGCGTCGTGTGATGTTCCGTCGTGCGATGAAGCGTGCGGTACAGAACGCCATGCGTCTGGGCGCTAAAGGTATTAAAGTTGAAGTAAGCGGCCGTCTGGGCGGCGCTGAAATCGCGCGTACCGAATGGTATCGTGAAGGTCGTGTTCCGTTGCACACGTTGCGTGCGGATATCGATTACAACACTTCCGAAGCGCACACCACTTATGGTGTTATCGGTGTAAAAGTGTGGATCTTTAAAGGTGAGATCCTGGGTGGTATGGCTGCCGTTGAACAACCGGAGAAACCGGCTGCTCAACCTAAAAAGCAGCAGCGTAAAGGCCGCAAGTAAGGAGAGTCGCTGATGTTACAACCAAAGCGTACAAAATTCCGTAAGATGCACAAAGGCCGCAACCGCGGTCTGGCTGCCGGTACGGATGTTAGCTTCGGCACTTTCGGTCTGAAAGCTGTTGGCCGCGGTCGCCTGACTGCTCGTCAAATCGAAGCTGCACGTCGTGCCATGACCCGTGCTGTTAAGCGTCAAGGTAAGATCTGGATCCGTGTATTCCCGGACAAACCTATTACCGAAAAACCGCTTGAAGTCCGTATGGGTAAAGGTAAAGGTAACGTTGAGTATTGGGTTGCCTTGATTCAGCCAGGTAAAGTCCTGTACGAAATGGACGGTGTGCCGGAAGAGTTAGCCCGTGAGGCATTCCAACTGGCAGCAGCGAAACTGCCGATCAAAACCACCTTTGTAACTAAGACGGTGATGTAATGAAAGCACAAGAGCTGCGTGAAAAGAGCGTTGAAGAGCTGAACACTGAGCTGCTCGAACTGCTGCGCGAGCAATTTAATCTGCGCATGCAGGCGGCAAGTGGTCAGCTGCAACAAACTCACCTGTTGAAACAAGTGCGTCGTAATGTTGCACGTGTTAAGACTTTACTGACTGAGAAGGCGGGTGCGTAATGACCGATAAAATCCGTACTCTGCAAGGCCGAGTCGTTAGCGACAAAATGGAGAAATCCATGGTCGTTGCCATTGAGCGTTTCGTGAAACACCCGCTTTACGGTAAATTCATCAAGCGTACGACTAAGCTGCACGTACACGACGAGAACAACGAATGTGGTATCGGCGACGTGGTTGAAATCCGCGAATGCCGTCCGCTGTCCAAAACCAAGTCCTGGACGCTGGTTCGCGTTGTAGAGAGAGCTATTCTGTAATACAGTAGCGCTCTTCTCGATATGATAAACGGCTCAGTAATTGGGCCGTTTATTTTTTCTACCCATAATCAGGAAGCGGTGTTATAATGCTGCGCCCTTAATTATGGGGCATTTTAATGGCCTATCATGGGTCCTAAAGTAGTAGTTGACATTAGCGGAGCACTAAAATGATCCAAGAACAGACTATGCTGAATGTGGCCGATAACTCCGGTGCACGTCGCGTAATGTGTATCAAGGTTCTAGGTGGCTCGCACCGTCGCTACGCAGGCGTCGGCGACATCATCAAAATTACCATCAAGGAAGCAATTCCCCGCGGTAAGGTGAAGAAAGGCGATGTGCTGAAGGCGGTAGTGGTGCGCACCAAGAAGGGTGTTCGTCGCCCGGACGGTTCTGTCATTCGCTTCGATGGAAATGCTTGCGTTATTTTAAACAATAACAGCGAACAGCCTATCGGTACGCGTATTTTTGGGCCGGTAACTCGTGAACTGCGCAATGAGAAGTTCATGAAAATTATCTCTCTGGCACCAGAAGTACTTTAAGGAGCGAATCATGGCAGCGAAAATCCGTCGTGATGACGAAGTTATCGTGTTGACCGGCAAAGATAAAGGTAAGCGCGGTAAAGTAAAAAATGTCCTGTCTGCTAGTAAGGTCATCGTTGAAGGTATCAATCTGGTTAAAAAGCATCAGAAGCCGGTTCCGGCCCTGAATCAACCAGGCGGCATCGTTGAAAAAGAAGCGGCAATTCAGGTTTCTAACGTTGCAATCTTTAATGCGGCAACTGGTAAGGCTGACCGTGTAGGCTTTAGATTTGAAGACGGTAAAAAAGTCCGTTTCTTTAAATCTAATAGCGAAACTATCAAGTAATTTGGAGTAGTACGATGGCGAAACTGCATGATTACTACAAAGACGAAGTAGTTAAAAAACTCATGACTGAGTTTAGCTACAATTCTGTCATGCAAGTCCCTCGGGTCGAGAAGATCACCCTTAACATGGGTGTTGGTGAAGCAATCGCTGACAAGAAACTGCTGGATAATGCAGCAGCTGACTTGGCAGCTATCTCCGGTCAAAAACCGTTGATCACCAAAGCACGCAAATCTGTTGCAGGCTTCAAAATCCGCCAGGGCTATCCGATCGGCTGTAAAGTAACTCTGCGTGGCGAACGCATGTGGGAGTTTCTTGAGCGACTGATTACCATTGCTGTACCGCGTATCCGTGACTTCCGTGGCTTGCCCGCCAAGTCATTCGATGGTCGTGGTAATTACAGCATGGGTGTGCGTGAGCAGATCATCTTCCCGGAAATCGACTATGACAAAGTCGATCGCGTTCGTGGTTTGGATATTACCATTACCACTACTGCGAAATCCGATGATGAAGGCCGTGCGCTGTTGGCCGCTTTTAACTTCCCGTTCCGCAAGTAAGGTAGGGTTACTAATGGCTAAGCAATCCATGAAAGCACGCGAAGTTGTTCGTGTGAAACTGGCTGATAAATACCGCGCTAAACGCGAGGAATTAAAAGCTATTATCTCTGGTGTGAACACATCCGACGAAGAACGTTGGGATGCGGTTCTTAAGCTGCAGACTCTGCCGCGTGATTCCAGCCCGTCTCGTCAGCGTAATCGCTGCCGCCAAACTGGTCGTCCGCATGCTTTCCTGCGGAAGTTCGGGTTGAGCCGTATCAAGGTCCGTGAAGCCGCTATGCGCGGTGAAATTCCGGGTCTGAAAAAGGCTAGCTGGTAATTGTCACCAATTGAATCACGGGAGTAAAGACAGATGAGCATGCAAGATCCGATCGCGGATATGCTGACCCGTATCCGTAACGGTCAAGCCGCGAACAAAGTTGCGGTCACCATGCCTTCTTCCAAGCTGAAAGTGGCAATTGCCAACGTGCTGAAGGAAGAAGGTTACATTGAAGATTTTAAAATCGAAGGCGACGCCAAGCCGGTTCTGGAATTAGAACTTAAATATTTCCAGGGCAAGGCAGTGGTAGAAAGCATTCAGCGAGTAAGCCGTCCAGGTCTGCGCATCTATAAAAGAAAAGATGAGCTGCCGAAAGTCATGGCTGGTTTAGGTATCGCGGTTGTTTCTACCTCTAAAGGTGTTATGACTGATCGTGCAGCTCGCCAGGCAGGTCTTGGTGGCGAGATTATCTGCTACGTAGCTTAATCGGGAGGAAAGAATGTCTCGTGTTGCAAAAGCACCCGTCGTCATTCCTGCCGGCGTAGAGGTAAAACTCAACGGTCAGGATGTTTCGATTAAGGGTAAAAACGGCGAGCTGAGTCGTAAGATCCATGATGCTGTTGAAGTTAAGCAGGCTGACAACGTTCTGACTTTCGCTCCGCGCGAGGGTTTCGTTGACGGATGGGCCCAGGCGGGCACTACCCGCGCTCTGTTGAACGCAATGGTTATAGGTGTTACCGAAGGCTTCACCAAGAAGCTGCAACTGGTTGGTGTTGGTTACCGTGCTGCCGTTAAAGGCAACGTAGTGAACCTGTCTCTTGGGTTCTCTCACCCGGTTGATCACGCACTGCCGGCAGGTATTACTGCTGAATGTCCGAGCCAGACTGAAATCGTACTGAAAGGTGCTGATAAGCAGGTTATTGGTCAGGTCGCTGCGGAATTACGCGCCTACCGTCGTCCTGAGCCGTATAAAGGCAAGGGTGTCCGTTACGCCGACGAAGTCGTGCGTACCAAAGAGGCTAAGAAGAAGTAAGGTAACACTATGGATAAGAAAGCAGCTCGTATCCGTCGTGCGACCCGCGCACGCCGCAAACTCCAGGAACTGGGTGCGACGCGTCTGGTGGTACATCGTACCCCGCGCCATATTTATGCGCAGGTCATCGCACCGAACGGTTCTGAAGTCCTGGTAGCCGCTTCTACTGTAGAAAAAGCTATCGCTGAGCAACTGAAGTATACCGGTAATAAAGATGCAGCAACCGCAGTAGGTAAAGCTATTGCTGAACGCGCATTGGAAAAAGGGATTAAAGACGTATCCTTTGACCGTTCCGGTTTCCAATATCATGGTCGAGTCCAGGCACTGGCAGATGCTGCTCGTGAAGCTGGCCTTCAGTTCTAAGGTAGAGGTGTAAGATGGCTCACATCGAGAAACAAGCTGGCGAACTGCAGGAAAAGCTGATCGCGGTAAATCGCGTATCTAAAACCGTTAAAGGTGGTCGTATTTTTAGCTTCACCGCGCTGACTGTAGTGGGTGATGGTAATGGCCGCGTTGGTTTTGGCTACGGAAAAGCACGCGAAGTTCCGGCAGCAATCCAGAAAGCGATGGAAAAAGCCCGTCGCAATATGATGAATGTCGCGCTGAACAACGGCACCCTGCAGCACCCGGTTAAAGGTGCTCACACGGGTTCTCGTGTGTTCATGCAGCCGGCTTCTGAAGGTACCGGTATTATTGCCGGTGGTGCAATGCGCGCCGTCCTTGAAGTCGCAGGGGTTCACAACGTATTGGCTAAGGCCTATGGTTCCACTAACCCGATTAACGTGGTTCGTGCAACGATTGATGGTCTGGCAAATATGAAGTCCCCGGAAATGGTCGCTGCCAAGCGTGGTAAATCCGTTGAAGAAATTCTGGGGTAATTAACCATGGCAAAGACTATTAAAATAACTCAAACCCGTAGTGCAATCGGTCGTTTGCCGAAACATAAGGCAACACTGCTTGGCCTGGGTCTGCGCCGTATTGGGCATACCGTTGAACGTGAGGATACTCCTGCCGTTCGTGGTATGGTCAACGTGGTTTCCTATATGGTTAAAGTGGAGGAGTAACAGATGCGCTTGAATACTCTGTCTCCGGCCGAAGGTGCTAAACATGCACCGAAGCGTTTAGGTCGTGGTATTGGTTCTGGCCTGGGCAAAACTGGCGGTCGTGGTCACAAAGGTCAGAAGTCTCGTTCTGGCGGTGGCGTACGTCGCGGTTTTGAAGGTGGTCAGATGCCGTTATACCGTCGTCTGCCGAAATTCGGTTTTACTTCTCGCAAGGCAATGATTACGGCAGAAGTTCGTCTGTCCGATCTGGCTAAAGTAGAAGGCGACATCGTTGACCTGAATACGCTGAAAGCCGCTAATGTTATTGGCATTCAGATCGAATTCGCGAAAGTGATTCTGTCTGGTGAAGTTGCTCGTCCGGTAACGATTCGTGGTCTGCGTGTCACTAAAGGCGCTCGTGCTGCTATCGAAACTGCTGGCGGTAAAATTGAGGAATAAGTAGCAGATGGCCAAACAACCAGGATTAGATTTTCAAAGTGCTAAAGGCGGAGTTGGCGAACTGAAGCGCAGACTATTGTTTGTTATCGGTGCGCTGATTGTTTTCCGTATTGGCTCTTTTATCCCAATTCCTGGTATTGATGCCACTGTGCTTGCCAAATTGCTTGAACAGCAGCGAGGCACCATCATTGAAATGTTCAACATGTTCTCTGGTGGTGCTCTCAGCCGTGCTTCTATCTTTGCTCTGGGTATCATGCCGTACATTTCGGCGTCTATTATTATCCAACTGTTAACGGTGGTTCATCCAGCGTTGGCTGAAATAAAGAAAGAAGGGGAAGCTGGCCGTCGTAAGATTAGCCAGTACACCCGTTACGGCACTCTGGTATTGGCAATATTTCAGTCAATCGGTATTGCTACCGGTTTACCGAATATGCCTGGAATGCAGGGCTTGGTGTTAAATCCAGGGTTTGCGTTCTACTTTACCGCTGTTGTGAGCCTGGTCACCGGGACAATGTTTCTGATGTGGTTGGGTGAACAGATTACGGAGCGTGGTATCGGCAACGGTATCTCGATCATAATCTTCGCTGGTATTGTTGCGGGTTTACCGCCGGCCATTGGTCATACCATCGAGCAAGCGCGGCAAGGCGACTTGCACTTCCTCCTGTTGCTGTTGGTTGCAGTTTTAGTGTTTGCAGTAACCTTCTTCGTTGTTTTCATTGAGCGTGGTCAACGTCGTATTGTTGTTAACTATGCCAAGCGTCAACAAGGTCGTCGTGTTTATGCAGCACAGAGTACGCATTTACCGTTGAAAGTGAACATGGCGGGGGTAATTCCGGCTATTTTTGCTTCCAGCATTATTCTGTTCCCAGCCACGATAGCATCTTGGTTTGGGGGCGGTACCGGTTGGAACTGGCTGACTACGATTTCGCTGTATTTACAGCCCGGACAACCGCTTTATGTGCTACTCTATGCGTCTGCAATCATCTTCTTCTGTTTCTTTTATACGGCGTTGGTTTTCAACCCGCGTGAAAC
Organism: Brenneria rubrifaciens; assembly: GCF_005484945.1. Taxonomy (NCBI): domain Bacteria; kingdom Pseudomonadati; phylum Pseudomonadota; class Gammaproteobacteria; order Enterobacterales; family Pectobacteriaceae; genus Brenneria; species Brenneria rubrifaciens. The sequence continues at coordinate 158,584 of NZ_CP034035.1, forward strand.
AGCAGATAACCTGAAGAAGTCCGGTGCATTCGTGCCAGGAATTCGTCCGGGAGAGCAAACGGCTAAATATATCGATAAAGTAATGACTCGTCTGACTTTGGTCGGTGCGATGTATATTACTTTTATCTGCCTGATCCCGGAGTTCATGCGCGACGCAATGAAAGTGCCTTTCTATTTTGGTGGCACGTCATTATTGATCGTTGTCGTTGTCATCATGGACTTTATGGCTCAAGTGCAAACTCTGATGATGTCGAGTCAATACGAGTCTGCATTGAAGAAAGCAAACCTGAAAGGCTATAACCGTTAATCGGGTGAGCTTGAGAAGTTACGGAGAGTAAAAATGAAAGTTCGTGCTTCTGTCAAGAAATTATGTCGTAACTGTAAGATTGTTAAGCGTAACGGTGTCGTTCGTGTGATCTGCAGTGCCGAACCGAAGCATAAACAGCGTCAGGGCTGATTATCTCGCATATTTTTCTTGCAAAGTTGGGTTGAGCTGGCTAGATTAGCCAGCCAATCTTTTGTATGTAACCGCAATACTATTTGAGTATCCTGAAAACGGGCTTTTCAGAATGGTATTGCTGTATAAAATTGTAGGAGTGCATAGTGGCCCGTATAGCAGGCATTAACATTCCTGATCATAAACATACTGTTATCGCATTAACTGCGATCTACGGTATTGGTAAGACTCGTTCGCAGGCTATTTGTGCTGCTACGGGAATTGCTGAAGATGTTAAGATCAGTGAGCTGTCTGAAGAGCAAATCGATAAGCTGCGTGACGAAGTTGCCAAGTTTGTTGTCGAAGGCGATCTGCGTCGTGAAGTTACCCTGAGCATCAAGCGTCTTATGGATCTTGGTACTTATCGTGGTTTGCGTCATCGTCGTGGTCTGCCGGTTCGCGGTCAGCGTACCAAGACTAACGCCCGTACCCGTAAGGGTCCGCGCAAACCGATCAAGAAATAATCGGGGTGATTGAATAATGGCAAAGGCACCTATTCGTGCACGCAAGCGTGTAAGAAAGCAAGTCTCTGACGGTGTGGCTCATATCCATGCTTCTTTCAACAACACCATCGTTACCATAACGGATCGTCAGGGTAATGCGCTGGGTTGGGCAACTGCCGGTGGTTCCGGTTTCCGTGGTTCTCGTAAATCCACTCCGTTCGCCGCTCAAGTTGCAGCAGAGCGCTGTGCTGAAGCAGTGAAAGAATACGGTATCAAGAACCTGGAAGTTATGGTTAAAGGACCTGGTCCGGGCCGTGAGTCTACTATCCGCGCATTGAACGCGGCTGGTTTCCGCATCACTAATATTACTGATGTGACTCCGATCCCTCATAACGGTTGTCGTCCGCCGAAAAAGCGCCGCGTATAACGCCGCTTTTAGGATTGTTGGAGAAAGAAAATGGCAAGATATTTGGGTCCTAAGCTCAAGCTGAGCCGTCGTGAAGGCACCGACCTGTTTCTGAAGTCTGGTGTTCGTGCGATCGATACCAAGTGTAAAATTGAACAAGCTCCCGGCCAGCATGGTGCGCGTAAACCGCGTCTGTCTGACTATGGTGTGCAGTTGCGTGAAAAGCAAAAAGTTCGCCGTACTTACGGTGTTCTGGAACGCCAGTTCCGTAACTATTATAAAGAAGCAGCACGTCTGAAAGGCAACACTGGTGCAAACCTGTTGCAATTACTGGAAGGGCGTTTGGATAACGTCGTTTATCGTATGGGTTTTGGCGCCACTCGTGCAGAAGCACGTCAGTTGGTCAGCCATAAAGCTATTATGGTAAACGGACGCGTTGTTAGCATCGCTTCTTATCAGGTATCCCCGAATGACGTAGTCAGCATCCGTGAGAAAGCTAAAAAGCAATCTCGCGTTAAAGCCGCTTTGGAGTTGGCTGAACAGCGTGAAAAGCCAACTTGGCTGGAAGTTGATGCTGCCAAGATGGAAGGTGTGTTCAAGCGTATTCCTGAACGTACCGATCTGTCTGCGGACATTAATGAACACCTGATCGTCGAGCTTTACTCCAAGTAAAGCTTAGTACCAAAGAGAGGACACAATGCAGGGTTCTGTGACAGAGTTTCTAAAACCGCGCCTGGTTGATATCGAGCAAGTGAGTTCGACGCACGCCAAGGTGACCCTTGAGCCGTTAGAGCGGGGCTTCGGCCATACTCTCGGCAACGCACTGCGCCGTATTCTGCTTTCATCCATGCCAGGTTGCGCGGTGACCGAGGTTGAGATTGATGGTGTACTGCATGAGTACAGCACCAAAGAAGGCGTACAGGAAGATATCCTGGAAATCCTGCTCAACCTGAAAGGGCTGGCGGTGAGAGTTCAAGGCAAAGATGATGTTATTCTTACCCTGAATAAATCTGGCATTGGCCCTGTGACTGCAGCCGACATCGTCCATGATGGTGATGTCGAAATCGTCAAGCCACAGCATTTGATCTGCCATCTGACTGATGAGAACGCTGCGATCAGCATGCGTATTAAGGTTCAGCGTGGTCGTGGTTATGTGCCGGCGTCTGCCCGTATTCATACGGAAGAAGATGAGCGCCCGATTGGTCGTCTGTTAGTCGATGCTTGCTACAGCCCTGTAGAGCGTATTGCCTATAATGTTGAAGCAGCTCGCGTAGAACAGCGTACTGACTTGGATAAGCTGGTCATCGAAATGGAAACCAATGGCACGATCGATCCTGAAGAGGCGATCCGCCGCGCGGCAACCATTCTGGCTGAACAACTTGAAGCTTTTGTTGACTTACGTGATGTTCGTCAGCCAGAAGTTAAAGAAGAAAAACCAGAATTCGATCCGATCCTGCTGCGCCCTGTTGACGATCTGGAATTGACTGTCCGCTCTGCTAACTGCCTGAAGGCAGAAGCTATCCACTACATCGGTGATCTGGTACAGCGTACCGAGGTTGAGCTACTCAAAACGCCTAACTTGGGTAAAAAATCTCTTACTGAGATTAAAGACGTACTGGCTTCCCGCGGCTTATCTCTGGGCATGCGCCTGGAAAATTGGCCACCGGCAAGCATTGCTGATGAGTAACCAGATCACAGGTTAAGGTTTTACTGAGAAGGATAAGGTCATGCGCCATCGTAAGAGTGGTCGTCAACTGAACCGTAACAGCAGCCATCGTCAGGCTATGTTCCGTAACATGGCTAGTTCTTTGGTTCGTCATGAGATTATCAAGACGACCCTGCCGAAAGCAAAAGAGCTGCGCCGTGTTGTTGAACCGCTGATTACTCTTGCCAAGACCGACAGTGTTGCTAATCGTCGTCTGGCATTCGCCCGTACTCGTGATAACGAGATCGTGGCAAAACTGTTTAATGAACTGGGCCCGCGTTTCGCGAGCCGTGCTGGTGGTTACACACGTATTCTTAAGTGCGGCTTCCGTGCAGGCGACAATGCGCCGATGGCATACATCGAGCTCGTTGATCGTTCAGCTTCTCCGACAGAAGAAGTCGCTACCGCAGAGTAATCTGTAATAGCATAAAAAAACCGGGGAAACCCGGTTTTTTTATGTCTGAAATAAGCTTAATCTGTGAAGCTAGATCTGGCCGTATAGAGGTTGTGTAATGTGGTTGATTGATGAGCTGGTTGAACGCCATATTGCTCGTGCTAAACAGGATGGTGCCTTTGATAACCTTCCCGGTTATGGACGTCCGTTGGTTTTGGATGATGATAGTCGTGTTCCTCAAGAGCTCAGAGTGGCTTATCGCTTGCTCAAGAATGCCGGGTGTCTTCCGGTTGAACTGCAAGAACGTAAAGAGGCATTAGCGTTAGCCGATATGCTGGAAAGTATTTCTCAAGAGGCGCCAGGATATCAAGAAATGTCGCAGCGTTTACGTATGCTTGAATTGAGGTTACGGCAAAAGGGCATCAATACAGATTTTTTGCACGGTAAATATGGATCATCGCTGAAAAAAAGATTTTAAGTGACATAATGAATTATCAATTCTGACTGTTTTAATCCAAGGTTATTCACTATACCCACCATGCCCTATTTCTATTATTCTAATTTTGAGGAGTAATTATGACTACCTATTGTCATAAACGAGGAAAGATCCATGATAATGCTATCGAAGCTTTACTGTATGACCCAATGTTTCGCCAAAGAGTGGAAGTTAATGTTAAAGGTAAGGGCAGTTATCGCAGAAAAGATAAACATGCCAAGATGGGAAACTGGGAGTCCAGCGGTAAGAAATCGAATGATTATTTACCGCTGGTTTTTTTGTTTTCTGATGGTTTTACTACAGGCCTGGATATGAATATGAGCGCGTCGTTGCACCACGACGTATTCTATAAATCGTTTCTTTCATCAGCTTATAGTTTAGGCTGTTGTTGATCTTTTAACAGATCGCGAATTTCAGTTAATAATTTCTCTTCCGCACTCAGCTTGGGCGGTGTTGCTGGAGCCTGTTCCTGTTTACGACGCATTTTATTCATGAGTTTGATCGCCATAAAAATAGCAAAAGCGACAATGATAAAATCAAAAATATTTTGAATAAAGACGCCGTAATGCATAATTACTGGGGGTACATCCCCTTGGGCGCCACGTAATACTAAGCTGAATTGTTTGAAATCCACACCGCCGATCAGTAATCCTAACGGGGGCATGATGATATCTGAAACCAATGACGAAACAATTTTACTGAAGGCGGTACCAATGATAACGCCAACCGCCAAATCGACAACATTTCCCCGCATGGCAAATTCGCGGAATTCTTTGATAATGCTCATAACCACTCCCCTTGACAAAAGACTAATTAATTTTAACCAATAGTTTAATATTTTCCACATTACCCAAAATTTGTATAAAAAGGCGTATTCAGAAATTACAAAAAGAACGGACTTGGTTGGAATAAGCGTTCTACATCCGGTACGAACTTCTTGTCTGTTAAAAACATGATGACATGGTCGCCTTGCTCAATGTGAGTATTATCCTTTGCGATAATGACATCATCGCCTCGAACAATCGCACCGATGGTTGTGCCAGGCGGAAGTTTTATATCTTCAATCGTCCGCCCGACAACTTTTGATGTTCCTTCATCCCCATGCGCGATAGCTTCAATCGCTTCCGCTACGCCTCTACGAAGAGAGGATACGCTGACAATATCCGCTTTACGGACGTGACTGAGTAAAGCCGAGATCGTTGCCTGTTGTGGTGAAATTGCAACATCAATGACGCTCCCTTGAACTAAATCGACATAAGCCCTGCGTTGGATAAGTACCATGACCTTCTTGGCACCCATCCGTTTTGCAAGCATTGCAGACATAATATTGGCTTCATCATCGTTGGTTATCGCAATGAAGACGTCGATTTGTTCAATATGTTCCTCTGCAAGAAGCTCCTGATCTGACGCATCACCATGAAAAACAATCGTGTCTTGCAACAGCTCAGCCAGTTCAGCAGCACGCTCAGCGTTTCGTTCTATCAGTTTGATGTTATAGTTTTTTTCTAATCGCTGAGCTAAACCCGCACCAACATTCCCACCCCCAACAATCATAATTCGTTTATAGGGCTTTTCCAGTCGTTGTAATTCACTCATCACGGCCCGGATATGTTGTGAAGCGGCAACAAAGAAGACTTCGTCACCTGCTTCAATAACAGTAGAGCCTTGAGGACGGATAGGGCGATCATGACGGAAAATTGCTGCAACCCGCGTTTCGATATGGGGAATATGTTCACGAATAGAGGACAACGCATTGCCGACCAAAGGTCCGCCATAATAGGCATTTACTGCGGCAATGCTGACTTTGCCTTGTGCAAAATTGACAACCTGAAGTGCTCCGGGATATTCAATCAACTTGTAAATGTTGTCAATGACCAGCTGTTCAGGTGAGATTAAATGGTCAATAGGAACGGCTTCGGGAAAAAATAAATGCTCGGACTCACGGATGTATTCAGCCGATCTAATTCGCGCAATTCGGTTTGGCGTATTAAAAAGTGAATAGGCAATCTGGCACGCAACCATATTAGTTTCATCGGAATTCGTTACTGCGACCAACATATCCGCGTCTTCCGCACCCGCCTCACGCAATACACGTGGATGAGAGGCATAGCCTGTAACCACCCGGAGATCAAATTTATCCTGGAGCTGACGCAAACGAACGGTATCAGTGTCGATGACGGTGATATCGTTATTTTCACCTGCCAGATTTTCCGCCAGTGTACCGCCTACCTGACCAGCGCCAAGAATAATAATTTTCATAGTTCATTCTGCCGTATATTCATTGCCGGGGGTTGGACAATACTGGGGTTGATGTCAGCTTTTTACCAGTTTCGCATAAAAGAAGCCATCGCCATCATCGACCCTGGGTAGTTTCTGTATGCCAGGACTTGTTAAATTTCCCGTCTCTATTAACCGTGCGTTGGTATAGCGATTGAGGAAAGCGGTTATTTGCTGCTGGTTCTCTTCCGGCATAATTGAGCACGTCGCATAGACCAGCGTTCCGCCTGTTTTCAGATGAGGCCAGACAGCATCAAGGATCTGTTTTTGCAGTATGGCGAGTTTTGCAATGTCATCATCTCGTCGTAGCCATTTTATATCTGGATGGCGGCGAATGACTCCGGTCGCTGAACAAGGCGCATCGAGAAGAATGCGATCAAATACTTTGTCACCGCACCAAGTTGCAGGGTAGCGTGCATCCCCTTGCTTGACTTCAGCGTGCAACTGCAAACGTTGTAGGTTTTCTCTCACCCGGTTGAGCCTTGTGCTGTCGATATCAATGGCTAGAACGTGAGATTTGGGTGCGGCTTCGAGAATATGCGTCGTTTTACCGCCAGGTGCCGCACAGAGATCGAGAATCTGTTCACCGTCCTGTGGTGCCAGCCAATAAACACACCCCTGGGCTGAAGAATCCTGTACCGTTACCCAGCCTTGCGAAAACCCTGGAAGAAGATTAACTAAACAGGGCGTAGATAGCCGAATGGCATCGGCATAGTCAGGATGGGGGAAAGCTTCAATGCCTTCCCGAGTTAATAAGGCGATATACGCGTCACGGGTATGGTGCAGACGATTGACGCGCAGCCACATTGGCGGGCGTTGATTATTCGAGTCAATAATCTCTTCCCACTGTTCCGGATAGGCATCTTTAATCCTTTTTAATAGCCAGCCGGGGTGCAGGAAATGAGCGGGGTTATTTGCTACACGCTGGATTAACTCATCCTGCTGTCGTTGAAATTGGCGTAATACACCATTGATTAGTCCCTTAAGCTGTGGTCGTTTCATGGCAACGGCACCTTCAACGGTTTCGGCCAGTATCGCATGTGCCGGAATACGCGTGTATAACAGCTGATAGATGCCGACCAAAATGAGGTAATGGAGCGGTCGCTGTTTACCCGTCAGAGGTTTGGACATCAATTGTTGAATACACCATTCTAATTGCGACAATACACGTAGTACGCCAAAGCATAGTTCCTGTAGTAATGCGCGATCTTTATCGGCGATCTTTCGCTGATAAACAGGTAACAGCGTACTAAGTGATTGTCCGTGGTCCAATACTTGTCCTACCACTTTAGCGGCAATGCTGCGAAGATTATATGAGCTTTTCATTCGTTAGCGACTACATGAGAGGTGGGCATACCGGTGATAGCGACCGGTATGCGAATCGACTAGGCCAGAATATTACCGGGTGTAAACCACTCCCGGCGTGAGTTAAGTAAATCCTGTGCTTTCATCACTTTTTTGCCTGCGGGCTGTAATTCGACAATATTTAAAATATTTTCCCGAGTGGCAACCTGGATGCCTTTCTTGTCAGCTTGCAGGATAGTGCCTGGCTGCGAAAAGTGATTGGAAGAAATAACCTCTGCTTTCCATACTTTCACAGGCTGTTCGTCTATCAGGAAATAGCTGACTGGCCAGGGATTAAAAGCCCGAATACAACGCTCAAGCTGCTCCGCAGAAAGCTGCCAGTTAAGGCGGGCTTCTTCCTTACTGAGTTTTTCAGCATAGGTGGCAAAAGCATCATCTTGCGCTTCTGCTGTACTGCAAGCATTGGCAAGCTGTTCAAGCGTCTCTAAAAGGCCGCGTGGACCCAGTTCAGCAAGTTTGCTGTATAGCGTTGCACTGGTATCATTTTGAAGTATCGGGCACTCAATTTTATGCAGCATTGCGCCTGTATCCAGACCTGCGTCCATCCGCATAATGGTAACACCTGTATTCCGATCACCCGCCCAAAGTGCGCGCTGAATGGGGGCCGCACCCCGCCAACGCGGCAGAAGTGAACCATGTACGTTGATACAGCCAAGTCGTGGCATATTTAACACGGCTTGCGGTAAAATCAAACCGTAGGCGACGACAACCATAACATCTGCATGTAACGCTTCGACTAGCCTCTGGCTTTCTGAAGGACGCAAGGATTTGGGTTGATAGAGCGGCAAATTATGTTCTTCCGCCAGAATTTTCACCGGGCTTGGTGTCAGTTTGTTGCCTCTTCCAGCCGGCCGATCAGGTTGTGTGAAAACACCGACAACCCGATGTTTGGACGATAGCAGGACCTCAAGATGGCGTGCTGCAAAATCAGGTGTTCCGGCAAAAATGATGCGTAAAGAGTCAGTCACGGTGTTTCCTGTATGGAAAAATTATTAAGCGCGGCTATTTTGCTTTGCCAGTTTTTCCAGCTTTTGACGAATTCTCTGGCGTTTCAACGGGGAAAGATAATCAATGAACAGTTTCCCGACCAGGTGGTCCATTTCATGCTGGATACAAATAGCAAGAAGACCGTCGGCTTCCAGTTCAAATGTATTTCCTTCCCGATCCAATGCACGCACTTTTACGTGTTCGGCACGCGGAACCAATGCTCTGGTTTCTGGGATCGACAAACATCCTTCTTCTATGCCGGCATTACCGCTCTTTTCAAGCAGTTCAGGGTTGATCAGAACCAATCGCTGATCCCGTTCTTCTGAAACATCTATGACAATAATACGTTGATGAATGTCCACTTGTGTGGAGGCCAGACCAATACCTTCTTCTTCATACATAGTATCAAACATATCATCAACGATACGCTGAATATCTGCATTGACTTCTTTTACTGGCCGCGCTTTTATGCGAAGCCGCTCGTCCGGAAAGTGTAATACCTGCAAAACTGACATATATATTTAGATCTGCGTCTGAGTGGTGAAAGAGTCCTGCCAACTATTCTAGACATTTCCTGTTCCGATTGACAGCATCTGCACTCAATTACGCGGTAACCTGAATTCGGAGAAATAAGGGGCGTTCAATGCTATCAACGGAAATTTGGCTGCGTTTAAGGGAAGTGAAGCAGTTGAACGCGAAACGCGCGATCGTCATCGCCAGGAAGCTCATTGACAGAGGGCGCACTGATGACAATACCTTGCGATCTCTGGGGATGGCGGAAATTCAGGTTGAACAATTTCAACTTGTGGATCGCCGCATACTGGAGGCCACGTTAAAGTGGTTAGCTCAGCCAGGCCACCACATCATCACTTGCTCTGATAACAGGTACCCGTTTTTACTGAGTAATATCCGCTCATCTCCTCTTTTACTGTTTGTCGATGGCGATCCAGATTTACTGAAATCACCACAAATAGCGATGGTGGGTAGCAGAAATAACACGCTGTATGGTGAGCAATGGGGGCAGTTTTTTGCTCAGGAACTGGCCGTCAACGATTTCACCATCACCAGTGGCTTGGCTATCGGGATTGATGGCATTGTGCATCGTGCGGCATTGGATGCGGGGGGGAAGACTATTGGCGTATTGGGATGCGGATTGGAAACTCATTATCCTCATCGCCACAAGATGCTTGCCTCACGTATCCTTGAAAATGGTGGTGCGCTGGTATCCGAATTTCCGCTGTCTGCCCCTCCCAGGCCAACCAACTTTCCCAGGAGAAACCGTATTATAAGCGGGTTGAGTCTGGGAACATTGGTCGTTGAAGCATCGATCCGGAGCGGCTCTTTGGTTACCGCACGCTATGCATTGGAGCAAGGTCGTGAAGTCTTTGCTTTGCCAGGAGCAATTGGCAATCCGATGACAGAGGGAACGCACTGGTTGATTCAACAGGGGGCATGCCTTGTTACTCATCCTAAAGATATTCTCGAACAGTTGAGAAGCGAACTTCACTGGATCTCCACCGAAAACGATCAAACTATTTCTGCTGTTGAAGCGGATGTTGAATTGCCATTTGCTGATGTGTTGGCTAACGTAGGAGATGAGGTTACACCTGTTGACGTTGTCGCTGAACGTGCCGGCCAACCTGTGCCAGAGGTAGTGAATCAACTATTGGAACTGGAGTTAGCAGGATGGATCGCATCAGTACCCGGCGGCTATGTCCGATTAAGGAGGGCAGGCCATGTTCGACGTACTCATGTACTTGTTTGAAACTTACATCCACAATGAAACAGAAATGCGTGTCGATCAGGATACGTTGACTGATGACCTCACACGTGCTGGATTTGACCGTAATGATATTTACAGCGCGTTGAATTGGTTGGAAAAACTGGCTGATATACAGGAAGGGCAGAACACGCCTCTTAATCTGGCGCATGACCCGCTAGCTATGCGAATCTATACGCAGGATGAAGAGCAACGGCTTGATGCTGACTGTCGTGGTTTTTTATTATTCCTTGAACAGATTCAGGTGCTGAGCCTTGAAACGCGCGAAATGGTGATTGAGCGGGTGATGGCGCTGGAAACGCTAGAGTTTGATCTTGAGGATCTGAAATGGGTCATTCTCATGGTGCTTTTCAATGTTCCCGGGTGTGAAAACGCTTATCAGCAGATGGAAGAGCTACTATTTGAGGTGAATGGCGATTATGTGCAATAAATATAAGAGAACGGATGGCTAAGACCGCACTGTTTGCCGAAAAGAAACAAAATATCTGTCCTGAGTGTGGGTCTGTGTTGGTTATCCGTTCCGGCCGACACGGACCTTTTCTCGGTTGCTCCCGCTATCCGCAGTGCGGATTTATTCGTCCGCTGAAAATTCAGGCAGATGGTCATATTGTCAAAGTATTGGATGGGCAGATTTGCCCGCAATGTCAGGCCACATTGGTATTGAGACAAGGACGTTATGGCATGTTCATCGGGTGTGACAATTATCCCGAATGCAATCATACCCAAGCAATAGATCGCCCAGATGAAACAACGATTGATTGTCCGCAATGTAAAAGAGGCACTTTGCTACAACGTAAATCCCGTTATGGGAAAGTATTTCATTCTTGCGATTGCTACCCTGATTGCCAGTTTACGCTAAACCATAAACCTGTTGCAGGCGAGTGTATCTATTGCCATTACCCGCTACTGCTTGAGAAGAAAACAGCGCAGGGCATCAGGTTTTTTTGTGCCAGCAAATTATGCGGAAAGCCGGCAAAGACTGAAATTGATAACGATGAGTGATGTTTCTGATGATGTTCTGGTTCCTTTATTAAGGGAATTGCAGAATGAAAGTGTGATCGCCTATCCCACTGAGGCCGTATTTGGCTTGGGGTGTGATCCTGATAGTGAAATTGCGGTCAAGCGTTTATTGGCACTAAAACAACGGCCTTGGCAGAAAGGATTGATCCTTATTGCCGCCAATTACCAGCAACTATCATCCTATGTAGACGACAGCGCGTTATCTGAAAAACGAAAATACGATATGTTCTCAAGTTGGCCAGGGCCGGTTACTTGGGTGATGCCGGCGAAGCCGACAACGCCGAAATGGCTTACCGGGCAATTCACGTCCCTCGCAGTCCGTGTCAGCGCACACCCATTGGTAAAGCAATTGTGTCTGAGCTATGGAAAACCGTTAGTTTCAACCAGTGCTAATTTGAGTGGATTGCCGCCTTGCCGTACTGAGGAGGAAGTTTGCCAACAATTCGGTAAAGATTTTCCTATTGTTCATGGGAAAGTCGGTGGCAGGACAAATCCTTCAGAGATAAGAGATGTTTTAACTGGTGAGCTGCTGCGTCAGGGTTAATCTAACGATTGGAGAAGAGGGTGTCTGAGATAAAGTCTTTTGCTGTTTTTGGTAATCCAATCGCACACAGTAAATCGCCACGTATACATGAGTTATTTGCTGCCCAGACGGGCATTGACCTTTCTTATCAGCGTGTGCTGGCACCGCAGGACACCTTTGAAGAGGTTCTTCGTCACTATTTTCTAGACGGAGCATGGGGCGCGAACATTACCGCGCCATTTAAAGAGCGGGCTTTTGTACAGGCAGATGAACTTAGTGAATATGCATCACTTGCTGGTGCGGTTAATACGTTAAAGAAGCTTAAAGATGGGCGCTTGTTTGGCGACAATACTGATGGCATTGGATTGTTAAGTGATTTGCAGCGGCTGAATTTCATCAATCCACAAGATCATGTTTTACTGATTGGGGCTGGTGGTGCCGCCCGTGGTGTTATACAGCCATTGCTGTCTTATGGTTGCTCGATCGTGCTGACGAACCGTACTTTCTCAAAAGCGGATGCATTGGCACAACTCTTCGGTTCGATTGGTGAGATTGAGGCGGTAACGTTTGATGCGTTGTTGCAAGGACAGTTATTCAATCTGGTGATCAATGCAACATCATCCGGCATGTACGGTAGTGTCCCCGATTTACCCTCGAAGCTGATTTCACCTGAAACACGTTGCTATGACATGTTTTACTTACCTAGAATTACGCCATTTTTAGCATGGTGTATCAACCAGGGGGCAGTCCATTACGCAGATGGTTTAGGTATGTTGGTTGGGCAAGCAGCACATGCTTTTAAACTTTGGCATGGCGTGATGCCAGATGTTAATCCTGTCATCCAGTTACTTAAACTGGAACTGTCGCCGTGAATCAGGCGATCCAATTTCCGGATTGATTGTTAGTACTCATTGGAACGGGGTGTTGCAGGCGATTCGTTTTCCGGTTTTGGGAAATGGATTTCAGCAGGAATGCCTAATCGGTATAGCACAGTTTCGGCGGCATTATTCTAACGTCAGCCCTGAGCTGTGCTTGGCGCTGTTCAGGTAAAATCGCTGGGATTTTGAAGACATATTTGAAAAAATGATTCGTGATAATGAATGAATATGACGTCCGGAACTATTTTTCCTTATCCTGAGCGAGATATTCATTTTTCCAGCGAACGTAGTTATTTGAGGAGTAGATGAGTCCTTCGATCTCCTCCTGAGCCAGCGGCCTGATTTTTTTCACAGGACTACCTAAGTATAAGTGACCGCTTTCTAAACGTTTTCCCGGTGAAATAAGACTACCGGCACCGATCATGACATCGTCTTCGATAATGGCGCCATCAAGAATAATCGATCCCATTCCGACCAATACACGGTTGCCGATTTTGCAACCGTGTAGCATTGCTTTATGTCCGACCGTGACATCTTCTCCGATGATAATTGGATTACCTTCAGGGTTTTTCTCTGAACAGTGGGTGATGTGCAAAACCGATCCGTCCTGAATATTGCTTCTTGCGCCTATGGTTATCTGATTCACGTCGGCGCGAATCACTACAAGCGGCCACACGCTTACGTCATCACTCAGTGTCACTTTACCAATAACGATGCTTGAACGATCAATCATGACGTTTTTGCTAACAATAGGAAACGAGTCTTTATAACGGCGAATTAATTTAGGTTCCATCAACAACCCCTTAGTCATGACATCGTAATTTTAGCGGGTGGCAAAATATCAACTGCTATACCGTATTTGTCCCCTGAAAATAGCTTTGATCGAATAAGATCTCAACGAAAGGGACGAAAAACACGCTAATATAGAAAAAAGATGGAGAAAATAGTTGTGTAACGAAATGGGAGCTCTATAATGCGCCTCCATCGATACGGCGCTGTGAGTTTAATCACAACGGGGTGGCGAGAGGAAAGAGTTATGCTCAAAATAAGCATTGACTCTGAGAGAGGAATGCGTAATATACGCCACCTCGCGTTAGCGGTTCAGGCCGCAATGCAACGCTCTTTAACAATTTAATCAGACAATCTGTGTGGGCACTCACAAGACCGTATCTCAAAGATATACCGAGTCTTGAAGAGTGACTGACAGTAAATTCATTACGAATAAACAGTTATTGATTCTTTGAGCAAAGCTATTCACTTAGCGAATCAAACCATTCTTAAATTGAAGAGTTTGATCATGGCTCAGATTGAACGCTGGCGGCAGGCCTAACACATGCAAGTCGAGCGGCAGCGGGAAGTAGCTTGCTACTTTGCCGGCGAGCGGCGGACGGGTGAGTAATGTCTGGGGATCTGCCTGATGGAGGGGGATAACCACTGGAAACGGTGGCTAATACCGCATGACGTCGCAAGACCAAAGTGGGGGACCTTCGGGCCTCACGCCATCGGATGAACCCAGATGGGATTAGCTAGTAGGCGGGGTAATGGCCCACCTAGGCGACGATCCCTAGCTGGTCTGAGAGGATGACCAGCCACACTGGAACTGAGACACGGTCCAGACTCCTACGGGAGGCAGCAGTGGGGAATATTGCACAATGGGGGAAACCCTGATGCAGCCATGCCGCGTGTGTGAAGAAGGCCTTCGGGTTGTAAAGCACTTTCAGCGGGGAGGAAGGGGAAAGGTTTAAGAGACTTTTTCATTGACGTTACCCGCAGAAGAAGCACCGGCTAACTCCGTGCCAGCAGCCGCGGTAATACGGAGGGTGCAAGCGTTAATCGGAATGACTGGGCGTAAAGCGCACGCAGGCGGTCTGTTAAGTTGGATGTGAAATCCCCGGGCTTAACCCGGGAACTGCATTCAAAACTGACAGGCTGGAGTCTCGTAGAGGGGGGTAGAATTCCAGGTGTAGCGGTGAAATGCGTAGAGATCTGGAGGAATACCGGTGGCGAAGGCGGCCCCCTGGACGAAGACTGACGCTCAGGTGCGAAAGCGTGGGGAGCAAACAGGATTAGATACCCTGGTAGTCCACGCCGTAAACGATGTCGACTTGGAGGCTGTGGTCCAGAACCGTGGCTTCCGGAGCTAACGCGTTAAGTCGACCGCCTGGGGAGTACGGCCGCAAGGTTAAAACTCAAATGAATTGACGGGGGCCCGCACAAGCGGTGGAGCATGTGGTTTAATTCGATGCAACGCGAAGAACCTTACCTACTCTTGACATCCAGAGAAGACTTCAGAGATGAGGTTGTGCCTTAGGGAGCTCTGAGACAGGTGCTGCATGGCTGTCGTCAGCTCGTGTTGTGAAATGTTGGGTTAAGTCCCGCAACGAGCGCAACCCTTATCCTTTGTTGCCAGCGATTCGGTCGGGAACTCAAAGGAGACTGCCGGTGATAAACCGGAGGAAGGTGGGGATGACGTCAAGTCATCATGGCCCTTACGAGTAGGGCTACACACGTGCTACAATGGCGCATACAAAGAGAAGCGAGCCTGCGAGGGTGAGCGGACCTCATAAAGTGCGTCGTAGTCCGGATTGGAGTCTGCAACTCGACTCCATGAAGTCGGAATCGCTAGTAATCGTAGATCAGAATGCTACGGTGAATACGTTCCCGGGCCTTGTACACACCGCCCGTCACACCATGGGAGTGGGTTGCAAAAGAAGTAGGTAGCTTAACCTTCGGGGGGGCGCTTACCACTTTGTGATTCATGACTGGGGTGAAGTCGTAACAAGGTAACCGTAGGGGAACCTGCGGTTGGATCACCTCCTTACCAGCAGAGCGGATTGAGTGAAGTGCTCACACAGATTGTCTGATGAAAATAACGAGCAAAAGCGTCAACAAAGTACGGTGTCGTGTCCCCTTCGTCTAGAGGCCCAGGACACCGCCCTTTCACGGCGGTAACAGGGGTTCGAATCCCCTAGGGGACGCCAGCGCATCCGACCATTCCGGTGAAAGCGGGGGTCTTCAGTAAGTGTTCATGCTTATCTTTTATCTTAAAACTGACTAGCGATAGTCAGGGTTTGCGATATTGCTCTTTAACAATCTGGAACAAGCTGAAAATTGAAACGATGCGGCGGCATGAGTCTTTAGCGATAAAAAGGCGGTCGCATCAGAGTCTCTCAATAATCACGGCGCGAAGAGGCTTTGAAGAATCAAAGACACCTTCGGGTTGTGAGGTTAAGCGACTAAGCGTACACGGTGGATGCCTAGGCAGTCAGAGGCGATGAAGGGCGTGCTAATCTGCGATAAGCGTCGGCAAGGCGATATGAGCCGTAATACCCGACGATACCCGAATGGGGAAACCCGGTGCACTAGTGCATCATCGTTTGATGAATCCATAGTCAAACGAGGCGAACCGGGGGAACTGAAACATCTCAGTACCCCGAGGAAAAGAAATCAACCGAGATTCCCCCAGTAGCGGCGAGCGAACGGGGAGAAGCCCAGAACCTGAATCAGTTTGTGCCTTAGTGGAAGCGTCTGGAAAGTCGCGCAACAAAGGGTGACAGCCCCGTACACGAAAAGGCACAGACGGTGAGTTCGATGAGTAGGGCGGGACACGAGACATCCTGTCTGAAGATGGGGGGACCATCCTCCAAGGCTAAATACTCCTGACTGACCGATAGTGAACCAGTACCGTGAGGGAAAGGCGAAAAGAACCCCGGCGAGGGGAGTGAAACAGAACCTGAAACCGTGTACGTACAAGCAGTGGGAGCCTCTCTTAATGGGGGGTGACTGCGTACCTTTTGTATAATGGGTCAGCGACTTATATTCTGTAGCAAGGTTAACCGAATAGGGGAGCCGCAGGGAAACCGAGTCTTAACTGGGCGTTAAGTTGCAGGGTATAGACCCGAAACCCGGTGATCTAGCCATGGGCAGGTTGAAGGTTGGGTAACACTAACTGGAGGACCGAACCGACTAATGTTGAAAAATTAGCGGATGACTTGTGGCTGGGGGTGAAAGGCCAATCAAACCGGGAGATAGCTGGTTCTCCCCGAAAGCTATTTAGGTAGCGCCTCGTGAATTCATCTTCGGGGGTAGAGCACTGTTTCGGCTAGGGGGTCATCCCGACTTACCAACCCGATGCAAACTGCGAATACCGAAGAATGTTATCACGGGAGACACACGGCGGGTGCTAACGTCCGTCGTGAAGAGGGAAACAACCCAGACCGCCAGCTAAGGTCCCAAAGTCATGGTTAAGTGGGAAACGATGTGGGAAGGCCCAGACAGCCAGGATGTTGGCTTAGAAGCAGCCATCATTTAAAGAAAGCGTAATAGCTCACTGGTCGAGTCGGCCTGCGCGGAAGATGTAACGGGGCTAAACCATGCACCGAAGCTGCGGCAGCAATAGCGATATTGTTGGGTAGGGGAGCGTTCTGTAAGCCTGCGAAGGTGGCCTGCGAGGGCTGCTGGAGGTATCAGAAGTGCGAATGCTGACATAAGTAACGATAAAGCGGGTGAAAAACCCGCTCGCCGGAAGACCAAGGGTTCCTGTCCAACGTTAATCGGGGCAGGGTGAGTCGACCCCTAAGGCGAGGCTGAAAAGCGTAGTCGATGGGAAACAGGTTAATATTCCTGTACTGGGTGTTACTGCGAAGGGGGGACGGAGAAAGCTAGGTTGGCCGGGCGACGGTAGTCCCGGTTTAAGCGTGAAGGTGGATGACCCTGGAAAATCCGGGTCGTCATTAACACTGAGGCGTGACGACGAGCCACCAAGGTGGCGAAGTAACCGATGCTACGCTTCCAGGAAAAGCCTCTAAGCACCAGGTAACACGCAATCGTACCCCAAACCGACACAGGTGGTCAGGTAGAGAATACTCAGGCGCTTGAGAGAACTCGGGTGAAGGAACTAGGCAAAATGGTGCCGTAACTTCGGGAGAAGGCACGCTGGATTTGGTGAAGTCCCTCGCGGACGGAGCTGAGACCAGTCGCAGATACCAGCTGGCTGCAACTGTTTAATAAAAACACAGCACTGTGCAAACACGAAAGTGGACGTATACGGTGTGACGCCTGCCCGGTGCCGGAAGGTTAATTGATGGGGTCAGCCGCAAGGCGAAGCTCTTGATCGAAGCCCCGGTAAACGGCGGCCGTAACTATAACGGTCCTAAGGTAGCGAAATTCCTTGTCGGGTAAGTTCCGACCTGCACGAATGGCGTAATGATGGCCAGGCTGTCTCCACCCGAGACTCAGTGAAATTGAACTCGCTGTGAAGATGCAGTGTACCCGCGGCAAGACGGAAAGACCCCGTGAACCTTTACTATAGCTTGACACTGAACCTTGAGCCTTGATGTGTAGGATAGGTGGGAGGCTGCGAAATGCGGACGCCAGTCTGCGTGGAGCCGACCTTGAAATACCACCCTTTAATGTTTGATGTTCTAACGTGGGCCCCTGAGCGGGGTCGCGGACAGTGTCTGGTGGGTAGTTTGACTGGGGCGGTCTCCTCCCAAAGCGTAACGGAGGAGCACGAAGGTCAGCTAATCCTGGTCGGACATCAGGAGGTTAGTGCAAAGGCATAAGCTGGCTTGACTGCGAGAGTGACGGCTCGAGCAGGTGCGAAAGCAGGTCTTAGTGATCCGGTGGTTCTGAATGGAAGGGCCATCGCTCAACGGATAAAAGGTACTCCGGGGATAACAGGCTGATACCGCCCAAGAGTTCATATCGACGGCGGTGTTTGGCACCTCGATGTCGGCTCATCACATCCTGGGGCTGAAGTAGGTCCCAAGGGTATGGCTGTTCGCCATTTAAAGTGGTACGCGAGCTGGGTTTAGAACGTCGTGAGACAGTTCGGTCCCTATCTGCCGTGGGCGTTGGAAGACTGAGAGGGGTTGCTCCTAGTACGAGAGGACCGGAGTGAACGCACCGCTGGTGTACGGGTTGTGATGCCAATTGCATTGCCCGGTAGCTAAGTGCGGAAGAGATAACCGCTGAAAGCATCTAAGCGGGAAACTTGCCTCGAGATGAGTCTTCCCTGGGACTTTAGGTCCCCATAAGGGCCGTTGAAGACGACGACGTGGATAGGCTGGATGTGTAAGCGTAGCGATACGTTGAGCTGACCAGTACTAATGACCCGAGAGGCTTAACCTTACAACGCCGAAGGTGTTTTGAGAGAGAAGAGATAGTCAGCTTGTTCCGTGATAGGTTCTGGTGGTTGTGCGAGAGGAAAGGCGCATGACGGTCGGGACGGAAAAGAATTTGCCTGGCGGCGATAGCGCGGTGGTCCCACCTGACCCCATGCCGAACTCAGCAGTGAAACGCCGTAGCGCCGATGGTAGTGTGGGGTCTCCCCATGTGAGAGTAGGGAACTGCCAGGCATCAAATAAAACAGAAGGCCTCATGCGAAAGCATGGGGCTTTTTGCGTTGAGGCCGGTTATGAGAAGAGCTTTTTGCGTGATAGGGATGAACAAATAAAAGCCCGCTCTTTGGCAGGCTCAGACTGATGACGAACCCCATGTTTTCACGTGGGGTTCTGTTTTACGAACGACGGTTGGTCGCGAACGCGATATTTTTTGTCTTTATCCTACTACTGCGTTCAGCGTCACTCTTCGGCGCTCATTACGCTTTACTGCGTTGTAGTCAGCCAGTAAAAGCAGATAACACAGCGCCAGCAGCGCCATCTTCTTCATATTCTGCGCTGTGGCAGCAAGCAGGCATTGCATCTGCACTTTCATCAGACCACGGAACCGCGCATAACGATGACCATGATGTTGTTTTGAGCTGAACCGTACCGAGTTTCCTGGAGACTAAACTCTCAGTGGAAGGCGATCCTAAATGAAATCAAAATCAACAAACCGTTATCCGCCAGAGCTACGTGAACGTGCCGTCAGGATGATTCTTGAACACCGCGCTGAATATGACTCCGAGCCGGATGCCATTCGCGCCATCTCATCAAAAATTGGCTTGTCATTACGATACCTTGCGGGCCTGGCTGCGACAGCACAGAACTGATACCCATGGCGATGTTTCCCCCAGAAATTTTGATGATGGGAGACTGACTGTTGATGAACGCTGGCGTTTAAAAGAACTGGAGCGTGAAAATCGGGAACTCCGCCGAAGCAATGACATATTGCGTCAGGCCTCTGCTTATTTTGCGCAGGCGGAGATCGACCGCCACTGGAAAAAATAATGCCACTTATGGAACGTCTGAGTGGTACGCACGGGGTCGGGCCGGTATGTCGCGAGCTGGATATTGCCACGTCGACATATTACTGGCATCAGCAACGCCGGCAGCACCCCGAAAAATGTCGCCAACGAGAAAAGCGTGATGCTCAGATCAGCCTGGAGATAAAACGCGTTTATGAAGAAAATTACCGTGTTTACGGGGCACGAAAAGTTGCTCCGCGAGGGCTTCAGCGTTGCACGATGTACTGTGGAGCGTCTGATGAAAATGATGGGTCTGCGGGGTGTACTCCGTGGCAAGGTCATCAGGACTACGATCAGCCGCAAAACAGCGGCGGCAGCAGAGCGGGTAAACCGTCAGTTCGTGGCAGAGTGCCCCAATCAACTTTGGTGTGCAGATTTTACGTACGTCAGCACCTGGCAGGGCTTCGCCTATGTGGCCTTTATCATCGATGTGTTCGCCGGCGCGATCGTTGGCTGGCGAGTCTCATCGTCGATGGAAACGACGTTCGTGCTGGACGCTCTGGAACAGGCACTGTGGGCTCGTCGTCCAGTGGGTACTATCCATCACAGCGATAAGGGCTCGCAGTACGTCTCGCTGGCATACACGCAGCGGCTTCAGGATGCAGAGTTGTTGGCATCAACGGGCAGTACAGGCGACGCCTACGATAATGCTGTGGCCGAGAGTATCAACGGCCTTTATAAAGCTGAAGTCATACACCGTAAAAGCTGGAAAAATCAGGCAGAAGTGGAGTTGGCAACGCTGGCGTGGGTGGACTGGTACAACAATCGACGGTTGCTCGAACGCATCGGTCACATACCACCAGTGAAAGCCGAGAAAGCATATTATGCTTCCAGAAAATGTAACAATCTGGCAGCCTGAGCTTCCTGCTTTAACCCTCTCCAAGAAAACCGGGGTGGTTCAGATCGCCACACTCATGAAGGCAAAGCAGGAAAACCGGCTGGAAAAGCAGCTACAACAGTTTGGTTACGCCTGTGTACTGATACTGGATGAGATAGGCTATCTGCCGATGACCCGCGAGGAGGCCAGTCTGTTCTTCCGGTTGCTGAACCGTAGGTATGAGAAAGCGAGCATCGTGCTGACGTCAAATAATGGGTTCGCCGACTGGGGAGAGATGTTCGGCGATAACGTGCTGGCAACGGCGATCCTGGATCGGCTGCTACACCACTCAACCACACTGGACATCAAAGGAGAAAGCTATCGGTCAAAGGAAAAACGCAAAGCCGGAGTGCTGGCAAAAAACGCCACGCCAATCAGTGATGATGAAATGGCGGAAAGCGGACAACATTAATGACCAATAGCGGACATTAAAAATGGCGAAAAACGGCCAACAATCTTGGCGTTGACAACGGTATCGCGGATAAATTCAACGTCGATGGCGGCATCAATTTTGCGCACCAGATGGTCTTCAGGCACCAGTTCTTCGAGGGTAACCATTTCAAATTGGTATTGCTGTGGGGCAGGCTCTTTGAGCATGGCGGTCAGTCCGTTTTTTGCACTGACCTCATTAGATCAAAGTCCTGACCGGCAGGCCAGGACTTTGTCATCAGTGTGAAAAGCCTGCTCTTTGGCCGGCTTTTACGAATGTCTTACCTGGATTCAATTAGTGAAGAATTTGTGCCAAGAATGTTTGGGTACGTTCAGAACGTGGGCTGGAGAAAAAGATGTCCGGTGGCGCCTGTTCAACGATCTCTCCTTGATCCATGAAAATCACCCGATCGGCAACAGTTTTTGCAAAGCCCATCTCATGCGTCACACACAACATGGTCATTCCGTCCTGAGCAAGCCCAAGCATAGTATCCAGGACTTCTTTTACCATTTCAGGGTCAAGTGCTGAAGTTGGTTCATCGAACAACATGATTTTGGGTTTCATACACAGTGAGCGAGCAATCGCGACACGTTGTTGCTGTCCCCCGGATAACTGGCCTGGGAACTTGTGCGCGTGTGCCGCGATACGTACACGCTCCAGATAATGCATTGCCAGTTCTTCCGCCTCTTTTTTCGGTGTGTGGCGCACCCAGCAAGGGGCCAGCGTGCAGTTCTGCAATACGGTCAAATGCGGGAACAGGTTGAAGTGCTGGAAAACCATGCCCACTTCCGTTCTGATTTTCTCGATGTTTCGTAGATCGCCATTTAATTCCACACCATCAACAAGAATACGCCCTTGCTGATGCTCTTCAAGGTGGTTGATACAACGTATGGTCGTGGACTTTCCTGAGCCTGATGGACCGCATAGTACAATCCTTTCACCCTGCTTGACTTGCAGATTAATATCTTTCAATACGTGAAATTGTCCATACCACTTATTTACATTATCCAGTGTGATCATGTGATCGGCTGATTGTGTTATAGAATTTTGATTCATGGATGGCCTCAGTGCGACTTATGTCCGGTGTTAAAACGGTTTTCCAGATGTTGGCTGTAGCGCGACATGCTGAAACAAAAGATCCAATAGATCATTGCGGCAAAAACATAGCCTTCTGTCGACATACCAAGCCAGGTTGGATCGACAGTTGCCTGTTGAATACTGCTAAAGAGATCGAATAAACCAATGATGATCACCAGGCTGGTATCTTTAAACAGCGCAATTATGGTGTTCACCAATCCAGGAATCACCATTTTCAGCGCCTGTGGCAGAATGACCAGCCCTTGCATGCGCCAATAACCTAATCCCAGTGACTCTGCTGCTTCATATTGGCCTTTCGGTAATGCCTGTAAGCCGCCCCGGACGACTTCGGCGACATAGGCAGACTGGAAAAGTATGACTCCCGCCAGCGCTCTCAGCAGCTTGTCAATATTGGTTCCCTCCGTTAAAAATAACGGCAGCATGACAGAGGACATGAAAAGTACGGTAATCAACGGAACACCGCGCCAGAACTCGATGAATACAATAGAGAGCATACGAACGACAGGCAGTGTGGAACGGCGTCCCAGCGCCAGCAGAATACCCAGTGGCAGCGCGCCAGAGATGCCAACCGCAGCAATGATCAATGTTAGCGTCAATCCGCCCCATTGACGGGTTTCCACACGAGGAAGGCCGCCAAATCCACCGTAAAGCAACCACCAGGCGATCAACGGATAAGCAACGGCCCAGATTGCAATGTAGCGTCCACGATGTGGAATACTGCGCAAAAACATTGGCAGGATGCTGAGTAGGCCAATGACCAGCGCAAAATTAATGCGCCAGATTTCTTCTGCCGGATAAAGGCCATACATGAAATGGCTGATTCTGGCATGGATAAAGACCCAGCATGCGCCGTCTCGTGTACAGTCATCACGGCTTGTACCGATCCAGTTTGCCTGAAATATTGCCCAATTTAATAACGGAGGAATGGCAATCCACAGTAGCCACAGGCAAAACAGTGTGAGCAGGCTATTGGTAATGCTGGAAAAAAGATTTCGTCGAGCCCAATGGATCGCTCTGAAAAGAGGAGCCTGACGGGTCTGAATAGGTTGAATCATCGTCATAAGCCCTCTTAACGCTCAATGAGCGCAATCTTGCGGTTATATAAGTTCATCAACAGGGATATCAGTAGGCTGATGATGAGGTAGACCGACATCGTAATGGCGATGGTTTCGATTGCCTGACCGGTTTGGTTTAGCACCGAACCGGCGAACAGAGAAACCATATCTGGGTAACCGATAGCGGCTGCCAACGAGGAGTTTTTGACGATGTTGAGATACTGGCTGGTCAACGGAGGAATAATGACCCGCAATGCCTGAGGCAGAATAACTTTGCGCAGGGTTATCGGGTTTGGCAGACCCAGAGAGCGTGCAGCCTCATGCTGACCATGAGAAACGGACTGAATTCCTGAGCGAATGATTTCAGCAATGAACGATGAGGTATAAACCGAAAGAGCCAGAGTCAAGGCTGCTAGTTCAGGAATTAATACCATTCCGCTTCGGAAGTTGAACCCTTTTAATTCAGGCACACTCCAATGTATCGCCTGGCCGAAAACCAGGTGGCTTAGGACGAGCAATACGGCCAATAAGCCCAAAGCCACGGGCCAGGTTTTCCGTTGCTGACCCGTTAGTGCGTGGTAGCGTTTATTAGCACGAGAGACAATAATCGCGATAATCAGCGTAATAACAATGGAAAGGCTGAATGCTATTGCTCCCGGTCCCGCTTCTGGAGCAGGCAGATAAAAGCCGCGGTTGCTGAGAAAAGCGAGATCGAAGGCATTAATGGATTGCCGTGGTCCGGGTAAGTTGCGCAGTACGGCAAAGTACCAGAAAAAGATCTGCAATAGTGGCGGAATATTACGGAAGATTTCGATGTAGACGGTGGAGATTTTTCGCAGCAGCCAGTTATCAGACAAGCGTGCCAGTGCAATGATGAAACCAAGGAAAGAAGCGAAAAAAATGCACAAGGCTGACACCAACAGCGTATTGAATAATCCGACAAGAAAAACACGCGCGTAGGTATCGCCCTGTTGATAATCAATCAGATGTTGGACGATCCCAAATCCCGCCGTGTTATTTAAAAAGGCGAATCCAGATGTGATTCCCCTCTGGGCTAGATTAGTCACGGTGTTGTGTAACAGGTAACCAGCGGTAGCTAATACAGCGATAACAACGATGATTTGATAAAGCCAGGCGCGCACCGCTGGATTCGTCAGTGATAAATCACTTTTCACGGTTGGGCGTTGTAGCATGTTGAAGCCTCAATAACGGGGATACAGAAGGTGCAGCCTTTGGCTGCACCCGGTTCCACAGGTGATTAGCGTACGGCTGGTGCGTACTGGATACCGCCTTTATTCCACAATTCGTTCAGACCGCGCTTGATTTTCAGCTCGCTGCCCATACCGACGTTACGTTCAAAGATTTCACCGTAGTTGCCGACTTGTTTGATGATTTTGAAAGCCCAATCTTTAGGTAATTTGAGGTCTTTACCATAGTTGCCTTCATGGCCGAGCAGGTGAGACATATCCGGCGTAATTGGTTTTGCCGCCAGTTGCTCGACGTTCTGGGACGTTACGCCCATTTCTTCGGCGTTCAACATCGCAAACAGCGTCCAGCGAACGATAGAGAACCACTCTTCATCACCGCGGCGGACAATCGGGCCCAGCGGTTCTTTAGAGATCACTTCTGGTAAAACAACGAATTCGCTCGGCTTACTCAGTTTGATACGCAGTGCGTAGAGTTGGGATTGGTCGGAAGCCAGCGTATCGCAGCGACCGGATTCCAGTGCTTTGGCGCTTTCGTCAGAACGGTCGAATGTCACTGGGGTGTACTGCATTTTATTAGTTTTGAAATAGTCAGCGACATTCAGTTCAGTATCTGTACCGGCCTGAATACAAACGGTTGCGCCATCCAGCTCTTTTGCGCTGGTTAACCCGGCTTTATTGTGAGTCAGAAAACCGATGCCATCGTAGTAGGTAACGCCGGTAAAGAGCATACCCATGCCGCTATCGCGAGAAGAGGTCCAGGTTGTATTGCGGGACAAAATATCAACTTCCCCGGATTGAAGGGCGGTAAAACGTTCTTTGGCGGTCAGAGGGGTAAATTTTACTTTGTTCGCATCGCCAAATACGGCGGCAGCCACGCCGCGGCATACATCAACATCAATACCTGAGTATTTGCCACTGGCGTCTGCGTAAGAGAAGCCGGGTAAACCGTCGCTAATACCACACTGTACAAACCCTTTTTTCTGAATCGCATCCAAAGTTGCGCCAGCATGAGCCTGGTTGATCGCGGCGAACAATGAAGCGCCGGCAACCAGAGTAGACATAATCATTCTCTTCATAATCATCCTAGTGGCTAAAGTTATATGCTGTTGTGACGCGGGGCACAATTTATGGTGCACCATTCCTGTCAGTCGGCTTACCGCCGTGGCAAGAGCTAGCAAACAAGATGCCAACTATTTATCTATATGATAATAAATATAAATATTGGGAATAAGCTCTCTTGATCGGCAGTGCCCGAGAAGTATTGATGCACCAAAATAAAGGCAAGATACTCGTGTTGCTTTATTTTGGTGCAAAAAAGTGACAGTGATGATTGGTAAACCTTTGATGCGCGGCAGTGTTGAGTAAAGCAATCGCTAAAGGTGATGTAATACCTTTTAGCGCCGCTCGTTCCAGTTGGGAAACAGGGAATTAACGTTCAATATGGCGTTGATAATA
This sequence comes from Brenneria rubrifaciens, assembly GCF_005484945.1. Lineage (NCBI taxonomy): Bacteria > Pseudomonadati > Pseudomonadota > Gammaproteobacteria > Enterobacterales > Pectobacteriaceae > Brenneria > Brenneria rubrifaciens. The sequence continues at coordinate 184,666 of NZ_CP034035.1, forward strand.
CTTTTCGAGTCTCACTTGCAACTGGCTTAGTACGGTACTGAACATCAGGTAGATCAAGGCGGCCTCAATATAGAGAATCAGCGGCTCATAAGTGACGGAAACAATCCGCTGTGCGGATAGGAACATTTCTGGGACGGTGATGACGGCTGCAAGAGATGTGTCTTTAATCAACGAGATAAACGTGTTGGATAAAGGAGGCAGCGATACAAAAACGGATTGCGGAAAGATGACCCAGCGGATTGCCTGTGTACCGTTCATGCCAAGTGAGTAAGCGGCGTTCCATTGGCCTTTGGGAACCGACAGGATGGCTCCCCGCACGATTTCAGAACTGTAGGCGCCGACGCTGATGGTAAAGCCAATTAATGCGGCGGGAAATGCATCGAGTGTGATACCGGCGCTGGGAAGCCCGTAAAAGATGAGGAAAAGCTGCACTAACAGCGGTGTTCCGCGGATCACCCAAACGTAGAAATCTCCCAGCCACTTCAGCGGATTCGGGCCATAAAGACGTATCAGCGCAACCATCACGCCAACAGCCAAGCCGAATATAAAGGAAAGAATGGCAAGGGGGACAGTGAATTTAAGTCCAGCAGACAGCAGACTCCAAAAGGAGTCTGCCATAAGTTGTAGCCAGGGCGGCATAAAAAATGGCTCCGATAGCAGGGCGGTTATTGGGAAACATCCTCACCGAAGTATCGCACAGATATCGTTTTATAGGTGCCATCCGCGTTGATTTCATCCAGCGCTTTATTTAACGCATCGACTAGTTGAGGCTGATTTTTGCGGACCAAAATAGCAGAGGGCTCGCCGGTAGGGGAGGTGGCGATGATTTTAACATTGGCGTCCGGCTTGTGTTTTTTGAAGTCGAGAAAGGACAGATTATCATTTAACGTGGCTTCGGCGCGGCCGCTGAGGACCAGATCCAGTGACTGGTTAAAGCCGTCTGTCGGGACAATATCCGCTCCGTGGCTGGTGGCAAGCCTTGCGTAATTACTGGTTAGACTTTGAGCGGATTTTTTCCCTTTCAGATCGCTGAAATCCTTGATGGTAGTATTGTCGCCTCGGGTAATCAGTACGGCTTTTGACTCAATATAGGGTTTAGAGAAATCATACTTGGCCTGGCGCTCTTTGGTCACGCCGACCTGATTAATGACCACATCATAACGTTTGGCATCAATGCCGGCGATCAGCCCATCCCAACGGCCTTCGACAAACTCCGCTTTGACGCCCAACTTTTCGGCAACGGCCCGGCCGACATCCACATCAAAACCAACCAGTTCACCTGACTTGTCATGGTAGGTATAAGGTGCGTAGGTACCCTCTGTTCCAATTTTGATGACACCGGCAGCTTTGATCGCGCTGAGGTCATCTTGCGCCTGCGCAAATACACTGGTAGCGAGCAACGCGCCAGTCAGTAAAGCAAAACTGATGTTCTTCATTATGAAAACCTCATCATAAAGTGTTACGCCATTATTAGCGTTAAACGAAGCGAATCTACGTTATGTCCTGTGTTTTTACTAATCATAATAAAGCAATGGGTTATATCAACAACGCATATAGTGTCCGCATGCTGTTGCGGCCATTGTTGCTCGAGGATTCACCAATAAAGCACCGTGCTAATGAGGTCCGAACCAGTCGTGCCGTTAGCTGAGGTGACTTCATGGAGTACCGCGGTTTGCGTCATACGGCGCTATGGATTGAGGTGGATATTACCTGACGACGTAGACGGATGAGAGAAGTTATTTGGCCGATAAAGGGTTGGAGAATGGTCATTAAAAAGCGCTGACAATGTTGCATCAGCGCCCTTAAGGAACGATCGGTGATGAACGAAAATCAGTTCATGCCGTATTTTTTCAGTTTCTTACGCAAGGTGCCACGGTTGATACCCATCATCAGGGCAGCACGGGTTTGGTTGCCGCGGGTGTATTGCATCACCATGTCCAACAGCGGCTGTTCAACTTCAGCCAATACCAACTCATAGAGATCATTAACGTCCTGACCATTCAGTTGGGCAAAATAGTTCTTCAGTGCCTGTTTAACCGAGTCGCGCAGGGGTTTTTGGGTTACCTGAGCCTGAGAGTTTACGGTGGAAACGGTCAGTACGTCAGAATTCACGCGTTGTTCGAACATAGTTCTGTCAGCTCTTTTTCTGTTTACGCAAGATTTTCAAAATATGCCTTCAACGCCTCCAGCTGCTCGCCGGCATCCTCAATGGCGTTGAATGTGCGCCTAAACTGGTCGTTTGGGGCATGCTCCCGGAGATACCAGGATACGTGCTTACGAGCGATACGAAATCCTTTGCCTGGACCATAAAAGTCGTGCAATTCCCGTATATGCTCGATCAACAAGCGCTTAACCTCCGCCAACGGCATTGGTGCAAGCAACTCCCCTGTGTCCAGATAATGCTGGATTTCCCGAAAGATCCAGGGTCTTCCCTGAGCGGCTCGTCCTATCATTAGGGCGTCTGCCCCGGTGTAATCAAGAACCGCTCTGGCTTTATGCGGGGAAGTCACGTCGCCATTCGCAATAATGGGAATGGAAACGGCCTGCTTAACTGTCCGAATCGTGTCGTATTCCGCCGAACCATTGAACAGACACGCACGTGTGCGTCCGTGAATGGTCAGAGCTTGAATACCACAATCTTCAGCCAATTTGGCAATATCTACACAGTTACGGTGCTCTGGCGCCCAACCAGTACGGATCTTCAGTGTTACCGGTACGTCTACCGCTTTCACTACCGCCGAGAGGATCTGTTTTACCAGATCCGGGTACTGCAATAATGCAGATCCCGCCATCTTGCGGTTCACCTTCTTGGCCGGACAGCCCATATTGATGTCGATGATCTGCGCGCCGAAATCCGTATTGATTCTGGCCGCCGCCGCCATCTCGTCCGGGTCACAACCGGCAATCTGCACGGCTCTGATTCCGGGTTCATCACTATGTACCCTACGCAAACGTGACTTGTCTGAACGCCAGACTTCCGGATTGGAAGAGAGCATTTCGGACACGGTCATTCCAGCGCCCATCGCATGACAGAGTGCTCTGAACGGGCGATCGCTAATGCCGGCCATCGGGGCGGCTATCAGGCGATTGGTAAGCTGAAGTTGTCCAATGCGCATAGACAAAGAGTGACCATACTGTGTCTGTAAGGGCGCGTATATTACGCATTTTTTAAGCCAGATGAAAGGCCAAACTTTGACCAATCAGCCGCTATCGATCATGGAAAATGCAGTTCGAGAGAGGGAAAGGATATATTATCTATATTTAACAATAAGTTGAGTGCTTGTGATTATTTTGTGCTCTAAATTATATTCCTTTGGTAACAGAATTTTATCTGTATGCAACGCTATTATTAGCCGAAATTTTCAATTTGACGGTGGGTTTGACAGAGTAATGCTTTGATGGTTCGGAGAAAAATCGGTGATGCTACCTGATTTATCGGCAGTGACGGCGAACCGTTCCGGCAACAGGATATGGCGGGGGTGAAGGCGAGAGAGCGAGGCAGAATCCACTGTATTGCCGGTTACAGTGGATTGGCGTTCTGAACGGTTACTTGCGCTGGCCCGTGATACGGCACCATTCTTCTTTTTCCGCGACGGGATCGAGGTTGAATTTCTCTTCGTAGGCTTCCGCAACGTTGCCGGCCTGCGTCGCCAATATGCCCGACAGACCGAGATAACCGCCGAATTTAGGCAGATCGCTGATAAGCGGCGCCAGTTCACGCAGCGGGCCGGCCAGAATATTGGCAACCACGACGTCGGCCGACAGGTCGACAGGCTGCTCATTCGGCAGGTAGAGTTCAAGACGGTCGGAGACGCCATTTCTTTGCGCGTTATCGCGGCTTGCTTGAATAGCCTGGGGGTCGATATCAATGCCGATAGCGCGAGAGGCGCCCAATTTCAGCGCGGCGATGGCCAGAATGCCGGAACCACAGCCGAAATCAATAATGGTTTTGCCCTGGAGATTCAGCCCATCCAGCCATTGCAGGCAGAGTGCGGTGGTTGGGTGAGTGCCGGTGCCGAACGCCAGCCCCGGATCGAGCATAACATTGACGGCGGTCGGATCGGGTATGTCCCGCCAGCTTGGGCATATCCATAGACGCTCGCCAAAACGCATCGGGTGGAAGTTGTCCATCCATTCGCGTTCCCAGTCTTTATCTTCCAACTGTTCAATTTTGTATTTAAAACCGGTTCCCAGCAGCGGTTCCTGCTCCAGCATAGCGATAACCTCGTCCATCTCGGTTTCTGCGTCATATAAGCCGATGATATCCGTATCACCCCACAAACGGGTTTCGCCCGGCAGCGGTTCAAACACCGGCGTATCATGCCTATCCTGAAACGTAACGGACACGGCGCCGCTTTCCACCAGCGTGTCACCCAGTTGTTCGGCATGGTTACCGGACGTATTGATTTTCAGTTGAATCCACGGCATAGCAGTCTCTATTACATTTTAAAGTGAAGTTGAGGCGGTAACCGTTTGCGGGGTCTGATGACCAAACCGGTTACCAACAATAAACGCCATCAGGCTCAGCAGCAGCGATGGCACAATGGGATGGAAACCGGCCGGCTGGAGATTGAAGCTGGCCAGTATGGTATAGCAAACGGCGCCGCTGAACATGGCGCTCAGCGCGCCTGTCGCATTGGCCCGCTCCCAGTACAGACCCAGCACCAGCGGCCAGAGAAACACGGCTTCCAGACCGCCGAACGCCAGCAGATTGAGCCAGATAATCATTTCCGGCGGCCGCCAGGAAGCGGCAAGCACAAGTAATCCTAGTAACAGCGTCGTCATGCTGGAAAGGCGTTTGATACGGCGCTCGTTGTGTATCTGCTGAGGCCGCACGTTGAGATAGAGATCTTTGATTATCGTGGCGGAGGCCTGAAGCAGATGCGCGTTAATGTTGGACATGATAGCCGCCATTGGCGCGGCGAGAAAGATGCCTGCGGCCAGCGGCGGTAAAACGGTCACCATCAGAGCCGGCAGCACCTGGTCCGGGATGGTCAGATGCGGCATAACCGCCCGGCCCAGCGCGCCGGATAAATGCATGCCCAGCATCAGGATGCCGATCACGATGGTGCCGATGATAATGCCGCGGTGCAGCGCCTTGCTGTCGCGATAGGAGATGCAGCGCACGGCCGTATTGGGCAGGCCGATAACCCCGAAGCAGACCAGCACCCAGAATGACGCCATAAAGGGCATCGACAAGATCTGATCGCTTCCCTGCGGCGTGACCAGCGCAGGATCGATCTGTTGCAGTTTTTCCACCGCGCTGTGTAACCCCCCTGCGGCGTAGATCACGCCCGCCAGCAGAATCACCGTGCCTATCAACATCACGATGCCCTGCATGGCGTCATTCAGCACGCTGGCGCGAAAGCCGCCAAAGGCGGTGTAGAGGGCGATAGTCACGCCGAAAATCAGCAGGCCGATATCGTAGGGAATGTTGGCTGCGGTTTCCAGCAGGCGCGCGCCGCCGATAAATTGCACCGCCATCGCGCCGATGAAGGCAACGAGCAGGCTGATGCTGGCAAACCACACCAGCAGGCGACTGCCGTAGCGGGCGAACAGCATGTCGTTAAGCGTGATGGCGTTGTAACGTCTGGCCAGAATAGCGAATTTCTTCCCCAGAATGCCCAGCGACAGCAGCATGGCGGGCAACTGAATCATGGAGAGCAGTACCCAGCCCAGCCCATATTTATAGGCCGCCCCCGGTCCGCCGATAAACGAACTGGCGCTGACGTAGGTGCCGATCAGGGTCATTGCCAGCACAAAGCCGCCCATTGATCGCCCGCCGAGGAAATACTCGTTAAGAAAGTTACCGGCCTGCCGACGGCGGTACGCGTATACCGAGAGTCCGAAAACCAGCAGCAGGTAGCCCAGCAACGGCAAAAGCACTTCATTTTGCATCGTCATGCTCCAGAGAGATATCGCGGAAGATGACGCGCACCATCAGCCAGCACAATAGCGTAAAAATCAGCGGTAGCAGCAAACAGGCCATTTCAAACCAGTGGGGTAGGCCGGTTATGCCCTGTGTACTGTCGGGCAGGTAAGCCGCCACAATCCAGGCGAACAGATAAGCCAGCGTCAGGATGAAGGCCCAGCGGGCCTCCCGGTGCGCCTGAATGAAACGTGTATCCATTTTTCTCTCCACGTTAAGCCGGAGCAATGGCATTGATTGGGTGAAAGTATGACAAAACCGGAAATTTTACGGCATGTGAGCCAATTGCCTAGTAATTAATTGCGTCAGAAAGACAAAAGCGTTGTTTGGGCGGGGGGCCTGCTCAGATTCGATTTTCAGGCAAGACGTTCACAGGGTGAAAAGTAGGTCATTGGTGATTGACCGTAGCGCCGTACGTGGATAATTTGAAGCGTAATATAAAAAAATACATAACGATAATCGGCGCTAACGGAGCATGTGAGATGATCTACCTTCCAGAGACTTTTCTCGACCAGCTTTTGCTGGAGGACATTCAATACGGGGATTTAACCACCCGGGCGCTGGGGATTGAGAAAATAACGGGCGATATCACGTTTTTTCATCGTCAGGGGGGATGTGTCAGTGGGATACCCGTAGCCGAGCGTTTGTTGCAAAAACTGGGGTTGCAGATTACCTATCGGGTTCAGGACGGAGAGCGCATTCAACCTGGGCAGGCGCTGTTATCCGCCACGGGGAATGCGGCGGCGTTGCATCAGGGGTGGAAAGTCACGCAAAACGTCCTGGAGTGGTGCTGTGGCGTCAGTGAGTATCTGTCGCAGATGAGAGAAGTGTATCGCCGCTATGTTCCGTCCGGGCAGATTGCCTGTACGCGGAAAACCATCCCCGGAACCAAACTGCTTGCGACGCTGGCTGTCGTGGCCGCAGGCGGTATCGTCCATCGTCTGGGCTGTGCGGAAACCATACTGCTGTTTACCAATCATCGCCGCTTTTTATCAAATCCTGATGACTGGGCAACGCACGTAGCCTGTTTGCGCAACGCCGCGCCGGAGAAAGAGATTATCGTCGAAGTGGATAATCCCGATGAGGCACTCCTGGCGCTCGCCGCGCAACCGGATATCCTGCAACTCGATAATTTTACGCCGGAACAAGTCAGGGCCATTGTGGTTCATGTTAAGCAACACGCCCCGGCGTGCATCGTTTCGGCGGCGGGTGGTGTCAATTTGCAAACCATTCAACGTTATGCCGAAACCGGCGTGGGGTTGCTGATCACCTCTGCCCCCTATCAGGCGTCATCGGCGGATATTCGTGTCGTTATGACACCCAGATCGTAAGGTTTTCTTGCGGCTTAATGGCGGAAGGCCAGCATTAAGCCGGCCTTCCGGGAGAACCGCGAAGATTTAGTGCAAACCGAGTTTCTTCTCCAGATAGTGGATATTGGTGCCACCTTGCTGGAAGTTTTCATCGTTCATGATCTTCATCTGTAGATCGACGTTGGTTTTGATGCCGTCAATAATCAGCTCAGCCAGCGCGTTCTTCATGCGGGAAATCGCGACCTCGCGGGTTTCACCGTAGGTGATCAGTTTGCCGATCATGGAATCATAGTACGGCGGTACGGTATAACCGGCGTAGATATGCGATTCCCAGCGCACACCGAAACCGCCCGGCGCGTGGAAACGGGTGATTTTACCCGGACTCGGCAGGAAGGTATTCGGGTCTTCGGCGTTGATACGGCACTCGACCGCGTGGCCGCGCACAATCAAGTCTTCCTGTTTGATGGACAACGGCTGACCCGCGGCAATACGCAATTGCTCCTTGATCAGATCCACGCCGGTAATCATTTCGGTGACCGGATGTTCCACCTGAATACGGGTGTTCATTTCAATGAAATAGAACTCGCCGTTTTCGTACAGGAATTCAAACGTACCCGCGCCTCGATAATTGATATCGATACAGGCTTTCGCACAGCGGTCGCCGATGAAACGACGCAGTTCGTCGGTGATGCCCGGCGCCGGGGCTTCTTCCACCACTTTCTGATGGCGGCGCTGCATTGAGCAGTCACGTTCAGCCAGATAAATCGCGTTGCCCTGGCCGTCAGCCAGTACCTGGATTTCCACGTGACGCGGGTTTTCCAGGTATTTCTCCATGTAGACCATGTCGTTGTTGAAAGCGGCTTTGGCTTCCGCACGGGTCATATTGATGGATTGTTCCAGCTCTTTATCGCTGCGAACCACGCGCATACCGCGACCGCCGCCGCCGCCAGACGCTTTGATAATCACCGGATAGCCGATGCGCTTGGCAAAAGCGCGGTTTTTATCCATATCGCCGTCTAACGGGCCGTCGGAACCCGGCACGCAAGGTACGCCGGCTTTTTTCATGGCGTTGATGGCGGAGACTTTATCACCCATCAGACGGATGGTATCGGCACGCGGCCCGATGAAAACAAAGCCTGAACGCTCAACCTGCTCGGCAAAGTCGGCGTTTTCTGACAGAAAACCGTAACCGGGGTGAATCGCCGCCGAACCGGTAATTTCCGCGGCGGAGATGATTGCCGGAATGTTCAGATAGCTTTTGGTGGACGGCGCCGGGCCGATACACACGGTTTCATCCGCCAGTAGTACGTGTTTCAGATCGCGATCCGCGCTGGAGTGAACGGCAACGGTTTTGATGCCCAGCTCTTTGCAGGCGCGCAAAATGCGCAACGCAATCTCTCCGCGGTTCGCGATAACGATTTTATCTAGCATGGTAAGCCTCGTTATTCGATGACAACCAGTGGCTCGTCAAATTCAACCGGTTGACCGTTGTCGACAAGAATCGCTTTGACCACGCCCGTTTTGTCGGCTTCGATTTGGTTCATCATTTTCATGGCTTCCACAATGCAAAGCGTATCGCCGACATTTACTTGCTGGCCCACTTCGACAAATGCTTTGGCATCAGGACTTGGGGTGCGGTAGAACGTACCCACCATTGGAGAACGAACGATGTGACCGCTGATGGCGGCAGGTGCAGGTGCAGCCGTGTCCGCGGCCGGCGCGACGGCGGCGGCCAGAGCCGGTTGCTGTTGCATCATGGGCGCATAGGCCTGCTGCATCATCGGGTAGCTTGGCGTTACCGGGGCACGACTGATACGTACTGATTCTTCACCTTCAGAAATTTCCAGTTCGGCGATGCCGGACTCTTCAACCAGTTCGATCAGTTTTTTGATTTTACGAATATCCATGGATGTGGTTCCGTACTCTTCTTGTTTAATTGGAGGTTGACAGACGTTTTACCGCTGTCTGTAAAGCATAGTGATAACCCTCTGCCCCAAGCCCGCAAATCACGCCTACCGCGATATCAGAAAGGTAGGAGTGATGACGGAACGCTTCGCGCGAATGCACGTTGGACAGATGAATTTCGATAAACGGGATGGCTACCGCTAGCAGAGCATCACGCAGGGCAACGCTGGTATGGGTGAACGCCGCCGGATTAATCAAAATAAAATCCGTATTTCCTCTGGCCTGATGGATGCTATCGATCAGGATGTGTTCCGCATTGGATTGCAGATGGGAAAACCGGATATTCAACGCCTGCGCCTGAGCTTCCAGGCGGCTGACAATCTCAGGCAACGTCGTGCTGCCGTACTTGTCCGGTTCGCGGGTGCCCAGCAGATTGAGGTTAGGACCATTCAAAAGCAAAATGTGAAACTTTTCGGCCATTGTGCTGCTATCTCCCGCGATTCGCCCGGATTGTAAAAACGGTGTCGCACAAAATAGCGCGAAGCCATTCGTTTGTCACCTTTCGTGTGAAAATTGTCCGGCGCTGAAAAATTAAAGTCGAGCATTATAACCATATCGTAGCAATTAGCAGCTTAATACTGGCCTTATCTGCGGAGATATTCTTACGGCAGGTGGAGTGGGTTATCTGATTTTGACCAGCGTACGGCCCGTCACGTTGTTTTCCAACAGCGCGATGGCGACGGCGGGCACCGCGTCCAGCGCGATCTCGTGAGTCACCTGTTGATAGAAAGCCGGGGGCAGCAGCGTGGCCAGACGCCGCCAAGCTTGCAGGCGGCGCGGCGGTGGCGTCATTACCGAATCAATACCCTGTAAGCGAACATTGCGCAGGATAAAAGGCATCACCGTTGCCGGTAGCGCAACCCCGCCCGCCAGACCACAGGCCGCGACAGTGGCGTTATAATCCATCTGCGCCAGTAACGTTGCCAGCACTTTGCCGCCTACAGTGTCGATCGCGCCTGCCCAGCGCTGTTTTTCCAGAGGACGCGCATCGCGGCTGAATTCATGGCGATCAAGCACCTGTTTTGCGCCGAGCGCTTGTAAATACCCGGTATTGCCGGCTCTGCCGCTGATGGCCGCGACCTGATAGCCCAGCGCGGAAAGCAGCGCCACGGCGGTACTGCCGACGCCTCCGCTGGCACCGGTCACAACGACATCGCCGCTTTCCGGCATGACGCCGCTTTCCTCCAGCGCCATGACGCATAGCATCGCCGTAAAACCCGCAGTGCCAATGACCATCGCCTGGCGGGCATCCAGCGCCTGAGGCAGAGCGACCAGCCAGTCACTTTTTACCCGCGCCTGTTCAGCCAGCCCGCCCCAGTGATTTTCACCCACGCCCCATCCTGTTAGAATGACGGATTGACCCGGCTGAAAACGGTCGCTGTCGCTGTGGCTCACGGTGCCGGCGAAGTCAATACCGGGCACCATCGGAAACTGACGAATAATGTTACCTTTGCCGGTGATGGCCAGCGCATCTTTATAATTGATGCTGGACCAATTGATATTGACGGTGACATCGCCGGGGGGGAGTTGTGCCGGATCAATATTACGTAACCGGGGCAGTGTTAATCCATCCTGTTGTTCAAGAACCAGGGCGCGCATGTGCAATCTCCTTTGACAGTATAAAAAAAGATGCCGAATCATTTTAGAAACTATATTTGTGACAGGTAGTATGCGTACTGATAAAAAACAACAAACCCGCAGAGACAACACTGTTCAGGAATAGGACGCAGGGATGGAATTTACGACCAGATTCTCCATACTCATGACGCTGCTGACAACTCTGGCGATTTTTCTGATTCTCTCCAGCAGCATTTCGAGCCTCTTTTATTATAGCCAGCAGCGAACCTCACAGCAGTTAAATGAAGTCGCGGCCAGCATCGATCAGGCACTTTTGGTGCAATCGTCAGAAAATATCAAATTCTGGTTACCCTCCATGATGAAAACCGCCGCTATCGTCTCGCTAGAGGTTATCGATGGGGATACCATTCTGTATTCGGTGCGGCTGCCCGAGGCGGGTGATAGATCCAGCTATCTCAACCGTGATACCCGGCTTGCTTTGATGCACAATCTAAACATGGAGGTGGCCGTCACCTATGCCGATCCCCTGATTGGCATATCGCGTTTTTTGATGTCGGTACTGTTGGCCGTTTGCTTGATGGCGCTGGTCTTTTATCTGTCCATTCGCTGGTTGCACCGCCAGACTGCCGGACAGGAAGAACTGGAAATGCGCGCCCGGCGGATTCTGAATGGTGAGCGTGAATCGGTGATGCATGGTTCGGTGCGGGAGTGGCCGATAAACGCCAGTGGCGCGATCGATCAACTGCTGTCTGATTTAACAACCGCGCGAGAAGAACGCAGCCGGGTCGATACGCTAATCCGTGCGTTTGCGGCTCAGGATGCGGAAACCGGCCTCAGCAATCGCCTATTTTTTGATAACCAGCTAACGACACAGTTGGAAGATACCGAAAATGTCGGTACGCACGGTATCGTCATGATGATTCGCGTGCCTGATTTTGACACATTGCAGGAAACTCACGGTTATAACAGTGCGATTCATGAATACCGCAATACGCTGGTGAATTTACTGTCGACCTTTGTGATGCGCTATCCCTCTGCATTACTGGCGCGTTATTTCAACAATGATTTTACGGTGTTATTGCCGCACCGTACCCTGAAAGAAGCGGACAGCATAGCCGCTCAGTTGGTCAAAGCCATTGATATTCTGCCGCCGATGTCGGTGATCGATCGCGAAGATATCCTGCATATTGGGATTTGCGCTTATCGCAGCGGGCAAAGTCCAGAGCATGTGATGGAAAGTGTGGAAGACGCGACCCGTAACGCAGTGTTGCTGGGAGGCAATGGCTGGTGCGTGTTTGATCGGCAGGTGCCGGAAAAAGGCCGGGGCTGTGTGAAATGGCGCACATTGCTGGAACTGACGCTTGCCAGAGGGGGGCCGAGGCTGTATCAGAAACCGGCGGTGACTCGGGAAGGCGTGGTGCACCACCGTGAAATGATGAGCCGTATTTACGACGGTACTCAGGAGTTACTGGCAGCCGAGTACATGCCATTGGTTCAGCAACTGGGGTTGACGGCCAGCTATGATCGGCAACTTATCTCCCGAATTCTGACGCTATTGGTAAGCTGGCCTGAAGAAACGCTGGCGATGCCGGTGAGTATTGACTCACTTCTGCAAAAGCCATTTATCCATTGGCTACGGGAAACGCTGGGGCAGTGTCCCGTTAAACAGCGGCAGCGCATTTTATTTGAACTTGCTGAAGCGGATGTTTGTCAATATATCGGCCGTCTGCGCCCGGTGCTGGAGATTATGCTGGGTTTGGGCTGTCGTATTGCGGTGGTGCAAGCGGGATTAACACTGGTCAGCACCACCTATATTAAGTCATTGACAGTGGAAATCATCAAGCTCCATCCGGGACTGGTGCGCAGCCTTGAACGCCGAGCGGAAAATCAGTTAATTGTACAAAGTCTGACGGAAGCCTGTAAAGGGACCAAGACGACCGTTTTTGCGGCAGGCGTACGCACTAAAGAAGAGTGGCGTACGTTATTGGAGAAGGGTGTTTATGGCGGGCAGGGTGACTTCTTTGCCGCTTCGCTGCTGGTAGGTGATGAGTTGAAAAAATATTCACCTCGCCATCGCGTTTAGTGTAAAAGTCCTGGCTAAATTGACGTAGAATGGCTCGGCTGTTGATTAGGTTAGTGTGTGCTTACGTTAGCAGCAAACCGATTGAAAGTTAGATTTTATCTCCTGTGTTAGCGCCATGCTGTGGTGGAAAAAGCGATGATTCGCCTCGCTGTCTGGAGGAAAGACGGCGGCGAGCGGGATTCTTTTGAAAGCCGAACGGTACAACACAGACTTTTTTCACCGAAGCAGAGCGTTTTCGTGCCTTGTCGCTGCTTCGTGTGGTTGGTAAAGTAAGCGGATTTATTTTTCGCCCCCACTTGCAGGATTATCCTTTAGTTATGTTTAAGAAATTTCGTGGCATGTTTTCCAACGACTTGTCCATCGACCTGGGTACGGCCAATACCCTGATTTATGTTAAAGGGCAGGGCATCGTACTGAATGAACCTTCCGTGGTCGCTATTCGTCAGGATCGCGCAGGTTCTCCGAAAAGCGTCGCCGCAGTCGGCCATGACGCCAAACAGATGCTGGGTAGAACGCCTGGCAATATCGCCGCAATTCGCCCGATGAAGGACGGCGTGATTGCTGATTTCTTTGTGACTGAAAAAATGTTGCAGCATTTTATCAAACAAGTGCACAGCAACAGCTTTATGCGCCCAAGTCCGCGCGTGCTGGTGTGCGTGCCGGTCGGCGCCACGCAGGTAGAGCGCCGTGCGATTCGTGAATCCGCACAGGGGGCTGGGGCTCGCGAAGTCTTTCTGATTGAAGAACCGATGGCTGCCGCGATTGGTGCGGGTCTGCCGGTTTCTGAAGCCACGGGTTCCATGGTTGTGGATATCGGTGGCGGTACGACGGAAGTGGCCGTTATTTCCCTGAACGGCGTGGTGTATTCCTCTTCCGTGCGGATTGGCGGCGACCGCTTTGATGAAGCGATTATCAACTATGTTCGCCGCAATTACGGTTCACTGATTGGTGAAGCCACAGCGGAACGTATCAAGCATGAGATTGGTTCGGCGTATCCGGGTGATGAAGTGCTTGAAATTGAAGTCCGCGGCCGTAACCTGGCTGAAGGGGTTCCGCGCGGCTTTACCCTGAATTCCAATGAAATTCTGGAAGCATTGCAGGAACCGCTGACGGGGATCGTCAGCGCGGTAATGGTGGCGCTGGAACAATGTCCGCCGGAGCTGGCCTCCGATATTTCCGAACGCGGCATGGTGTTGACCGGTGGTGGCGCACTGTTGCGTAACCTCGATCGTCTGCTGATGGAAGAGACGGGCATTCCGGTCGTTGTGGCGGAAGATCCGTTGACCTGCGTGGCGCGCGGCGGTGGTAAAGCGTTGGAAATGATTGATATGCATGGCGGCGATTTGTTCAGCGAAGAATAATCCGGCCGGGAAATAGGGGGCCGTATGGATGAATGCGGACACTTTTCATCCCGTGCGGCCGCCCTTTTTTTATGTTTTATGGCGGGCTTTGTCCGTCCTGCGCTTTGGGGTCAACGCTGCGCGTTGTTGAACATAGCGCGGGGCAATCGTTATTCGTCTCATTCATGACTCGCCCAGCGGTTCCGTGCAGGGCAGCGTTGAAAAACGCGCCCGGCGTTTTGTTACAGCAGGCTTTTCCTTCCCGCCGCTCCGCGGGCCAACGCTTTACGTTGTTAAAAAACGCGCCCGGCGTTTTATTGCTGTCGAGGAATACACGAATTATATGAAGCCGATTTTTAGCAGGGGACCTTCCCTGCAACTACGACTTTTTCTCGCTGTCGTTACCGCGATTTCTGTGATTATTGCTGACAGTCGGCTTGGTGCGTTCAATAAAATCAGAACGTATATGGATACCGCGGTCAGTCCCTTTTATTTTTTGGCGAATGGCCCGCGTGAGGTGCTGGATAACGTCTCGGCGTCATTGGTAACCCGTGAACAACTGGGGATCGAAAATACCGCGCTGCGTCAGGAATTGCTGATGAAGAACAGCGAACTGCTGCTGTTAGGGCAACTCAAGCAGGAGAATGCCCGTCTGCGTGAGTTACTGGGGTCGCCGCTGCGTCAGGACGAGCAGAAAATGGTGACGCAGGTCATTTCCGCCGGCACGGACCCTTATAGCGATCAGGTGGTGATTAACAAGGGTCTGGTCAACGGCGTGTATGAAGGTCAGCCGGTCATCAGTGACAAGGGGGTGGTGGGCCAGGTGGTGGCGGTTGGGCAGTTAACCAGCCGGGTTTTGTTGATTTGTGATGTTTCCCACGCGCTGCCGATTCAGGTACTGCGCAATGATATCCGCGTGATTGCCGCAGGCAATGGCTGTACTGATGACCTGCAACTGGAACATTTGCCCAATAACACCGACATTCGCGTCGGCGATGTACTGGTCACGTCAGGGCTGGGCGGGCGTTTCCCGGAAGGGTATCCGGTCGCCGTGGTGTCGTCAGTGAAAATTGATACCCAACGCGCTTATACGATTATTCAGGCGCGTCCGACGGCGGGCTTGCAGCGCTTGCGTTATTTGTTGCTGTTATGGGGCGTGGACGGGAATACCCGTGCCGCGTTGCCGCCGCAAGAGGTTCATCGGGTCGCCAATGAACGGTTGATGCAGATGATGCCGCATGTCTTACCGTCTCCCGATGAAATGGGCCCGCCGCCGCCTGTTTCCGATCCTGCGGCTATGCCGTCAGGGGGCCGTCAATGAACCGCTACCACAGACACGGAAACTGGATCATCTGGCTCATGTTCCTCATCGCAATGGTATTGCAGATTATGCCGTGGCCGGACGAAATCTATGTGTTTCGACCCTCCTGGCTGACGTTATTTCTGATCTACTGGGTGATGGCGCTACCGCACCGAGTTAACGTCGGCACCGGGTTTGTGCTCGGCATTATTATGGATCTGATTTTAGGGTCTACACTTGGCGTGCGGGCGCTGGCGCTCAGTATTGTGGCTTATCTGGTGGCATTTAAATTCCAGCTTTTCAGGAACATGGCGTTATGGCAGCAGGCGCTGATCGTCATGATGCTGTCACTGTTGATGGACTTGATTGTATTTTGGGCCGAATTCCTGGTGATTAACGTCTCGTTCCGGCCTGAAACTTTCTGGAATAGTGTAGTTGACGGCATTCTCTGGCCGTGGTTGTTCCTGCTGATGCGTAAGGTACGTCGTCAGTTTACCGTGCAATAAAGGTTAATCATGACTCAGCTCTATCTGGCATCCGCATCGCCGCGTCGCAGGGAACTCTTATCTCTGCTCGGTGTCCCCTTTTCCGTGTTGAATACGGCGGTGGAAGAACAACGTTTCCCCGATGAAACGGCCGAAGCCTACGTTCGCCGTCTGGCGCATGAAAAAGCGTCCGCGGGGGTACGGGCCGCGCCTGCCGACTTACCGGTGCTGGGGGCGGATACGATTGTGGTATTGAACGGACAAGTGCTGGAAAAGCCTCGGGATGAAGCGCACGCGGCGCACATGCTGGCGATGCTTTCCGGGCAACGGCACCAGGTCATGACCGCGGTGGCATTGGCTGACAGGGGCGATAGCCTCAGCGCGCTGGTCAAGACGGATGTCGTGTTTCGGACGCTTTCCCCGCTAGATATCGACACTTACATCGCCAGCGGCGAGCCGATGGATAAGGCTGGCGCCTATGGCATTCAGGGCAAGGGCGGCTGTTTTGTCCGATCGCTCAACGGGAGCTATCACGCGGTGGTAGGGTTGCCGCTGGTGGAAACACATGAGCTGTTCAGTAATTTTGCTGCGCTGCGACAGGCGAGAGGAAAACATGACTGCTGAGCTACTGGTGAACGTCACCCCTTCAGAAACGCGGGTTGCCTACATTGACGGCGGCATTTTGCAGGAAATTCATATTGAGCGTGAAGCCAAACGCGGCATCGTCGGCAACATCTACAAAGGCCGCGTGAGCCGGGTATTACCGGGCATGCAGGCGGCGTTTGTCGATATTGGTCTGGATAAGGCCGCCTTTTTGCACGCCTCCGATATCATGCCGCATACCGAATGTGTGGCCAATGACGAACAGAAAAACTTCCACGTTCGCGATATTGCCGAACTGGTGCGGCAAGGGCAGGATCTGATGGTTCAGGTGGTGAAAGATCCGCTGGGCACCAAAGGGGCGCGCCTGACGACGGATATCACCTTGCCGTCGCGTTACCTGGTTTTTATGCCGGGCGCTTCGCACGTTGGCGTTTCGCAGCGTATCGAAAGTGAGGCTGAACGTGAACGTTTAAAGAAAACCGTCGCGGATTACTGTGACGAACAGGGCGGCTTTATCATCCGCACGGCGGCGGAAGGTATTGGTGGAGAGGAACTTTCTCAGGACGCGGCTTTTCTCAAGCGTCTGTGGGGCAAGGTGATGGAGCGTAAAAAACGCAACCAGACCAAATGCAAACTCTACGGCGAAGTCGCGCTGGCGCAACGTATTCTGCGTGATTTCGCAGGCGCGGCGTTGGATCGCATTCGTATCGATTCCAGGCTGACCTATGATGCGCTGCTGGAGTTCACCGCCGAGTATATTCCTGAAATGACCAGCAAACTGGAACACTACGCGGGTAAACAGCCGATTTTCGATCTGTTCGATGTGGAAAACGAAATTCAGCGCTCACTGGATAGAAAAGTCGAGTTGAAATCCGGCGGCTATCTGATCATCGACCAAACGGAAGCGATGACCACCATCGATATCAATACCGGGGCTTTTGTCGGCCATCGCAATCTTGATGAAACCATTTTTAACACCAATATCGAAGCTACTCAGGCGATTGCGCGGCAACTGCGTTTGCGTAACCTCGGCGGCATTATCATTATCGATTTCATTGATATGAACAATGAGGATCACCGTCGGCGCGTATTGCATTCTCTGGAGCAGGCGCTGAGTAAAGATCGGGTAAAAACCAGTATTAATGGCTTCTCCCAACTAGGATTAGTGGAGATGACGCGTAAACGCACCCGTGAGAGTATAGAACATGTCTTGTGTCATGAATGTCCCACCTGCCACGGGCGCGGTACGGTGAAAACCGTCGAAACCGTCTGCTTTGAAATCATGCGCGAGATTGTGCGTGTTCACCATGCTTATGACACTGACCGCTTCCTGGTTTATGCGTCGCCGGCGGTTGGCGAAGCGCTGAAAAGCGAAGAGTCGCACGCGCTGGCCGAGGTGGAGATTTTCGTCGGCAAAGAGGTCAAAGTACAGATTGAACCCCTGTATAGCCAGGAACAATTTGACGTAGTGATGATGTAAGTAAGTGCCCTCCGTCATCACGACGAAAACAAGGAGAAATACGTGAGGCGACTGCCCGGAATATTATTCGTCACGGGCGCCACTCTTATCGTGATTGTAGCGCTGTTAGTCAGCGGTTTAAGATTGGTGCTGCCACAGCTCGATCACTTCCGGCCACAGCTGGTTGCATGGGCACAGTCTGTCTCCGGGGTTCCGCTGGAGATCGGCGCGCTCAAAGGGCGCTGGGAATCGTTTGGCCCCGCGTTGGAAATTGACCATTTTCGTATCTCGCTGCCGGAATCCGACTGGCAGGTTAAACGCGTCACGCTGGCGCTGGATGTGTGGCAATCTCTGCTGCGTGGACGCTGGCAGTTTCGTGAGCTTACCTTTTATCAATCCCGCCTGGATCTCAATACGACCCTGAACGGGCAGCGTCGGGATGGCGCACTGATGGAGCAGGGGAAATTGAACGATCTGTTCCTGCGACAGTTCGATCATTTTGATCTGCGTGATAGCGCTATCTCCTTTCTTACGCCGTCCGGCGATCGTGCGGAGTTGAGCATCCCTCAGCTGACCTGGCTGAATCAGGATAATCAACACCGTGCCGAAGGGTTGATCAGCCTGTCGAGTTTTACCGGTCAGCATGGTGTGGTGCAGATGAGCATGGATCTGCAAGATAGCCAGGGGGTGCTCAATAACGGCACGCTGTATTTACAGGCCGACAATATTGATATGAAGCCCTGGCTTAGCCGCTGGCTGAAGAGTAATACCGGGCTGGAGAGCGCGGATTTTAGTTTGGCCGCCTGGCTGAAGGTGCGTGACGGCAATATTCATAGCGGAGATGTGCTACTGAATCACGGGACGGCAACCTGGAAAGAAGGAGAGAACGGGCATCGGCTGAATGTGGATGACATGGTATTGCGCGCCAGTCGTCAGGAAAATGGCTGGCAGTTGGATGTTCCCGCACTGAACGTGCTCGCCACCGATGGCGTTGCCTGGCCGGCAGGCCAACTATCCGCGCTTTGGCTGCCGAAGGATGAATCTATGCCGGGGCCGGATCGTCAGGAAGCGTTACGTGTCCGGGCCACCGATCTGGAACTGGAGCGTCTTGGTACGTTGCTGCCGCTGCTGTCGACCACCCTGCCCGATTTGAAAACGCGCTGGGGATCACTGCAACCGAAAGGTAAGCTTGCGGCGCTGGCGCTGGATATCCCCTTGCAACAACCGGAAAAAACCCGTTTTCAAAGCCGCTGGCAGGATGTGAGCTGGCAGCCGTGGGAACGGCTGCCGGGGATGAACCATTTCTCTGGTTCGGTCAGCGGCAGTGCCGAACAAGGGCGACTGAATATCGGTCTGGCGGAGAGTACGCTGCCTTATGAAGCCATGTTCCGCGCCCCGTTGGAAATCAATCGGGCGAACGGTGCGGTCTACTGGCGCTATAACCCGCAGGGTTGGGAACTGTGGAGCCACGGGTTGGATGTCCAGGCCAAATCGCTGCGGATCAACGGCGATTTCCGCTATCAGCACCCTGAAAAAGGCGAGCCCAGACTGGACATTCTGGCCGGACTTCGCCTGACCGATGCTGCTGATGCGGGGCGTTATTATCCTGAGCCCTTTATGGGCAAGGAACTGGTGAATTACCTGAGCAACGCGCTCAAGAGCGGTCGGGTCGACAATGGCACGCTGATTTTTGCCGGTAATCCGCAGCGTTTCCCCTTTGTGCATAACGAAGGACAGTTTGAAGTGTGGGTGCCGGTCAAAAATGCGGTGTTCGAGTTTCAGCCCGGTTGGCCTGCCTTGACACAATTGGATATCAATCTCGATTTCGCCAATAACGGCCTGTGGATGTTTGCGCCGCAAGCCTGGTTGGGCAAGGTGGAAGGCAAGAACATCAGCGCCGTTATTCCCGATTACAAAAAAGAGAAACTGTTGATTGACGCCGAGCTGGACGGTCCGGGGCCGGAAGTCAGCAACTATTTCCAGCAGACGCCGCTGAAATCCTCGGTGGGCGCCGCGCTGGAAGAATTGAGAATTGCCGGTGCGGTGAAGAGTTCCCTGCGTCTTGATATTCCACTGAATGGGGACGGGGTTCGCGCCAGAGGCGATGTCGTATTAAATAATAACAGCCTGTATATCAAGCCGTTGGCAACGACGATAAAAAACCTCACGGGCCGGTTCCGTTATGACAACGGCAACTTGCGCAGCGAAACGCTGGAAGCCAACTGGCTGGATCAGCCAATGCGGGTGAATTTCACCACGCAAGAGCAGGAAAAGGCGCTCCAGGTGAACGTCGGGCTACAGGGCGCCTGGCAACCCTCCCGCTTGTCCGGTATACCGAAACCGCTTGCCGGTCAGGTGTCGGGGACGGCGGATTGGAAAAGTACCATCGCAGTCACGTTGCCCCATCAAGGGAAAACGACATATGACGTTGATATCGAAGCTAATTTAGATAAAGTAAGTAGTCACTTACCTCGTCCGTTAAATAAAGCCGCGGGAGAGCGTTTACCTTTTCTGGTCAAAGCCAAAGGCGACCTGAGCGGGTTCACGCTGAATGGCCGTATTGGTAAGGATAATCAGTTCAACAGCCAATGGTTACTGAAAGGCGATACTGTCACGCTGGCGCGCGGCAGTTGGAAAAACAGCGTCAATACGCTGCCGCCATTGCCGGAAGGCTCGGCGCTGGTGGTCGATCTGCCCGCGCTGGATGGTGAGAGTTGGCTCGGATTGCTGCCATCAGCACGTTCATCAATGGGTGGAAATGGCGCTGTCAGCCGTTTCCGCTTACCGACAGAAGTGACCGTGCGCACGCCTGAACTGCAAATGCTGGGGCAGCGGTGGCATGATTTATCGATAACCGGTAAAAACGGTCTTCGCGGCAGCGAGGTGCGGGCTCAGGCTCGCGAAATTGATGCCACGCTTGAGATACCGCAGCGCGGTGTGTGGCGTAGTGATATTCGTTATCTCTATTACAATCCTCAATGGAAAGAGAATGAGGCAACCAATCCGATTGCGTTGGCCGAGAAGAAATCGCCGTTGAACGATCCCAGTATCAGTTTTCAGGATTTGCCTGCCTTGCAGCTCAATTGTCGTCAGTGCTGGCTCGTGGGACAAAACGTTGGCCGCATACAGGGGACGCTACAGCCGGAGAAAGACAGGCTGATTCTGAGCGGCGGCGTTATTGACACGGGCAAGGCGCGGCTGACGGTAAACGGTAGCTGGCAGGAGAATGCCGAGGGCGTCCGTACGGCACTGAAAGGACGCCTGAACGGAGACAGTCTGGTGCAGAACGCCGACTGGTTCGGCATCGTAACGCCGTTGCATGCCGGGTCGTTTGAGGTGGATTACGATCTTTACTGGCGCGGCACCCCGTGGGCGCCGGATATCGCCAGCCTGAGCGGAATTCTGCGTACGCGGATAGGAAAAGGGGAAATCGCCGAGGCGGGGACGGGTCAGGCCGGGCAACTGCTGCGTCTGGTGAGTTTTGATGCCTTGCTGCGCAAACTGCGGTTCGATTTTAGCGATACGTTTGGCAGCGGTTTCTATTTTGATGGTATCCGCAGCACGGCATGGATTAAAGATGGCGTGCTGCGTACCGACGATACGCTGGTCGATGGCCTGGAAGCGGATATTGCGATGAAAGGCAATGCTGATTTGGTGAATCGCCAGATTGATATGGAAGCGGTGATAGCGCCGGAAATTTCCGCCACGGTAGGGGTCGGGGTGGCGTTTGCCGTGAACCCGGTCGTCGGGGCCGCCGTATTCGCCGCCAGCAAAGCGCTGGCGCCGCTATGGAACAAAATTTCACTGATCCGTTACCACATTTCCGGTAGCATCGATCAGCCAAAGATTCAAGAAGTGCTGCGTGAACCGAGTAAAAAGTAAGGGCGAGTAGCGGCATAAATGGCTGGCGCGGTTCGTTCACCCAATTTCATCTAATAAAGAGTGAAAAAATATGAGTCTGTCGTTTGTCAGTGAGCAATTACTTACCGCTAACAAATTGAACCTTAACGATCTGTCTTCCGTATTGGGATTATTAAATGAACGTCGTCTGGATTATGCCGATCTTTATTTTCAATCCAGCTACCACGAGTCATGGGTATTGGAAGACCGCATCATCAAGGATGGTTCCTACCATATCGATCAGGGCGTGGGAATTCGCGCGATTGATGGTGAAAAAACGGGGTTTGCCTATGCCGACCAGATCACGCTGAATGCGTTGCATCAGAGTGCACAGGCCGCCCGCAGCATTGTGCGCGAGCAAGGTAACGGCAAGGTGCATACGCTGGGCGAGGTGGGGCACCCTGCGCTTTATCCCCAGCTTAACCCGTTGGATAGCCTGACCCGTGAAGAGAAAATCGCCCTGTTGCAGCGAGCGGATGCAGTGGCGCGTGCCGCTGACGCCAGCGTGCAGGAAGTGACCGCTAGTCTGGCAGGGGTGTACGAACTGGTGCTGGTGGCCGCCACCGATGGCACGCTGGCAGCCGATGTTCGTCCGCTGGTGCGTCTGTCGATCAGCGTGCTGGTTGAGGTGGACGGCAAACGTGAGCGAGGCACCAGCGGCGGCGGTTCGCGCAGCGGTTATCACTATTTCTGGGAAGCCGATGACGGTGAACCGCGTGTGGAAGCCTGGGCGAAAGAGGCGGTGCGCATGGCGCGGGTCAATCTGTCGGCGGTTGCGGCGCCCGCGGGATCGATGCCAGTCGTACTGGGCGCGGGTTGGCCGGGCGTATTGCTGCATGAAGCGGTTGGGCACGGTCTGGAAGGCGATTTTAACCGCCGCGGAACCTCGGTATTCAGCGGTCAGGTGGGCAAACTGGTGGCGTCCGAGCTTTGTACGGTGGTGGATGACGGTACGCTGACAGGGTGTCGCGGCTCATTGGCGATGGATGACGAGGGGGTGCCGGGACAGTATAACGTACTGATTGAAAACGGTATTCTGAAAGGCTATATGCAGGACAAACTGAATGCCCGTCTGATGGGCGTCGTCCCTACCGGCAACGGACGCCGTGAATCCTACGCGCACCTGCCGATGCCGCGTATGACCAACACCTACATGCTGGCGGGGCAGTCAACGCCGGAAGAGATAATCGCCAGCGTTGAATACGGCTTATACGCGCCGAACTTCGGCGGCGGTCAGGTGGATATCACTTCCGGCAAGTTTGTGTTCTCAACATCTGAAGCTTACTTGATCGAGAACGGCCGTGTGACCACGCCGGTAAAAGGCGCCACGTTGATTGGCTCCGGCATTGAAGCCATGCAGCAGGTTTCTATGGTGGGTAACGATCTGGCGCTGGATAAAGGGGTTGGCTTGTGCGGCAAAGAGGGGCAAAACCTCCCAGTGGGCGTTGGTCAGCCGACGCTGAAGCTGGAAAGCCTTACCGTGGGCGGTACGGCGTAAGCAAACGCCGTACTCACGTTGTCTTTATGAGAAACCGCGTGCTTACTGAACGGATGCGGTTTTTTAACACAGGTCACGGCGGTGAAAACCGATTTCAACCGACTGATATGTATCGCGTGACGTTGCACCAAAACATCATCATTAATTTGTAGGGGGAAAGGCGAAAACGTTTCACGAAATTTACGTTTTCTCTTCCTCTCCCCCGTTATCCTGACGATACCCCTGATACGTCAGAGCGACTTTCTTAAAATATTCAATCATGTAATTGATGCAGACCTGCACTTTCAGCGGCAGGTTGTCTTTACGGGTATATAACGCATAAACCGGGCGCGGATCGGAATGGTAGCGGTTGAACAGAATTTCCATTTCGCCGCGCTGAATTTCTTCAACTACCCACATCAAGGGAATATAGGCGATGCCTGCGCCGGCTTTTAGCCAGCGCACCAGCGTCTGCGGATCGTTGGTGACAAAACGGCCCTGCGGCGCCAGCCGGGTGGAAATGCCTTCGGGGGCAATCAGCTCAAATTCACTATCCGCTCGCACGCTGTATTCCAGCCAGGAGAAATTGCCCATGTCGGCCGGTTTTTCCGGCGAGCCGTGCTGGGTCAGATAGCTTTTGGCGGCGCACACCACCATCGGCATCGATCCCAGTCGTTTGGAGAACAGGCTGGAATCCTGTAACGCCCCAACCCGGATGACAATATCCAGACCGTCGGCGATCAAATCAGGCGCAGGGATACCCGTGACCAGATTAACGGAGAGTCCCGGATATTCTTTCAGCATATCGGCGGTCATGGCGGATAACACATTTTGCGCCATGGTTGAAGAACTGCCGATACGTAATGTGCCGATCGGGGTACTGTTGAAGGCATAGAGCTGTTCATGCACCTCATGCGCTTCATGCAGCATGCGGCGGCAGCCGTGGTAATAAATTTTTCCCGCTTCGGTCAGGCCAATGCTACGCGTACTGCGGTTAAGCAGCTTGATTTGCAATTGGTCTTCAAGTTTGGTGACGGTCTGGCTGACGGCGGAAACGCTCATCTGAAGTTGGCGTGCTGCGGCGGTAAAGGAGCCGCATTGCACCACTCTGGCGAATATCGACATACTTTTTAATCGGTCCATTATTCACTCTGGCTTAAAAGTGATTTAGATCACACTGTGTAGATAAGGTGATAATAAACATTCATAATGTAGTCCATCCGGTGATGCCGGACGGGTCATGTAAAACCTTCAATCGTTCATTGTTATCACCGTAGCTTAAAAAATGCCGATTTAACATCGCTTATTGAATCAGCAGTCAGCCTCCTCCCTCGTTCTGACTCAGTTTTACCTGCCGGCTGTGAAGCCTGTGGGACAAGACGTTGCTGTCGATGCGTCACGCGGTGGACGATCATTACGTTAATCACGGTAACCTGTCATTAAGGCGCGTTACACCTAATGAAACATAAGGAAAAGAGGATGAGTTCACTCCCTGTTATGGTGCTGTTCGGTTTGTCGTTCCCGCCGGTTTTCTTTGTTCTGCTGGTGTCGCTGACGCTATTTTTTGTGGTGAACCGGCTATTACACCCGACGGGTATTTATGATTTTGTCTGGCATCCGGCGTTGTTTAATACCGCATTATTCTGCTGCCTGTTCTATCTGCTGTTCCGTTACGGTCTTTGAGGTTTTTTTGTGAAATCTTTCTTTATTGCCACGCTCGCGAAAAAGCTGGGCAGTGTGGTTATTACGCTGGCTGTTGTGTTATGCGCAATTGTGGCGGTATTTCGTATCTGGGCGTTTTATACCGAATCGCCCTGGACGCGGGATGCGAAGTTTAGCGCGGATGTGGTGGCAATCTCCCCCGACGTCGGCGGGTTACTCACCGATGTTCGGGTGACGGATAATCAGTCGGTGAAACAGGGCGATGTGCTGTTCGTGGTGGATCAACCCCGCTATCGTGAGGCGCTGGCCCAGGCTGAAGCCGATGTAGCCTATTATCAGGCGCTGGCGGTGGAGAAAAAGCGGGAAGCGGGACGCCGGGTACGTTTGGGCATTCAGGCGATGTCGCAGGAGGATATCGACCAGTCAGGCAATGCGCTGGAAACGGCGACGCACCAGCTTGCCAAAGCACAGGCCGCGTTGGGACTGGCGAAATTGGATTTGGAACGTACGGTGGTGCGTGCGCCAGCGGATGGTTGGGTAACCAACCTGACTGTGCAGCGCGGGGAATTTATTACCCGCGGTTCGACCGCCGTTGCGCTGGTAAAGAAAGATTCATTCTACCTGCTGGCGTATATGGAAGAAACCAAACTGGAAAGGGTGCGCCGCGGATATCGCGTTGAAATCACGCCGCTGGGCAGCGAGCGTATCTTCTACGGTACGGTGGACAGCGTGGCCGCCGGGGTGAACAACAGCAGTAGCAGCGTCGACAGTAAAGGTCTGGCAACCGTTGACTCAAACCTGGAGTGGGTGCGTCTGGCACAGCGCGTGCCTGTGAAAATCAAACTCGATCGTCAAATGGGCGATCTGTATCCGGCCGGCACCACCGCCACCGTCGTCATTACCGGCGAGCAGGTCAACAACGATAAAAAGCCATCGCCGCTGATTCGTCTGTTATACCGCCTGCGTGAGTTCGGTTAACATCATGAAAAACCCAATATTTTTGCGCTTCCGTTTTGCGTTTAAGCTGAGTTTCGCCATTGTCCTGTCTTTGCTGCTGGGTTTCCATTTGCAGTTGGAAACTCCGCGCTGGTCAGTGCTGACGGCGGCCATCGTTGCTGCCGGCCCGGCTTTTGCAGCGGGAGGCGAACCGTTTTCCGGCGCGATCCGTCATCGCGGCATGTTGCGTATTATCGGGACGTTTATCGGCTGTATCGGTGCGTTAGTCATCATTATTGCGACGATCCGCGCGCCGGTTCTGATGCTGATGCTGTGTTGTTTGTGGGCGGGCGTGTGTACCTGGCTCTCTTCACTGGTCAAAGTTGAAAACGCCTATGGGGTTGGGCTGGCTGGCTACACGGCGTTGATCATCATCGTCACCGCGCAGGGAACGCCGCTGCTGACCCCACAGTTTGCCGTCGAGCGCTGTAGTGAAATTGTACTGGGGATTGTGTGCGCGATTCTGGCTGATTTGGCGTTCTCGCCGCGTTCGATAAAGCAAGATATTGACCGTAGCATCGACGCGCTGCTGGTGGATCAGTATCGGTTGCTGCAACTGTGTATCAGTCAGGCGGAAAAAGCGGTGATCGATACCGCCTGGCACGAGCTGGTGCGTAAAACGACAGCGCTGAATGGTATGCGCAGTTATTTGATGATGGAATCGTCGCGCTGGCAGAACAGCAACCGCCGGTTGAAATCAATGCATACGCAATCGCTGGCGCTGATTACCCAGGCTTGCGAAACCTATCTGATTTTACAGGACCATCCTTCATGGATGAAAGGCAGCCTGAAATGGGTTATCGATCAGCCGGTTGAATCGATGCGGGATGTCCATCAGCGTCTGAAATCGCTGCGGCATCTGATGGTGGCCAGCGATAGTCAGGCGATCCCGCCTACGGTGAGTAGCTGGGTCGGAACCGCAACCCGCTACTTGTTGCTGACCAAAGGCGTGCAGACCAACGGACGCATCAGCAAAGTAGAGGCTGAGGTGCTGAGCAGCGATGTTGAGGTTAAAGTACCATCCGCTGAAGCCCACCATGCCATGATCAACGGATTGCGTACGGGAGTAGCGACCGCGCTGGGCTGCTTATTCTGGCTAAGTACCGGCTGGACGTCGGGCAGCGTTTGCATGGTGATGATTGCCGTGGTGACGTCGCTGGCGATGCGATTGCCGAACCCCAAAATGATGGCGATTGATTTCCTTTACGGCACAATCTTCGCGCTGCCGCTGGGGGCGCTGATGTTTATGTTTATCATGCCCGCCACGCAGCAGAGCATGCTGTTGCTGTGCATCAGCCTGGGGACGATGGCGTTCTTCCTGGGTATCGAGGTGCAAAAGCGGCGTCTGGGGTCGCTGGGCGCACTGGCGAGTACGATTAATATTCTGGTGCTGGATAACCCGATGACCTTCGATATCAGTCAGTTTCTGGATAGCGCTATCGGGCAGATTATCGGTTGTTTTCTGGCATTGCTGGTCATTTTGCTGATCCGCGACAATGCGAAAGCCCGCACCGGACGCACGTTGCTGAATCGTTTTGTTTACCGTGCGGTATCGGCATTGACGACCAATCAGGCGCGGCGCAAAGATAACCACTTACCCGCGCTCTACCAGCAGCTGTTTTTACTGCTGAACATGTTCCCCGGCGATATTGCCAAATACCGTCTGGCGCTATCGTTGATTATCGCGCATCAGCGCCTGCGTTTACTGGCAATCCCGCCGGATAAGTCGCTCTCCGCTTTTCATCGCCGGATCCGCGCCACGGCGCAGCAGGTGATTGGCGCGCGGCGGGAAACCACGCGCAGCCACTCTTTTGCACAACTATTGGATGAGCTGGGGGAGTACCAGCAGAAACTGACTGAACGGCAGGTGTCGCCGGACATGACGGCATCGGTAGGACGTTTAATCGCCATGTTGCGTAAATATCAGCACGCGTTGAGTGATTAGACGCGCTAACCCAGGGGCGCGGTGGTCACCCCAAATCCGCTGTCACGCTTCGGTTTCTGACAATTCACGCAGGTACTGAAAGATCTGACGGGTGGATTTCGGCGGTTTATTCGCAGCCTTTTCTTTTTGCGCGTTGCGCACCAGCGAGCGTAGCTGCTGACGGTCGGCATGTGGATAAAGCGCCAATATGTCGGGAATGGCGTCATCCCCTTCAGCCACCAGACGGTCGCGCAGCAGTTCAAGCTTATGAAAAAGCACCACCTGCTGATTGTGACGGTTTTTCAGTTTATCCAGTGCCGCCTGGATGGGTTCAGGATCGCGGGCGCGCAGCATTTTACCGATCAACTGCAACTGGCGGCGGCGGCCCTCTTTCTTGATTCGCTGCGCCAGCTCTACCGCAGTGCGCAGATCATCATCCAGCGGGATTTTCTCCAACGCGTTTTTACCCAGCTCTACCAGCTCCGCGCCGAGATCTTTCAGCGCTTCGGCATCGCGCTTTATTTCGCTTTTGCTGACCCAGATAATTTCATCATCATCGTCTTCGTTATTGTCCGGGACATCATCAAGCCAGTCTGCGGGTTTCTTGCTCATGGTGGGTTCCTAAAAATTTCCGGGCGCGTTTTTAACGGCGCTTGCCGCGACGCCGAAAATGACAGGCAGGTCGCTCGTCGTAAAAAGAGGCCGATCCTAACAGGTTTGGGCTTTGTGCGAAATTGTCTAAAGATCCTGTTAGACTTAAAAGTTCTATGCTACCCCCTTCATCTTTCGAGTTGCAGGTATATATTGGCTTTGATTTCCTCACTCATTATGGCAGAACAATGGCAATAATCACTCAGGTTGCACAACAGCGCGCAGCGCTGGAACAGGCGGTTGAACAGGCGCTGGCGCTGGCGCGGGCGGGGTCTGACGGGGCGGAAGTCGCGGTGTCGAAAACCACCGGCATTGGCGTGAGCACCCGCTATGGTGAAGTTGAAAACGTTGAATTTAACAGTGATGGCGCGCTGGGCATTACGGTATATTACCAGCAGCGCAAAGGCAGCGCGTCATCCACCGACCTCAGCCCGGATGCGATCGCGCGCACCGTGCAGGCGGCGTTGGATATTGCCCGTTACACCTCCGCCGATCCCTTTGCCGGGCCTGCGGATAACGATCTGCTGGCCTTTGACGCGCCGGATCTGGATCTCTTTTACCCAGCGGAACTGAATGCGGAGCGGGGTATCGAACTGGCCGCGCGCGCGGAACAGGCTGCGCTGAAGGCGGATAAACGCATCACCAATACCGAAGGCGGCAGTTTCAACAGTCATTACGGTATCAAAGTGTTTGGCAACAGCCACGGCATGCTGCAAAGCTTCTGCTCCAGCCGTCATTCCATGTCCAGTTCTGTGATTGCCGAAGTGAATGGCGATATGGAGCGTGATTACGCCTATACCGTTGGTCGTTCGCTGGATGATTTGAAAACGCCGGAATGGGTGGGCGAAGAGTGCGCGCGCCGAACGTTATCCCGTCTGTCGCCGCGGAAGTTACCGACCATGCAGGCGCCGATACTGTTTTCCGCTGAAGTGGCGACCGGACTGTTCGGCCATCTGGTCGGCGCAATCAGCGGCGGCAGCGTGTACCGTAAATCGACCTTCCTGTTGGATAAACTGGGCCAGCAGATTTTACCAGAGTGGCTCACTATTGAAGAACAGCCGCATTTGCGCAAAGGGCCGGCGTCGGCGCCGTTTGATAATGAAGGTGTACGCACTCAGCAACGTGAGATTGTGAAAGACGGTGTCTTACAGACCTGGCTGCTGAGCAGCTATGCCGCGCGTAAGCTGGGCATGAAAAGCACCGGACACGCCGGAGGGATTCATAATTGGCGCATTGCCGGACAGGGGCTGGATTTCGACGGTTTGCTTAAACAGATGGGCAAAGGTCTGCTGGTGACCGAACTAATGGGACAGGGCGTCAGCGGCGTAACGGGGGACTATTCTCGTGGCGCGTCCGGTTTCTGGGTGGAAAACGGCGAAATTCAGTATCCGGTCAGTGAGATTACCATAGCGGGCAACCTGAAAGACATGTTGCGCAACATCGTGACGGTCGGCAACGATATTGAAACACGCAGCAATATTCAGTGCGGCTCGGTGCTGCTGCCTGAAATGAAGATTGCGGGAGAATAAACCACGGCGGGGCGGTCATCGGCTTTATGCGATTGCCGCTGCGCCGCGAAGCCGAAAAGCATTACTCTTCATCAAACCCGGCTTCAAATAGCTGGATAACCGCCGCCAGCGCCGATACCTCATCCGGGCCTGTGGCCTCGACCTCAATGAGCCGGCCTTTGGCCGAATCCAGCATCAGCATGGCAATGACGCTGCTGGCTTCGGCCTCCGTACCGCTGTCGTTGCGCAGCATCACTTCCGCGTCAAAACTCTGCACCAGTTCAAACAGTTTCATGGCGGGCCGGGCATGCATACCCAGCTTGTTCTTGATTTCAACTGTTTGTCTGACGGTCATTATTTACGTTTTTCCAATGTGCGATGGCGCGACTGAACGTTCTTGCCGCGTGAGCGGAAATAATCAGCTAACTGCTCCGCGATGTACACCGAACGATGTTTTCCCCCGGTACAGCCAATCGCCACCGTCAGATAGCTGCGGTTGTTGGTTTCCAGCATGGGAAGCCACAGTTCCAGATAGCTGCGCGTCTGGTAGATAAAATTGTGGACTTCAGTATGCCGATCGAGGAAGGCAGCGACGGGTTTGTCCAGACCGGTCATCGGACGCAGCTTCGGATCCCAGTGCGGGTTGGGCAGAAAGCGAACGTCAAACACATAGTCGGCATCAATGGGAATACCGTGTTTATAGCCGAAAGATTCAAATACTATCGTCAGTTCGCGTTCCCGTTTACCCAGCAGGCGGGTACGCAGCATTTCAGCCAGCTCATGCACCGACATCTCGGAGGTATCGATGATCAGATCGGCCTGCGAGCGCAGCGGTTCCAACAGATCGTTTTCTTCATCAATGGCGCTTTCCAGCGACAGATTTTTACTGGATAAGGGATGCAGACGGCGGGTATCACTGTAACGGCGGATTAGCGTATTGCGATCGGCATCCAGGAATAACAGTTGCGGTGAGAAGCTTTGCGGCAGTTGTTCCATCGCGTGCTCGAAGATTTCCGGGGATTCCGGCATATTGCGTACATCAATGCTGACCGCGGCGGAAATATTGCGTGCCGCAAGCGTATTGGCCAGCTCTGGCAACAAAACCACTGGCAGGTTATCTACGCAGTAGAACCCCATGTCTTCAAGCGCGCGCAGGGCGACAGATTTCCCCGACCCTGAGCGACCGCTGACGATCATCAGCACCATCTGACGACTCCCCTCTGGCAGCGTGATGGCGAACTCTTGCTGCCGTTGTGTTTATAGTGAATGGCTAGAAAATGAATTGTTAGAACACAGATTGCAAGCACTCTCTGCCCCCAAGAACCGTTGATCCCCGATCGGGTCGCCATTCATCGTCAGCATTGCCGTCATTTGACTTAACCGGTTTCCGTCATGATCTGATAGAGCTCTTCATCGCTTTGCGCCGCCCTCAAGCGCCGGCAAACCGTTTTATCCGCCAGGCGTTTGGCGACGAGCGACAGCGTATGTAAATGGGTTTTACATTGTTCTGCCGGAACCAGCAAGGCAAAAAGCAAATCAACGGCTTGATTATCAATGGCATCGAAAGCGATAGGCTGCTCTAACTGGATAAAGACGCCGATTGCTCCCAGCACGTTATCCCCCTCAAGCTTTCCATGTGGAATGGCAATACCATTGCCGATACCGGTACTGCCCATTCGCTCGCGGGTGAGAATGGCATCAAAAATAATCTGTGAGGAGAGATTAAGCTGTTTGGCCGCCAGCTCACTGATAATTTCCAATGCCCGCTTTTTACTTTGGCAATGGACCGAACTTCGGGTGCACTCTGGACGTAACACGGTGCTGAGTTGCAAAACGGGATCGTTGTTCATTTTATATTCACTTAACGGCGCTTTTACTTCTGGTGAGCCCGGCCCACAGGCGCATGAGCCGGGTCTGTTCTCTTGCCCAACGGGACAAGAGAAGAAACTAGTGCTGTTTCAGCTTATCTTTATGCTTGGTAAGCTGGCGAGCCAGCTTATCGATCAGCAAATCGATAGCGGCGTACATATCTAGCGCTTCTGATGTGGCGTGCAGCTCTCCACCGTTGACGTGAACCGTGGCGTCAGCGATTTGTTGTATTTTCTCCACTTTCAATACCACGTTGACCTGATTGATGCGATCAAAGTATTGCTCCAACTTGGAGAATTTGGTGTTCACGAAATCGTGTAAAGGTTCGGTAATTTCGATGTGGTGTCCGGTGATGTTGAGCTGCATCGTCTCTTCCTTCTCTGTTGAGATCAAACCAGTTGTTTACGCTGATTTGATGGTGGGATAGATAAAGACTCTCGGTATTTCGCCACCGTCCGCCGCGCCACAATGATGCCCTGTTCGGCGAGCAGCAGCGTGAGCTTGCTGTCGCTTAATGGCTTGGCGGGGTTTTCCGCGGCGATTAACTTCTTCACCAGTGCCCGGATAGCCGTTGACGAAGCCTCACCTCCGCTGTCGGTATTCACGTGACTGGAGAAGAAATATTTTAGTTCAAAAATGCCGCGCGGACTGTGCAGAAATTTCTGTGTGGTCACCCGGGAAATGGTGGATTCATGCATATCCACCACTTGGGCGATATCTGCCAGCACCATCGGTTTCATGAATTCTTCACCCTGTTCAAAAAAATCCTGCTGTTGTTCGACAATACAGCGGGTCACTTTGAGCAGCGTATCATTACGGCTCTCCAGACTTTTGATTAACCAGCGCGCTTCCTGCAAATGACTACGGATAAACTGGCCGTCGCTGTCGCTACGGACGCAGTTGCCCAGCGCGGCGTATTGCTGATTGATCTGTAGCCGCGGCACGCTGTCGGTATTCAGTTCGACCACCCAACGTCCCTGGATTTTGCGCACCAGCACGTCAGGAATAACATATTCGGACTCACCCGTGTTGATGGATTGGCCCGGACGGGGGTCGAGGGATTGAATCAGCGCCAGCGCTTCTTTCAACACCTCTTCTTTCAGGCGGGTTGAGCGAATCAGGCTGCGGAAATCATGGTTGGCCAGCAAATCGAGGAAGTCGCTCACAATCAGCCTGGCTTCCGCGAGGCGCGGCGTGCTCTCAGCAAACTGGGAAAGCTGTACCAGCAGGCAGTCACGCAGATCGCGCGCGGCAACGCCCACCGGATCAAAGCGCTGTACCCGCTTGAGCACCGCTTCCACTTCATCCAGCGTGACGTTTTCATCCCCAATGCTGTCCAAAATATCTCCCAGCGGCACGGTGAGATAGCCGGTGTTGTCCACCGCGTCAACGATGGACGTCGCTATCGCCGCATCGGTATCTGAAAAGGGCGTCAACTCCACCTGCCACATCAGGTAATCCTGAAGGGTTTGCGTCGTTTCCCCCTGATAGATGGGTAACTCTTCATCCCGGTAATCGGTGCCGGTGCCGGATGGCGTGCCCGCGGAATAGATTTCGTCCCAAGTCGCGTCAAGCGGCAACTCTTCCGGCATATCTTTCTGTTCCAGCGCTTCGCCGGTATCCAGCGAATCACTGTCGGCCGCCTCGAATGACTCTATTTCTTCGTGATTGTCCGACTGCTCGAGTAACGGATTATTTTCCAGCGCCAGTTGAATCTCTTGTTGCAGTTCAAGCGTGGACAGTTGCAACAGACGGATTGCCTGCTGTAGCTGTGGAGTCATGGCCAATTGCTGGCTAAGCCTGAGTTGCAAACCTTGCTTCATAAGTAGCGCTAACTTCCTTATCTATTATTTAATTTGAAACCCTACCCTATCAGAGTCGGAAGCCTTCGCCCAGATAGACGCGTTTTACCTGCTCGTCGGCAAGGATTTCGGTCGGTGAACCGTGGGCGATCAGGTGTCCCTGACTCACAATGTAGGCGCGCTCGCAAACATCCAGCGTTTCACGGACGTTATGATCGGTAATCAACACGCCGAGTCCGCTGTCACGCAGATGTTCAATTATTTTTTTTATATCAATCACCGAAATGGGGTCAACACCGGCAAATGGCTCATCCAACAGGATGAATTTAGGGTTTGCCGCCAGCGCACGGGCGATTTCCACTCGGCGCCGTTCTCCACCGGAGAGCGATTGTCCCAGACTATCGCGTAAATGGATAATATGGAATTCTTCCATTAGCTCGTTCGCCCGGTCTTCCTGTTGTTCCGAGGTCAGATCTTTACGGATCTGCAAAACGGCCATCAGGTTGTCGTAGACACTCAGCCGGCGAAAGATCGACGCTTCCTGCGGTAAATAGCCGATCCCGCGCAGAGCGCGGTCGTGCAGGGGCAGCAGGCTGATATCGTCGCTATCAATTACTATCCGCCCTTCATCGAGCGGGACAATACCGACAACCATATAAAATGTGGTGGTTTTCCCCGCGCCATTCGGCCCCAGTAGCCCAACGATTTCACCGGAGTTAACGGTAAGACTGACGTTTTCCACGACTCGGCGGCCTTTATATGCCTTAGCCAAATTTTCTGCGATTAATGTTGCCATAAGTTATTCGGTGACTCTCGGTTGCGGTGTTTGAGAGGGGGAGGCGGCGTTCTTGTTCTCTTTTTCCTGAAGTTGAGAGGGAACCAATACCGTAGTAACACGTTTACCTTTATCGCTGAAAGCCTCCATCTGCTGTTGTTTCACCAGATAAGTGATTCGGTCGCCTTTCACATTGCTGTCCATCTGCTCCAGGTAGGCGTCGCCGGTCAATACCAGAAAGTCATTGGCCAGTTCATAACGGACTTTCCGGGCATGGCCTTTCACTGGCTTGCCGTTGTCCTGCATCTGGTAGAAAGTGACGGGGTTGCCGTAGCCTTCAACAACTTCACGGCCCTTTGCGTCCTGTGGCCGGGTAACGACGACTTTGTCGGCTTTGACTTCTATCGTTCCCTGCTTTACGACGACATTTCCGGTGAACGTTACCGTATTGCCTTGCATGTCCAGAGACTGCTGTTCTGAATCGATATTAATCGGCTGGTTGTTATCCCCGGTAACGGCCGGCGCAGAAACGCTGACGGCTAACAGCGAACTGGCGATCAGGGTGTGACGCATCAGATTATTGGTTTTGAATTTCATAAGAGGTTTTTACCTTTTCGATCAACTCGGCTGTCTTATTACGCAGATTCCCGCGCATTCTCATCCCGTTGGACGTAAAGCTGGCGCCGTACAGGGTGACTTCATCATCGGAAGAGACGTCCTGAGTGACCAGATTTACCTTGGCATTATTGGTTTTGATTCTCTTCAACTGTGAGTCATGTGTCAGGCTGTTGACCTCGACATGACCGTATAGATAGAGCATTTTGTCTTTCGTCAGCTTGGCGCGGTCCGCGCGCACCGACCAGGTCGCCGTCCCCTGTTCGTTAAACATTGTCGCCACCGGGGTGGTAAACCAGCTTAGTTGCTCGTCATTGAAATATTCCGCTTTGTCCGCGATCAGACGGTAGCTCAGCTTTCCGGCCGGGCTGTAAACCTGGGTGGTGGTTTTCTCGCTGGTATATACCGGTACGGCCGGACTCGCACTGTCTGTCGGCGTCACCGTTTCATTATCTGTAATAGTCCAGCCGATCAGAATGAGGGCAAGCAGTGCCAGCAAAGCGGTCAGCCAACGCTTAGTTTTACTCATATCGACAACCCTTTGGCCTGCTCCAGCTTACCCTGTGAAAACAGGATTAAATCACAAAGTTCACGTACCGCGCCGCGACCGCCCGCGATGCGCGTAACATAATCAGCCCGCGGCAGCAGCAACGGATGAGCGTCAGCCACGGCAACGCTTAAGCCCACCTGAGCCATCACCGGCCAGTCGATCAGGTCGTCACCAATATAGGCGACCTGGCTAGCGGTTACCGTCAGTTTATCCAACAGATTGTTGAAGGCCAAAACCTTATCGGACTGTCCCTGATAAAGATGGGTGATCCCCAGCGTTTTACAACGGTCTACCAGCAGGTCGGCCGTTCGGCCGGTAATAATGGCGACTTCGATACCGGACGTCAGCAGGCAACGGATGCCGTAACCGTCGCGGACGTTAAACGCTTTCAATTCTTCACCGTGATTTCCCATATAAATCAGCCCATCCGACATCACGCCGTCAACATCGCAGATTAACAGACGAACTTTACCGGCCTTATCCAGCACCTGTTGATCGACAGGCCCATAACAGGTATCGGTTTGCGTCCTGGTTTCACTCATTGATGTTTATCCTTGGTTCTTTTGGCTATGGATCTACAAGTAGTTACTTCACTATCGCGGGTTGGCGCATGATGACGGATTACACCACGCCTGCACGTAGCATATCGTGCATATGAACGATCCCCTCCAGACGATCGTTTTCCGCCACCAGCAGCGACGTAATATGGCGTGACTGCATCAGGTTCAGTGCTTCCACGGCCAGCGTTTGCGGCGTGACCCGAATGCCGCCGACGGTCATCACATCAGCAATGCGGGCGTTGTTCAAGTCAATCTTCATGTCGAAGATTCGGCGCAGATCGCCATCGGTGAAGATGCCGAGGATTTTCATGTCCGCATCGCAGATTACCGTCATCCCTAAATTTTTGCGCGTTATTTCCACCAGCGCATCGCGCAGGGAGGCATTGTGGGAGACATGGGGAATTTCTTCGCCCGAGTGCATGATGTCGCTGACGCGCAGCAGAAGTTTGCGGCCCAAAGCCCCGCCGGGGTGGGAGAGCGCAAAGTCTTCGGCGGTAAAACCCCGCGCCTGCAACAGTGCGACAGCCATCGCATCTCCCATCACCAGCGTCGCGGTCGTACTGCTGGTCGGCGCCAGACCTAAAGGGCAGGCTTCTTGCGGAACATGGACGCACAGGTGGATATCCGCCGCCTTTCCCATGGTGCTTTCAGGATTGCCGGTCATGCAAATCAGGAAAATCTGCTGGCGTTTCAGTACTGGGATTAACGACAGGATTTCGTGGGATTCACCCGAATTGGAAATGGCAATCACAATGTCATGCGGCGTGACCATGCCCAAATCGCCATGGCTGGCTTCGCCGGGGTGAACAAAAAAAGCGGGGGTTCCGGTGCTGGCGAACGTCGCCGCCATTTTGCAACCAATGTGGCCGGATTTTCCCATTCCCATCACGACCACCTTTCCCTGACAGTGAAATATTTTTTCGCAGGCCTGCGTGAAATTATCGTCAATGTACTGATCGAGCTGTGCCAGACCTTCGCGCTCAGTATTCAGAACCTGTTTGCCTGCCTGCTGAAAATCAAAACCGGGTTGGAGTTCAAAATGTGACATACCTGAGTGATCCTGCTTGGTTTGATGCTGTTAGTGAATGCGCTGATGTTCGGGTTAACCCAGCCATTCGCTAATTACACAAAGAACAGCACCGAGAGATAAACGAAAAACGCACAGAGTAACAGCGCGCCCGCGCCCTGTCCGATACGGCGTTTCCTGCTGAGGTACAGCGCCGCCAGTATCGTGCTGGCTCCTAGCATGACCCAATAGTCGCGCCGGAAGGCAAGGGGATTGACTGCGCCGGGTGAAAGCAGCGCCGGTACGCCCAACACGATGGCGATATTAAAAATATTCGAGCCGATGAGATTGCCCAGCGCAATATCATCTTCCTTTTTCAACGTACCAACAATGGCGGTGGCCAATTCAGGCAGGCTGGTGCCAATCGCCAGCACGGTGAGGCCGATGGTCAGTTCGCTGATATTAAAATAGCGGGCCAACACGGTGGCATTATCGATCACCATACGCGCGGCCATCGGTAAAATAATCAGACCGAGGATCAGCCATAAAATGGCGACCGTTTGATTACTGTCTTCCTGGGGCAGTTCAGCCAACTGCTCCCGAGTCAGGCTATCCACGCCTTCTTGTTGCGCCAGACGCGTCATGCGGATTATCAGGAACAGATACAGCCCGGCGGTGGTCAGGAGAATCATGCCGTCAGTGCGGCTCAGGTCGCTATCATGTAATAAAAAGCCACATAAAACGGTGATCAGCAGCATAAGCGGAAATTCCCGGCGCAACAGTTCTGAATGAACGGCCAGGGGGCGGATGAGCGTCGCACTGCCGAGAATCAAGAGAATGTTGGCGATATTCGAGCCCAGTACGTTGCCGACCGCCATGTCGATCTGATCGTTTAATGCGGCGGTTACGGAAACAATCAGTTCGGGCAGCGATGTCCCGACGCCGACGATGGTAAGACCGATAATGAAAGGCGGCAGGCCGATGGTGCGCGCGAGAATGGCGGCGCCATACACCAGACGATCGGCACCATATACCAGCAATATTAAACCAACGAACAGCAGTACCGTCGCAAAAAGCATTCAGCGTCCTTTTTAAGGTATAATCACTGGCTATACTCGCCATACTTCAAGTTGCATGAGCGTTGGCTGCGCTCACTTGCCGCTTTCCTGCAACTCGAATTATTGAGGTATATAAGTTTATAACCAGCATTTCTGGATGAATTTCAAATAAAATACGTTTCCATCATCAGCGTTAATTCTGACTGTGTAAGACGGAAAAGTAAAACCTATGGCGGTGATGTTCGGCCATTTTAGACAAGAACTTAGGGTAAGTTTTTGTAAAACTCGGGCTTTGCAGAGTATCAGCCATTAGGATTTAGAGATAAGGACGCATTATCGCTATTCGTTTAAAACAGAGGATCGTAGATAACACGTTGATCGGCAAGGAATATGAAATAATGAATCATAATGGTGTCAATCTGGTTGAGATTCGCGGTCTGAGCTTTCGGCGCGGAGAACGGCAGATTTTTACAGATATCACGTTGAATGTGCCCAAAGGGAAGGTTACCGCGATTATGGGGCCGTCCGGTATCGGTAAGACGACATTGTTGCGCCTGATTGGAGGGCAGCTTCAGCCGGACAGCGGGGAAATCTGGTTTGACGGCGACAATATTCCGTCGTTGTCGCGCACCGATCTCTATAACGCCCGCAAGAAAATGAGCATGTTATTTCAGTCTGGCGCGTTATTTACCGATCTGAACGTGTTTGATAATGTCGCCTGGCCGCTGCGCGAGCACAGCCGGCTGCCGAAGCCGTTGCTTCGCAGCACGGTGATGATGAAGCTGGAGGCGGTGGGGTTGCGAGGGGCGGCCAATCTGATGCCCGCGGAACTTTCCGGCGGGATGGCGCGGCGCGCGGCGTTGGCGCGGGCAATCGCGCTCGATCCGCAATTGATCATGTTCGACGAGCCCTTCGTCGGGCAGGACCCGATAACGCTGGGAACTCTGGTCAAACTGATTGATGAACTGAATCATGCGCTGGGTGTTACCTGCATTATCGTCTCCCATGATGTGCCGGAAGTCATGAGCATTGCCGATTACGCCTATATCATTGCCGAACGGCACGTCGTGGCGGAAGGTACGTCGGAACAACTGAAAATGAACGACGAACCCCGGGTGCGCCAGTTTATGGATGGCATTGCCGATGGTCCCGTCCCTTTTCGTTTACCGGCGGATGATTATAAAACCGCGCTGTTAGGTTCAGGGGGTTAACGGACTTATGTTATTACAGGCGTTGGCGTCGTTGGGACGTCAGGGAATTTCTACCTGTGCCTCGTTTGGCCGTGCTGGACTGATGCTGTTTAATGCGTTGGTGGGCAAGCCTGAATTCAGGAAACAGTGGCCGCTGCTGATCAAACAACTGTATAGCGTCGGTGTTCAGTCCCTGTTAATCATCATGGTATCCGGTCTGTTCATCGGTATGGTTCTCGGCTTACAAGGTTATCTTGTTCTGACCACCTACAGCGCGGAAGCCAGTCTGGGCATGATGGTGGCGCTTTCTCTGCTGCGTGAACTCGGCCCTGTGGTCACCGCGCTGCTGTTCGCCGGTCGGGCCGGATCGGCGCTGACGGCGGAAATTGGTCTGATGAAGACGACCGAGCAGTTGTCCAGCATGGAAATGATGGCGGTTGATCCACTACGCCGCGTCGTGGCGCCGCGTTTCTGGGCCGGGCTGATCAGTATGCCGTTACTGGCGGTGATTTTTGTCGCTGTCGGTATCTGGGGAGGGGCGCTGGTTGGCGTTGACTGGAAAGGCATCGACAGCGGTTTTTTCTGGTCTGCCATGCAGGGGGCCGTCGAATGGCGGCAGGATATACTGAACTGCGTGATTAAAAGTATCGTCTTCGCGATTACCGTGACTTGGATTGCACTGTTTAACGGCTATGATGCGATTCCTACTTCAGAAGGGATCAGTCGGGCGACCACCCGTACCGTTGTGCATTCATCGCTCGCGGTGTTGGGATTGGATTTTGTGCTGACAGCACTGATGTTTGGGAACTGATTCAATGCAAACAAAGAAAAATGAAGTTTGGGTTGGCGCATTCTTGCTGATTGCGCTGTGCGCCATCCTCTTTTTGTGCCTGAAGGTAGCCGATCTCAAGTCG
This sequence comes from Brenneria rubrifaciens, assembly GCF_005484945.1. Lineage (NCBI taxonomy): Bacteria > Pseudomonadati > Pseudomonadota > Gammaproteobacteria > Enterobacterales > Pectobacteriaceae > Brenneria > Brenneria rubrifaciens. The sequence goes on from NZ_CP034035.1 coordinate 225,175, forward strand.
ATCGGTAGTGAGCCCACCTACCGTTTGTACGCGACGTTTGACAATATCGGCGGCCTGAAAATGCGTTCACCGGTACGAATTGGCGGCGTGGTGATTGGACGGGTGGTGGATATCTCGCTTGATGAGAAAACCTACCTTCCCCGTGTGGCGATGGATATTCAGCAGCGCTATGACCACATTCCTGATACCAGTTCTCTGGCAATTCGCACTTCCGGCTTGCTGGGCGAGCAGTATTTGGCCATGAATGTCGGTTTTGAGGATGAAGAGATGGGCACGTCAACACTGAAAGACGGCGGTGTCATTCAGGACACCAAGTCCGCCCTGGTATTGGAAGATCTCATCGGTCAATTCTTATATAGAAGCGGCGGCAATAGCGAGGATAATGCAGGTCAGGCAGGTTCCGGGCCAGCATCGCCTGAACCTCAGAGCCAGCCTGTTACTCCACATCCATAAGAGGATATCTGCATGTTTAAACGTTTACTGATGGTGGCTTTACTGGTGGTGGCGCCATTAGCCAACGCTGCTGATCAAAAAAATCCTTATCGTTTGATGCAAGAAGCGGCAGAAAAGACTTTTAACCGGTTGAAAACTGAACAGCCGCGTATCAAGCAAAACCCGGATTACCTGCGTACGATTGTGAGTGAAGAGTTGTTGCCGTATGTACAGGTGCGCTACGCCGGGGCGCTGGTACTGGGACGCTATTACAGAGAGGCGACGTCTGAACAGCGCGATGCCTATTTCAAGGCATTTGAAGCTTATCTGGAGCAAGCATACGGACAAGCCCTGGCGTTATATCACGGTCAGACTTACCAGATTGCGCCCGATCAGCCGCTGGGAAATGCCGATATTATTTCCATCCGCGTTTCAATCATTGATAGCGGCGGCCGCCCGCCGGTGCGTCTGGATTTCCAATGGCGTAAAAATAGCAAAACCGGTAACTGGCAGGCTTATGACATGATAGCCGAAGGCGTCAGTATGATTACGACCAAGCAAAATGAATGGGCGGCGACATTGCGTCAAAAAGGCGTTGATGGCCTGACCCAACAGCTAGAGGCGGCGGCGAAACGGCCGATCACGCTGGATAAGCAAAACAATTAATTCTGGGCAGAGACATGGCGAATGCATTGAGCTGGCAGTCACAGGAATCGACGCTGGTGTTAACCGGCGATCTGGATCGCGAAACGCTGCTTCCGCTCTGGGAACAGCGGGAGACACTGCTGGCGGGTAAAACGGCGTTGGATGTTTCCGGTCTGGAACGTGTTGACTCGGCGGGGCTGGCTTTACTGATGCATTTTTATCACCAGCCGTCTCAGCAAGACGGCTGGCTGAAAATTGTTGGGGCCGGCGAACGGCTAAAAACGCTGATTGCACTTTATAACCTGAATGAAATCATCCCCGTGTCTCAAATGGCCTGATCGCCATTGATGAAGGGATATCGGAATCCCCTTGTTTAAGGCGGGCTCTCTGCCCGCCACCCTTCGGGCCGTCACAAGCGGCGTCAAAATCACGCCCGGCAATTTTTAGGGGATTTCTTTGTTTAAGATAGCGTGGTATTCATCTAAGATACCAGCCTGATTATCATCCCCCCTGGCATAGAAATCGAGAGCGATGGAAAATAACGAAATTAAAGATGTGCTGATGAAGGCGCTGGCGCTGGAGGAAGCCCATGTTACCGGTGATGGCAGCCACTTTCAGGTTATCGCCATAGGTGCGCTTTTCGCTGGCATGAGTCGGGTGAAAAAACAGCAGGCCGTGTATGCGCCGCTGACGGAATATATTGTGGATAACCGTATTCATGCGTTGTCGATCAAGGCGTATACGCCAGAAGAGTGGCAGCGCGATCGCAAGTTGAATGGTTTTTAAATTTGCGGACGTATGATGCAACATTGAATTGAAACATTGAGAAACAGCGATTATGGATAAATTTCGTGTGCAGGGCCCAACCCGGCTAACAGGTGAAGTCACCATCTCCGGGGCCAAAAATGCCGCACTGCCGATTCTGTTTGCTGCCTTGCTCGCTGAAGAGCCGGTAGAAATCCAGAATGTGCCAAAATTGCGGGACATTGATACAACAATGAAGTTGCTCACTCAGTTGGGCGCGCGCGTTGAACGTAACGGTTCGGTACAGGTAGACGCCAGTGGGGTGAATATTTTTTGTGCGCCTTATGATCTGGTGAAAACCATGCGTGCATCAATTTGGGCGTTAGGGCCATTGGTGGCGCGCTTTGGACAAGGTCAGGTTTCCTTGCCCGGCGGTTGCGCGATCGGTGCGCGTCCGGTGGATTTGCACATCAATGGCCTTGAGCAATTGGGGGCGGAGATCACGTTGGAAGAAGGCTACGTGAAGGCTTCTGTCGATGGTCGTTTGAAAGGCGCGCACATTGTGATGGATAAAGTCAGCGTGGGGGCCACGGTGACCATCATGAGCGCAGCGACGCTGGCCGAAGGCACCACCATTATCGAGAACGCCGCGCGCGAGCCGGAAATAGTTGATACGGCAAACTTTTTGAACACACTGGGCGCTAAAATCAGCGGCGCGGGCAGCGACAAAGTGATTATCGAAGGGGTCGCGCGTTTGGGCGGCGGCGTCCATCGCGTGCTGCCTGATCGTATCGAAACCGGGACATTCCTGGTCGCCGCCGCTGTTTCCGGCGGTAAAGTGGTTTGCCGTCAGACTCGCCCGGAAACGCTGGATGCGGTGTTGGCTAAACTGCGTGAGGCAGGGGCTGAAATCGAAATCGGCGAGGACTGGATCAGCCTGGATATGCATGGGAAACGGCCGAAAGCGGTGACCATCCGTACCGCGCCGCATCCTGGTTTCCCAACAGATATGCAAGCGCAGTTCAGCCTACTGAACCTGGTGGCGGAAGGCACCGGCGTCATTACTGAAACGATTTTCGAGAACCGCTTTATGCATGTACCCGAGCTCATCCGCATGGGCGCGCAGGCGGAAATTGAAAGCAACACGGTAATTTGCCACGGCGTGGAAAAGTTGTCCGGTGCGCAGGTTATGGCAACAGATTTACGTGCTTCAGCGAGTCTGGTGTTGGCAGGATGTATTGCCGAAGGGGTAACGACCGTTGATCGTATCTATCATATCGATCGCGGTTACGATCGCATTGAAGATAAATTACGCGCGTTAGGGGCGAACATCGAGCGTGTGAAAGAGCACGATTAAGCGAGTTCGATAGCGGTGTTGCGGGTAGCTGCCGGGTGAGGTTTCACCCGGTTTGTGCGTGCCTTTTGTGATTCCGGTTTCAGGATTCAGTTGGCCGGAAACTCCTGAATCGTCATGTCTAATCGGATTTCTTTATTATCCCGCTTGACTACAACGGGCACCACCGTTCCGGGCCGTATTTCTGCAATTTGATCCATGGTTTCGATAACAGAGCGTGTCGGCTTGTTGTTGACGCTGACCAGGATATCTCTGATCCGGATACCGGCTTTATCCGCCGGGCCGCCGGGGTCAACCGTGCTGACCAGAATTCCGTTGGGACGCCCTTGTTTGCTGCCGTTTGCGATACTTTCGATATCTTCTATTTGTATCCCGTTGATGCCGATATAACCACGAATCACGCGGCCGTCGCGAATGAGTTTTCCCATCACCTTGGTTGCCAGCGCTACGGGAATGGCGAAACCGATCCCCTCTGGCGTTTCGCCGTCGTTACCCTTCTCAAAGGAGAGCGTATTGATACCCACCAGTTCGCCCAGCGTATTGACCAACGCGCCGCCGGAGTTACCGTGATTAATGGAAGCATCGGTCTGTAATAGGTTTTGGCGGCCATTTTGTCGGCTATCCTGTCCGCCGGCACTCAGTCCTACGCGTCCGGTTGCACTGATGATCCCCTGAGTAATGGTTTGTCCCAGATTGTAGGGATTACCGATAGCCATCACGACATCGCCCACATGCGCGATGCGATCGGCGTTGATCGGGATGACCGGTAAATTGACGCCGTTGATTTGCAAGACGGCCAGATCGGTCAGACTGTCCGAGCCGACAACCATGGCTTCATAGAGTCTGCCATCCTGAAGTGCAACCAAAATTTGTTGTGTGTTATTAATGACATGTTTGTTGGTTAAAATATAACCTTTGTCGCTCATGATGACGCCGGAACCCAGCGTGCTGATATTGAGTTCGGCTGTCTGATCTGAATTGGGCACTTTGTCGTAGACGTTAACCACGGCCGGCGCGGCGCGGCGGACCCCCTCGTAATAGCTGACCGGGGTATCAGAGGCCGGTTTGTTATCGGTTTTCTGCCATGATGCAGGACGCAGCATGGGGAAAACGGCCAGCAGAATGCCAGCGGCGATTACGCCAAGCAGGGTGGAGCGTAATAACTTAACAAGCATAAGCGCGTTTTACTGTGTAAGAGGAATATGGTGCCGAGGATAACACGAGACAACCGGACACAGCAGGATACTGTGTCCGATTTTTTCAGGCTGGCTTGGTGTGCGATGTTCGGCGAAATAGCATGCAGAAATCTCTCCGCGGCTGGTTAACGCAGAAGCAGATAAATCGTTTCGTCGCCTCGAACGATGTTCAAAGCCAGTACAGACGGTTTGGCCTCCAGCAGCTTACGGAGCTGGGTAATGTTTTCCACTCGCTCACGGTTGACACCGATGATGACATCGCCTTTTTGCAAACCAATCTGTGCGGCTGGGGAGTCTTTGGCGACATTATCAATTTGTATGCCTTTGCTGCCATCTTTCAACTGTCCGTTGGTCATGGATGCGCCTTGCAAGGCTGGGTACAGGGTTTCCGCGCTGGTGGTAGAGGTTGCGCTATTGTCGAGTACGACAGACACTTCCTGCCGTTTACCCTCACGCAGCAAACCGATTTTCACGGTTTTACCGGGGGCGGTGGTGCCTATTTTGGCGCGCAGTTCGGCAAAGCTGCTGATGGGTTTACCATCCAGCGTGATCAGCACATCACCTGCTTTGATACCTGCTTTGGCAGCGGCGGATTTTGGCAACACTTCGCTGACGAATGCGCCGCGCTGTGCGTCGACCTTGAAGGCTTTGGCCATTTCGGCAGTCATCTCGCTGCCTTTGATACCCAGCACGCCGCGTTTGACTTCGCCAAACTCGAGCAACTGCTGAGCCAGGTTTTGCGCCATGTTGCTGGGAATGGCAAATCCGATGCCGATGTTTCCGCCGCCCGGCGCCAGAATGGCCGTGTTGATTCCGATAAGTTCACCGTTGAGGTTGACTAATGCGCCGCCGGAGTTACCGCGGTTGATGGAGGCATCGGTCTGGATAAAGTTTTCCAGCCCTTCCAGATTCAACCCGCTGCGACCTAACGCGGAAATGATACCGGAAGTGGCCGTCTGTCCGAGGCCGAACGGGTTACCCACCGCGACGGCGAAATCACCCACGCGCAGTTGGTCGGAATCCGCCATTTTGACGGCAACCAGATTTTTGGCGTTCACCAGTTGAAGCAGGGCGATATCCGTTTGTTCGTCACGGCCAATCAGTTTGGCCTCATACTCACGCCCGTCATTTAACTGGACGCGAATTTTATCTGCATTGTTGATGACGTGGTTATTGGTCAGAACGTAGCTTTTGGCCGCATCAATAATGACGCCAGAGCCCAGCCCTTCAAACGGACGTGAACTTTGTTTGTCGGTTGGGAAATTGGGACCGAAGAAGAATTTAAACTCTTCCGGTATACGCTGGCGCTGCACCTGTGTGCCTTCTACATGTACGCTGACGACCGCGGGCAAGACTTTTTCGAGCATCGGCGCCAGGCTCGGCATCGGTTGTCCTTGTATCACGGAAGGCAACGCGGCATTCGCCACAGGGGGCGTGGATAGGATTAAGCTTATGCTCATTGCCAGTGCACTAAATAATAAAGATTTTTTCTTCATTGTTGATTAACTCTCTCACAACCAGCGGATGAATAAAATGATGATATATAAACTTAAACAGAGGGTGAAGAGTCAGACTGACGTTTGGTGTGTAAAGTTCACTGGTGTTTCGTCAGTAGATTGTAACGTTAGCCTACGTCGCGCGATTGCAGCGGGAAAAAGAGAAGGCGTGAGGCTTGATGAAACCTCACACGAAAATCATCATCGTCGCGTTTACTTGCGGGTTGGGCGGTCGCCTCGCAGTAAGCCTGATGCACTGTCCGAATAGTCGCGCGGCGGCATATCAACCGGCGCCTGATCGTTATCGGCTTCGGCTTCCGTCAGACGATATTTGAACGGGTTATCCTGACCGGGGACATCCGGCAGCAGGTTGTTGGAGCTTTTCGCCATGTGCTGGTAAAGCTGACGGTAATCGTGAGCCATATTATCCAGCAGTTCGGCGCTACGGGCAAAGTGTCCGACCAACTCCTGACGATATTCTTCCAGCTCGGCTTTGCTTTTCTCAAGCTCGTTTTGCAGTACCTCTTGTTGCCGCAGCTTACGGTTGCCAAAACGCATGGCGATAGCACCAATAATGATACCGGCAATTAAACCAATCAGCGCATACTCCCAGGTCATAATGACTCCTATTTTGACTTCGTTGTCCACGTAGGGTTTTTTACTTAATAATAGTCACTATAACCGCTAACCTTGTCAGAGTGGAATCCTCAGGCGCGATGACTTCGGGGAATGTTGACGTCTCCCGGGCGCCAGGGCAGTTAACTGCTACGATTACGATTCAAATCGACGGCAACTCGCGACAAAACACCATTAACTTTTTTTCTCAGGGATTGCGATCACTATGCAGCAAATGACACCATTGACGCTATACCAGCAGACACTATCCGCCGGGGAATATCAACCTGATGACGTACAGCGGCAAACCGTCATGCGGTTGGAAAACCTGCATCAGGCGCTGTGCGAGCGAGCTGCATATTCTGTGGATGACAGGTCCGGCAGATTGGGAAAATGGCGTTCCTGGCTGGGATTGAGCGATAGGCGTGTTGTGGTGCCGGTGCAGGGATTATACATGTGGGGCGGCGTGGGGCGCGGAAAAACCTGGCTGATGGATATGTTTTTTCAAAGTCTTCCTGGTGAGCGAAAATTAAGGCTGCATTTTCATCGTTTTATGCTACGGGTTCATGAGGAACTGAATCAGCTGCAAGGGCAGGAAAATCCATTGGAAAAGGTTGCCGATGGTTTCAAAGCCGAAACCGATGTGCTGTGTTTTGACGAGTTTTTCGTCTCGGATATTACCGATGCGATGCTGCTGGCTGAACTGTTGCGTGAGCTGTTTGCCAGAGGGATTACGCTAGTGGCGACGTCAAATATTTCACCGGATGAACTTTATCGCAATGGTTTGCAACGGTCGCGTTTTCTGCCGGCAATTGAGCTGATTAAGCAATATTGTGAAGTTTGCAATGTCGATGCGGGCATTGATTACCGTCTACGGACGTTAACCCAGGCGCATCTTTATCTGACGCCGCTGGATGTACAGACTGACACGGCCATGCGGCGCATGTTTACCCGGTTGTCCGGGCATCAAATGACAACACCGGAGCCGGTTCTGGAAATTAACCATCATCCGTTACAGACGCTGAGTGAAAGTGAAGGGGTGCTGGCTGTGGATTTCACGACGCTGTGCAAGGAGGCCCGCAGCCAAAATGACTACATCGCCCTTTCCCGCCTCTACCATAGCGTCTTGCTGCACAACGTTACCGTCATGGATACGCAGGAAGAGAACACCGCCCGGCGTTTTCTGGCGCTGGTGGATGAGTTTTACGAACGGCGGGTGAAGCTGATTATCTCCGCGCAGGTTCCTATGTTTGAGATCTACCAGGGTGAACACCTAAAGTTTGAGTTTCAACGCTGTTTGTCCCGCTTGCAGGAAATGCAAAGCGAAGCATATTTACGCCAGCCGCATTTAGCGTAAGCGAAAGGCGGTTTTTCTTGGTTTGCGCGTGAAAAAGGTCGATCTTTGGGAGCGACTTCTCTATAATCCTGCGACCCCACGTTACAACAAAGTTTTTTTCCCAAAAAACTTTATAGTGCCGGCAATGGCTATTCGAAGGGGTAGGTTTGCTGGACTTGATGGTCGTGTGAGCCTCAACTGTTTTCGAGCGTTGGGTGAACACCTGCGTGTAACTAATTATTGGGTAAGCTTTTAATGAAAACTTTTACAGCTAAACCAGAAACCGTAAAACGCGACTGGTACGTTGTTGATGCGAACGGGAAAACTTTAGGCCGTCTCGCTACTGAACTGGCTCGTCGTCTGCGCGGCAAGCATAAAGCGGAATACACCCCGCACGTTGATACGGGTGATTACATCATCGTTCTGAACGCGGACAAAGTTGCTGTTACCGGCAACAAGCGTTCTGACAAGATCTATTACCATCACACCGGTCACATCGGTGGTATCAAACAAGCGACCTTTGAAGAGATGATTGCCCGCCGTCCTGAGCGTGTGATTGAAATCGCGGTTAAAGGCATGCTGCCGAAGGGCCCGCTGGGTCGTGCCATGTTCCGTAAACTGAAAGTTTATGCGGGCACCGAGCACAATCACGCGGCACAGCAACCGCAAGTTCTGGACATTTAATCGGGATTATAGGCAATGGCTGAAAATCAATACTACGGCACTGGTCGCCGCAAAAGCTCCGCCGCTCGCGTATTCATTAAACCGGGCAGTGGTAATATCGTTATCAATCAGCGTAGTCTGGAACAGTACTTTGGTCGCGAAACTGCCCGCATGGTAGTTCGTCAGCCGCTGGAGCTGGTCGACATGGTTGGTAAATTTGATCTCTACATCACCGTTAAAGGTGGTGGTATCTCCGGTCAGGCTGGGGCGATCCGTCACGGCATCACCCGTGCGCTGATGGAGTATGATGAGTCCCTGCGTAGCGAACTGCGTAAAGCTGGTTTCGTTACCCGTGATGCTCGTCAGGTTGAACGTAAGAAAGTCGGTCTGCGTAAAGCACGCCGTCGTCCTCAGTTCTCCAAGCGTTAATTTCTTGCTGTTTTTCAGCGGAATCAATGCGAAAACCCGGTGCTGGTCACCGGGTTTTTTATGGCTGGGGCTATCCTTGCCCGCCATTCTACTGGCCGTCACCGCGTGAGGTTAAAAATTTCTTCCGAGAATTTTTAACGCCTTAAGAATTAATTCCATCAAAAATATAATGTTTTTTTTCAGTCTGTTAATGATGGAATTGTGCTTATATCCCCACAGAACGAACAAAATCTGATAAACTATTTGCCGATTTTATACCTGTTTACCCGCTAAGGCTTTTTTCTGAAAACGACTAATTTTGTCAGGTGTTTTTTCGACGCTGAGTGACAAAAATGCAAAGCATGGGTTTACAGGCTCATAGCAGATCGGTTATTCGCCGTATTTTCTCGATAAACTTGGAGGTTTTCATGGCTGTCGCTGCCAACAAACGTTCGGTAATGACGCTGTTTTCTGGTCCGTCCGACATTTTTAGCCATCAGGTCCGCATTGTACTGTCGGAAAAAGGTGTGAGTGTCGAGATTGAGCAGGTGGACATGGATAATCTGCCGCAGGATCTTATTGACCTCAATCCTTATGGTTCAGTTCCGACGCTGGTTGATCGAGAACTGACGCTCTATGAATCGCGTATTATCATGGAGTATCTGGATGAACGTTTTCCCCACCCGCCACTCATGCCGGTATATCCGGTCGCGCGTGGTAACAGCCGTCTGATGATGCACCGCATTGAGAACGACTGGTATTCTTTATTAAAGAAAATTACACAAGGCAGTACACAGGAAGCGGACTCCGCTCGCAAGCAACTGCGTGAAGAGTTGCTGGCGATAGCGCCAGTTTTCAACGAAACGCCTTACTTTATGAGCGAAGAATTCAGTCTGGTTGATTGCTACCTGGCGCCGCTGCTGTGGCGTTTGCCGCAATTAGGGATTGAATTGAGCGGTTCTGGTGCGAAAGAATTGAAAGGCTATATGACACGCGTTTTTGAGCGTGATGCGTTTCTGGCTTCCCTGACGGAAGCAGAACGTGAAATGCGTTTGCAAACCAGAGGTTAAACGAATGGCGTTGTCTCAACTGTCTCCACGTCGTCCCTATTTGCTGCGGGCATTTTATGACTGGTTACTGGATAACCAACTGACGCCCCATCTGGTGGTCGATGTGACTTTGCCTGGCATTATGGTGCCAATGGAGTTTGCCCGTGATGGGCAGATTGTGCTGAATATCGCTCCCCGTGCCGTTGGTGGCTTGGAGTTAGCTGATGACAGCGTCCGTTTTAACGCTCGGTTCGGCGGCGTTCCACGTCAGGTTTATGTTCCCATGGCGGCGGTGCTGGCCATATACGCCCGTGAAAACGGCGCCGGCACCATGTTTGAGCCAGAGCCCGCTTACGAATCAGCAGGCGAATTCGAAGACTTTCAAGATGAAGATGCTAATTCCGGCAACGTGATGTCGATAGTTGATAATAAGCCTGACACCGATGTGACGGATGACGACGGTCATCCTGATGATGATCCGCCGCAGCCCCCCAAAGGGGGACGGCCATCATTGCGGGTCGTTAAATAGAGCATCGGACTCATTAAGGGCACAGCGACTGTGCCCTTTTTGCATCTGGCGCAGCATGCCTGTTCTGTTCACCGTGTTAGTGAAGGAGGGGAAAATGAATCATCAAGGTCATTGTTTGTGTGGCGGCGTGACGATTTCCACCACGCATCAGGTAACCGATGTGACTGCCTGCCACTGCGGAATGTGTCAGACATGGGGGGGGGGCGGGCCTCTTATGGCTATCGAATGCAAAGACCCGGCAATCAAGATAATAGGCGAGGAAAATATGTCTGTCTGGCAGTCTTCCGAGTGGGCGGAGCGGGCGTTTTGCCGTATTTGTGGTACGCATCTGTTCTATCGTCTACAAGGATCGAATATTTATGCGATCCCGGCTGGTTTTTTTGCCGATGATACCGAAAAGACCCTGGTATCCCAGATTTATATCGATAATAAACCGGGTTATTACAACTTTGCCGAAAAGACCCGCTTACTGACAGAGCAACAGATTATCGATTTTTACAATACGTAACGGCACCAGTAGCCAGGGCAACCTGAGCTGCCCTGGTATGCGCTGTAAACGTCGTCAGGCCGATGTCTTGGTCTGTATCGGTTCGTTGATGGTCAATAGCACCAGCAGGCATAGAAACGAGCAGAGCGCCATAAAACCGAATACATAACCCCAACTGAAGTTATCCAGCAGCAGTCCTGCGATCAAAGGACATGCCGCGCCACCCAACTGTCCTCCGGTGTTGATAATGGAACCGGCAATAGGAAACACGTCTTTGGTTGTGAGCGCCATGGGGTAAACCATGTAGGCAGAGAAACCCAGGTTGAACAGAATCCCGGTTAGCAGCAGTCCGCCGAGTATGATGGGGTTATCTGGTGCGTTGATCAGCGTTATCATCATGACCACGGTTGCGATGGCGGATGCCATCATCAGGGGCTTTCTGCGTTTATTTAATAACCTGTCGGAACACCATCCGCCTAACAGATTACCGATCACCGCGCCAATCCAGGGAGCGGAGGCCATCATGCCCATTTTCATTACCGAGAAGCCTTTCTCATTCATCAAATAGGTGGGAATCCAGGTCAGTAAAACGTTCACGATACCCATCATGAAAAAATAGCCGAGCATACTGCCAAGTACATTCCATGATTTAAAAATTTCTTTCTTGGTACTGATCAACGGAACTTCTTTGGTCCGAATGATTTTGTCCAACAACCGAAATGCGTTTTCGTTGACATAAAGGGGTTGCGATTTTTGCGTGTACCCTGCGCTCTTTCCGGTAGGGATCTTCTCTTCAATGATATTTAACTCTTCCGGTGAGCAAAATCTGCTTTCCCGCGGGGAGTTAGTGACGATTAAATACCAGATGACAGAAAGAAATATGCCCGGAATGGCAAAGAAGTAGAAAACATAATGCCAACTATAGTGATAGATAATGATGGCGCATAACGGTGGCACGAGTACCGGGCCGAATTTTGCCGCTGATAAAAATATTGCTGTGACAATCCCTTTTTCAGAGGTTGGAAACCAACGGTTAATGGTTGAGGTAATCCCGATTGGTAATGGTCCTTCCGCCAATCCCAATATAAACCTGGATACTTTCAATCCCAGAATTGAGCTGGATAACCCAACAAAGCACGTTGCCAGCGAGGTCAATATCATTGATATTGAAAATATCTTTCTCACACCAAATTTGGCGTAAAGAAAACCGCTCGGTATTTGTGCTATTGCATAGGCCAACAAGAAAAGACTGGCCAGTGCCCCAGCTTCGGTGTTGGACATATGGAAATCAGATCGGATAAAAGGTAATACAACACCAATATTTGCTCTGTCGGCAGCCGCGACGGTATAAACGCAAAATATTAGTGATGCAATGATCCAGCGGAAACGGCCTGGTTTATTATTAGTGATATTCATTATTTTTCCCGTCAGAAATAAATACAGTTTTTTTCCAAGAGTTTTTCATCTACCCATGACATATCCCATTCGTCATTTTCTATTTTGGCTTTGATCTTTTCTTCTTTTTCCGTAATGATCTTGGTTTTTTCTAATACAGACTCAAGGTCGTTCTGTCTGATAACCACGGCACCATCAAGGTCGGCAACAATCATATCTCCAGGTGTGATAACCACATCATCAATGGAGATAGGAAAATTAATCTCACCAGGACCATCTTTAAATGGACCCGCCGGTGTTGCCCCTAAAGCAAATACCGGAATAGGCGATTGTTGAATAAAATCCAGATCGCGAATCAATCCGTTGATAATGATCCCCGCGATCTCTTTTTTTATCGCCCAGCGCAGCATGAGCTCACCCATCAGCGCGTTTTTTCCGCCGCCTTGCCCGTTAACGACAATGACATCACCCGGAAATGCCATTTCAATTGCCTTATAAAATAGGAGGTTATCCCCACTACGCAAATTCACGGTGAGGGCAGGGCCAGCAAGCTTTAATTCATTCAGGGGCTTGATTTTATTGCTCAGGCAAAACTGGCGATTCATTACGTCGCCAATATTTGCAGCCGGTAGTTTTTTGAATTCATCTATTAAATTTTTTTGTGGTCTATTAAAATTTTTTTTAATTTGAAATCCGTGGTTTGACATAAATACTCCGGTTTAACTTAATTAAAATTGTGACGTACATCTAAAAAATTAAATTAATATGTGATCTGTCGAATAAAGATAGCGGTAATTAATTATTGGTGGATTAAGGTAGTGACATATTTAATTGTTAGGGCTTTTTGTGTAAAGAGAAAATAATAAATATTAAATATCAACCTTTGGAATATGTGTAGGTGAAAAAATGAATGCTATCTCGCTAAAAACATTTTTGACCATTGTGAAAGCCGGGAGTATTAATAAATCAGCAGAGGCGCTATTTGTTGCCCAATCCACCGTGACAAAGCGATTGCAAGTGCTTGAGAATGAGTTGGGATTTGACCTGTTTGAACGAAATAAAGGAATCAGAGAAATAAAGCTGACAGAGGCAGGCAGTTCCTTTCTTGAAATTGCTGAAAAATGGTATGACTTTTTTCTGGAAATAGAAAATGTAAAAACAAATGAATCAAGAATAAATATAACAATAGGCTGTCTTAATAGTATAAATTTTGCCATATTTACACCGCTTTATCGGGCGCTTATTAATAACAAAAATAAGATGAATGTGAAAATCGTGACAACCCACTCAATTGATATTTTTAGCCTGATTGAAAAACGATTAATTGATGTCGGGTTCTCCTTTTCGGATTTAAAATCTCAAAACACCATGAGCTTTAAATTATACAGCGAGCCCATGGTCGGATTGTGTCTTCCGACCTCGATACTGGCGGGAAAAGAAGACGTTAGGCTTGAGCAGCTTCAGGTTAAAGATGAGTATTATGTCCGCTGGGATGAGGATTTTGAACGCTGGCATATGCAGGGGTTTGGCCGTGTTCATGGTTTCAATGCGCAATTTGATAATGGACATCTGATCATCAGCTTATTATCACACAGAACCGACTGGGCAATTGTCCCCAGCTCGACGGCTTTATTTGCTCAAAAGCAGCACGGATGTGCATCGTTTCGTTTGGCTCAAAACTGTCATCCGCCCAGCCGAGTGGTTTATATGGTTATGCATAAAACCCAGAAGAAAAGTACGCAAAAAGGCGTTGTTAAGCTGGTCGCTTTATTAAATGAATTATCCGGGCTGTTAACCAGAGAAATACCGGGTATCGAATTTTATACGCAAAACATGATTGAGAGTTTGACGGCGAATTGATTACCTGCCGAGGAATATTATTCTGATAATCGTGGATTGCGTCATAAGCTCATAACAATAGAAAAGGGCAAGCCTGTGCTTGCCCTTTTTGAGAAAATTGGCTGATGAGACGACTTAAACTTCCAGGAAGTTAAGGATACCATCAGCCGCTTTGCGGCCTTCTGCAATGGCGGTAACGACCAGATCGGAACCACGTACGGCATCGCCGCCAGCAAAGATTTTCGGATTGCTGGTCTGGAAGGCGTTGTCATGGCCTTCCGGCGCAATAATACGTCCCTGGTCATCCAGTTCAACGCTATGCTCTGCCAGCCATTCCATCTTGTGCGGGCGGAAACCGAATGCCATAACGACGGCATCGGCTTCCAGCACGTGCTCTGAACCTTCGACGATTTCAGGTCGGCGGCGTCCTTTGACGTCAGGCGCCCCTAATTCCGTGCGGGCCATTCTGACGCCGCAAACCTTTCCTGCTCCGTTGATCTCAACGCTCAGCGGTTGCAGGTTGAATTTGAATTCAACGCCTTCTTCACGCGCATTCTTCACCTCACGCCTGGAACCCGGCATGTTTTCTTCATCGCGGCGGTAGGCGCAGGTTACGTGTGCCGCACCCTGACGAACGGAAGTACGTACGCAGTCCATCGCCGTATCGCCACCGCCCAGCACCACCACGCGTTTGCCCTGCATGGTGATATAAGGCTCTTCGTCAGAGGCGTCGAAACCCATCAGCTGTTTGGTGTTGGCGATCAGGAACGGCAAGGCATCGTAAACGCCTGGCGCGTCTTCGTTTTCCAGCCCGCCACGCATGGACTGATACGTCCCCACGCCGAGGAACACCGAATCATATTCATCCAGCAGGTCTTTCATTTGAACGTCTTTACCCACTTCGGTATTCAGACGGAATTCGATTCCCATGCCGCTGAAAATTTCACGGCGCTTGACCATCACTTCTTTTTCCAGCTTAAAGGACGGGATACCGAAGGTCAGCAGACCGCCGATTTCGGGGTGACGATCGAACACCACCGCCTGTACGCCATTGCGCGCCAGTACGTCGGCACAGGCCAGCCCCGCCGGGCCCGCCCCAACGATAGCGACGCGCTTACCGGTTGACTGCACGTTCGAGACATTAGGCTTCCAGCCCATTTCGATCGCTTTATCATTGATATAACGTTCAATGTTACCGATGGTGACGGCGCCGAATTCGTCATTCAGCGTACAGGAACCTTCACACAGGCGATCCTGAGGACAAACGCGGCCGCAGACTTCCGGCAGGCTGTTGGTCTGGTGTGACAGTTCAGCCGCCTCGATGATGCGGCCTTCATTCGCCAGTTTAAGCCAGTTTGGAATGTAGTTATGAACCGGACATTTCCACTCGCAATAGGGGTTACCACATGACAGACAGCGGTCCGCCTGTGCTTTTGACTGACTTTCCGAGAACGGCTCGTATATTTCAATAAACTCAATTTTACGAATTTTCAGCGGCTTCTTGGGCGGATCAACGCGCTGTAAGTCGATAAACTGGTAAACATTTTGACTCATGATGACCTCTTACTGCGCCAGTACCCGCAGCTCGGCTGCGGAACGGCTACGGTGACCCAACAACGCCTTCACATCACTTGACTTCGGTTTCACCAGAGCAAATCTCGCTGCCCATACCGGCCAGTTGGCGAGGATCTCTTCCCCGCGTTGTGAACCGGTGTGCTGCACATGCTCGGTGATCAGGCCGCGCAAATGCTCTTCATGGATCGCCAACTGCTCCACACCCAGCACTTCTACCAGTTCAGGGTTGACGCGCTTACGAAATTCGCCGTCCTCGTCCAGAACGTAAGCGAAACCGCCGGTCATACCCGCGCCAAAGTTAATACCGGTACGGCCCAGCACGCAGACAATACCGCCCGTCATGTATTCGCAGCCATTGTCACCGATGCCTTCCACCACGGTAATTGCGCCGGAGTTACGTACGGCGAAACGCTCACCCGCCCGGCCAGCGGCAAACAGCTTGCCGCCGGTTGCGCCGTACAGACAGGTGTTGCCGATGATACTTGCCTCGTGGGTGCGGAACGCAGAGCCGACGGGGGGACGAACGGAAATGCTACCGCCAGCCATGCCCTTGCCCACGTAGTCATTGGCGTCGCCGGTCAGCGTCAATTCGACGCCGCCTGCGTTCCAGACTCCAAAGCTCTGCCCGGCCGTGCCGGAGAAGTAGGCTTTGATCGGATCGCTTGCCAGCCCCTGATCGCCGTATTTGGCGGCAATCACGCCCGACAGGGTCGCGCCGACAGAGCGGTCGGTATTGCGGATGTCGAAATAGAGCGTTTTGCTCTGTTTGGCATCCACATGCGGCTGCGCCTGCGTCAGCAGTTCTTTATTAAGCAAACCTTTGTCGAATGACGGGTTGCTCTCGGTACAGTACAGCGCTTTGCCCGGATGAGGCTTGGCGGTATGCAGCAACGGGGACAGATCCAGCTTGTTCTGTTTAGCGGTAAAACCGTCCAGATCGATCAGCAGATCGGTGCGGCCAATCAAATCCACCAGGCGGCTTACGCCCAGTTCGGCCATCAGCATCCGGGTTTCGTGCGCAATGAACTGGAAATAGTTGGTGACGCGTTCCGGCAGACCGTGATAGTGGTCGCGGCGCAGCTTTTCGTCTTGCGTTGCGACACCGGTCGCACAGTTGTTCAGGTGACAGATACGCAGGTATTTACACCCCAGCGCGACCATCGGGCCGGTACCGAATCCAAAGCTCTCCGCGCCCAGAATCGCGGCTTTGACGATGTCCAGCCCGGTTTTCAGGCCGCCGTCCACCTGCAAGCGAATTTTGTGGCGCAACCCATTGGCGACCAGCGCCTGCTGCGTTTCCACCAGACCCAATTCCCACGGACAGCCGGCATATTTCACGGAGGTCAGCGGACTGGCCCCTGTTCCCCCATCGTAACCGGCAATGGTGATCAGGTCGGCATAGGCTTTGGCCACGCCCGTCGCGATAGTGCCGACGCCCGGTTCGGAAACCAGTTTTACCGAGATCATGGCCTTCGGATTGATCTGTTTCAGATCGAAAATCAGTTGCGCCAGATCTTCGATTGAATAGATGTCATGGTGCGGCGGCGGTGAAATCAACGTCACCCCCGGCACGGAGTAGCGCAGTCGGGCGATGTACGGCGTTACCTTATCCCCCGGCAACTGACCGCCTTCACCGGGTTTGGCGCCTTGCGCCACTTTAATTTGAATGACATCGGCATTGACCAGATAGGCTGGCGTCACGCCAAAACGACCGGAGGCCACCTGCTTGATGCGGGAAACCTTGTTGGTGCCGTAACGCGCCGGATCTTCACCGCCTTCGCCGGAGTTGGAGAAGCCACCCAGACCGTTCATGGCTTCAGCCAGCGATTCATGGGCTTCCGGGCTGAGCGCGCCAATCGACATCGCCGCGGTATCAAAGCGCTTGAACATCTCGGTTACCGGCTCGACGTCGTCGATGGAAATGGCGGCGCCTTCCTGCGGTTTCAACGCCAGCAGGTCGCGCAGGGTGGCGACTGGACGCGCGTTCACCAGCCTGGCGTATTGTTCGTAATCGCTGTATTCGCCGCTTTTAACCGCCGCTTGCAGCGTGGTGACCACATCCGGGTTGTAGGCGTGGTATTCGCCGCCGTGAACAAACTTCAGCAGACCGCCTTGTTCCAGCGTTTTGCGTTTCAACCAGGCGCGTTTAGAGAGATTCAGCAGGTCCTGCTCAAAATCACTGAAGTTGGCACCGCCTATACGGCTGACCACGCCCTGGAAACATTGCGTAGAAACGTCTTTATGCAGCCCCACAGCCTCAAACAGTTTGGCGCAGCGATACGAGGCGACGGTCGATATGCCCATTTTGGACATGATCTTGTAAAGCCCTTTATTGATGCCGTTACGGTAGTTCAACATCACCGCACGGCAGGGTTTGTCGATCGTGTGGTTATCCACCATCCGCGCCAGCGTTTCGTAGGCGAGGTAAGGATAGATAGCGGTGGCGCCGAAACCTAACAGCACCGCAAAGTGGTGCGGATCGCGCGCGCTGGCTGTTTCAACAATGATGTTGGCGTCGCACCGCAGGCTTTTTTCAACCAGACGCTGCTGAATGGCGCCAACGGCCATCGGCGCAGGCACTGGCAGACGTTGCGCGGAGATACCACGGTCGGACAACACCAGCAAAACGGCGCCATCACGCACTTTGTTCTCGGCATCATTGCAGAGTTTCTCAATCGTCTCTTGCAGCGTCTGTTTTTCCGGCTCGAACGTCAGATCCAGCACATCGGCGCGGTAATGCTGCTGATCTTGTGAAATCAACTGGTTGAAATCGGAATAAAGCAGGATCGGCGATTTAAAGCTCAAACGGTGAGCCTGACCTTCCGCTTCACAAAACACGTTCATTTCGCGGCCGATACAGGTTGCCAGCGACATCACGTGCGCTTCACGCAGCGGATCGATTGGCGGGTTGGTCACCTGCGCAAACTGCTGACGGAAATAGTCGTAGATGATACGCGGACGGCTGGAAAGGACGGCGAATGGCGTGTCGTCACCCATCGAGCCAGTGGCTTCCTGACCGTTCTCACCCAGCACGCGGATGATCTGATCCAACTCTTCGCTGCTGTAACCAAACTGCTTCTGATAGGTATCCAGCAGCGTGTCGTCGAATTCGCGGTTGCCGACCCGATCGTCCGGCAACGCTTCAAACGGCACCAGACGCTGGACGTTCTTCTCCATCCATTCCTTATACGGATGACGGCTTTTCAGATCGTTATCCGTTTCGGCCGAATGCAGGATACGACCGTGGCGGGTATCAATCACCATCAGCTCGCCTGGCCCGACGCGCCCTTTCTCAACCACTTCATCCGGCTGATAATCCCAGATGCCCACTTCAGACGCGCAGGTAATCAGTTTGTCTTTGGTGATGACGTAGCGCGCCGGGCGCAGACCGTTACGATCCAGGTTGCAGGCGGCATAGCGGCCATCGGACATCACGATGCCGGCCGGGCCGTCCCACGGCTCCATATGCATGGAGTTGAAGTCGAAGAAGGCGCGCAGTTCGGGGTCCATATCCGGGTTGTTCTGCCAGGCGGGGGGCACCAACAGACGCATGGCGCGGATGATGTCCATCCCGCCGCTGAGGAACAGTTCCAGCATATTATCCAATGAGCTGGAGTCGGAGCCGGTTTCGTTGACGAACGGCGCGGCGTCTTGCAAATCAGGGATCAGCGGCGTTTTGAATTTATAGGCACGGGCGCGCGCCCATTGACGGTTGCCGGCAATGGTGTTGATCTCGCCGTTGTGCGCCAGATAGCGGAATGGCTGCGCCAGCGGCCAGCGCGGCACCGTGTTGGTAGAGAAACGCTGGTGGAACAGGCAGATTGACGATTCCAGACGCAGGTCGGCCAGATCAAGATAGAACCGCGGCAGATCCGCAGGCATGCACAAGCCTTTATAGATGGTGACCAGATTGGAAAAACTGCAAACGTAGAATTCTTTGTCTTCAATGCGTTTTTCGATACGCCGACGCGCCATGAACAAACGGCGTTCCATATCACTCTGTAACCAGCCAGCCGGGGCGTTGACAAAGATTTGTTCAATGCGCGGCAGGGATGACAGGGCGATTTCGCCCAGTACATCAGGGTTGGTCGGCACTTCACGCCAGCCAAGTACCGAAAGCGTTTCGTTTTGCAACTCTTCTTCTACAATCCGGCGAGTGTTCAGCGCCAGATCTTCATCCTGATTGAGAAACATCATGCCAACGGCATAATTTTTGGCTAAGCGCCAGCCGCGCTCTTCAGCGACCAGACGAAAGAAACGATCGGGTTTTTGAAGTAATAAGCCACAGCCGTCGCCGGTCTTGCCGTCAGCAAGGATCGCGCCACGGTGTTGCATACGGGCAAGTGCGTGAATCGCGGTACGCACGACTTTGTGGCTCGGTTCACCTTCTATATGGGCGATCAATCCGAAACCACAGTTGTCTCTCTCTTGGGATGCATCGTACAACATATTAGTGAACCTCCCCAGGCTCTGTGTGACTCTCACAACCTACTGCGAGAAAGCACCTTGGCGTCGAGCGACTCTTAATCCTGCCGCTCTCTTCTTCGGCCTCTCGTGACGGTCTCACAAGTGGTAAATGACTTGTTTTTAGAGGGAGTCTTCGTTTAATGCATAAATATGACGAGTCGCGGACCCATCAGGAAAGCTTCCAGCGGATCCCCAAATTAGCGAGAAAGCCTGTTCAGGTCAAATATCAATGGAAAATGTGTTAATAAGGTATAATTTTAAATTATATCTATGAAACATAATGATTTTTTTGGTAAAAACAGGATGTGGGAGTGATATTGGATTAGATCGAACTGTGAGCTGTATCACTATATCAGCCTCATAATGTCTCCGCTACATGCTGCTATATTCCTGCTTTTTGGCATCTTACACTGCTTAAGATGCATTTTTTGATTTATGCCACTGTTTTACGTTTATTCGTCATTTTTTAATGAAGTCAAGTGAGTGGATAAGAAAAATTAATCAGCGAAGATGTGATTTTATTTGCACTAAAAGCGAATAAACATTCATTTTAATGGAATTGATGGGGTTGATCCGCGTCATCGCGTGCGGATGATTGACAGAGTAGGCTGCTCTTCATTCAAAAGGGCTGGACATAGTATGCAATTACAAAAATTAATCAATATGTTTGGTGGAAATCTCCAACGTCGTTATGGGGAGAAGATACATAAGCTCTCACTGCATGGCGGCTTTAATTGTCCAAATCGTGATGGAACGTTGGGGCGCGGCGGCTGTACCTTCTGTAACGTCGCGTCTTTTGCCGATGAGCAGATGCGGCAGCGCTCTATTGCCGGACAGTTGGAAGCGCAGGCGGGGAAAGTAAACCGGGCAAAACGCTATCTGGCCTATTTTCAGGCTTACACCAGCACCTATGCCGAAGTTAAGGCGCTGGAAAGCCTGTATCAGGAAGCGTTGAGACAAACCGAAATGGTGGGGATATGTGTCGGAACCCGTCCTGACTGCGTGCCTGACGCGGTGCTGGATCTGTTGTCCGGCTATCGTCAGCACGGCTATGAAGTCTGGCTGGAACTGGGTCTACAGAGCGGCAGCGATAAAACATTACGCCGTATTAACCGCGGCCATGACTTTGCGTGTTATCAGCAGACGGTAAGGCGTGCCCGCGAACGGGGGCTGAACGTATGCTGTCATCTGATCGTCGGTCTGCCGGGAGAGGATGCGCGGTGCTGTTTATCGACGCTGGAACAGGTGATTGAAACCGGCGTCGAGGGGATTAAGCTTCATCCTTTGCACATCGTGGAAGGCAGTATCATGGCCAAAGCCTGGCGTGCGGGGCGATTGTCCGTCCTGACGCTGGAGCAATATATTGAGATGGCTGGTGAGATGATTCGCCACACGCCGCCCGAAATTGTTTACCATCGAGTCTCAGCCAGCGCCCGCCGCCCGACGCTGCTGGCGCCGCTTTGGTGCGAAAACCGCTGGAGCGGCATGGTCGGGCTGGATCGCTACTTGCAAACGCACGGCGTACAGGGATCGGCGCTGGGCAGACCCTATCGGTACGATAACTGAACCAGAGCGACTTCCGTGGTTTAGATGATTGATTGGCGTGCATTGGCGCATCTGGCGGTGAGTCTTCGATGCCAGCGCCGCCGCGCCGCCAATTTACGATATGATTTGGTGGTTCGTGACTAAGGGAAACCGCTATGAAGCAAATCCGACTGTTGGCTCAGTACTATGTTGATTTGATGGTAAAACTGGGGCTTGTCCGTTTTTCACTGCTGTTGGCTTCGGTATTGGTGCTGCTGGCGATGGTGGTGCAGATGGCCGTTACGCTGTTGCTCAGCGGAACGGTGGAAAGTATCGATGTTGTTCGTTCTGTCTTTTTCGGGCTGCTGATTACACCCTGGGCGGTTTACTTCCTTTCCGTCGTGGTAGAGCAACTTGAGGAATCACGCCAGCGATTGGCAAAGCTGGTAGCGAAGCTGGAAGAAATGCGGCACCGGGATTTGGAGTTGAATGCGCAGCTTCAGGGCAATATTGTCCAGCTCAATCAGGAAATTGCCGACCGTATCAAGTCGGAGGAGGCCAGGCTGAAGGTTGTGAGCCGTCTGAAAGACGAAATGGGGCGCCGTGAACAGGCGCAGATTGAGCTGGAACAACAGTCGGCGCTACTGCGCTCCTTTCTGGATGCGTCTCCCGATTTGGTTTATTACCGCAATGAAGACAAAGAGTTTTCTGGTTGTAACCGGGCGATGGAACTGCTGATTGGGAAAAGTCAGAAACAACTGATTGGCCTGACGCCGCGGGATGTTTACCCCCCAGATATTGCTGAAAAGGTAATGGAAACGGACGAGAAAGTGTTCCGCCACAATGTTTCCCTGACGTATGAACAATGGCTGGTCTATCCCGATGGCCGTAAAGCCTGTTTTGAATTACGCAAAGTGCCCTTCTACGACCGTATGGGAAAACGTCACGGACTGATGGGCTTTGGACGCGATATAACGGAGCGTAAGCGCTACCAAGACGCATTGGAAAACGCCAGTAGGGAGAAGACGACATTTATCTCAACGATCAGCCACGAGCTGCGTACGCCGCTTAATGGCATTGTCGGGTTGAGTCGCATCCTGCTGGATACGCAACTGGACCCGGAGCAGCAGAAGTATCTGAAAACGATTCACGTCAGTGCCATTACGCTGGGTAATATTTTCAACGATGTCATTGAAATGGACAAACAGGAGCGCCGGAAGGTGCAACTGGACAATCAGCCGATAGATTTCACCGGTTTTCTGGTCGATCTGGAGAATCTGGGCGGATTGCTTGCGCAGCCTAAAGGCTTGAAGCTGGTTATGGAACTGCATCAGCCGCTGCCCCAGCAAGTCATTACCGATGGCACGCGCCTGCGGCAGATTCTGTGGAACCTGCTCAGCAACGCCGTGAAATTTACGCCGGAGGGAAAAATTGTCGTGCGGGTGTGGCATGAGCAAGGCAATCGCCTGCGTTTTGACGTCGAAGATTCCGGTATGGGGATTCCGCCGGATGAGTTGGAAAAAATCTTTGCCATGTACTATCAGGTGAAGGATCAGAATGGCGGTAAACCGGCGACCGGTACGGGAATTGGTTTATCCGTCTCCAAGCGGCTGGCTCAAAGCATGGGCGGCGATATTCAGGTTATCAGTGCGCAGGGCAAAGGCTCCTGTTTTACCCTGACCGTGACGGCGCCAGGCGTTGACGAAACCCGCGGGAATGCGGACGCCGATGATGATATGCCGTTACCGGCGCTGCATGTTCTCTTGGTCGAAGACATTGAATTAAACGTGGTGGTGGCCCGTTCGGTGCTGGAAAGACTGGGCAACAGCGTGGAAGTGGCCATGACCGGGCAGGATGCGCTGAACATGTTCGATCCCGATGAGTTTGATTTGGTACTGCTGGATATTCAACTGCCGGATATGACCGGACTGGACGTCGCCCGTCAACTACGCCAGCACTATGCCGACCGCAGCCTGCCGCCGCTGGTGGCGCTAACCGCCAACGTGCTGAAAGATAAAAAAGAGTATCTGGATGCGGGCATGGATGACGTGCTGAGCAAACCGTTGTCAGTTCCTGCGTTAACCGCGGTAATCAAACAATATTGGGATTATCAGTCTGCGCAAGGCAATGCGCCCGATGTGGCGAAAAAAGGGGACGAATTGGTGAATGAGAAACTGCTGGATGTTGCGATGCTTGAGCAGTATCTGGATCTGGTGGGGCCTAAATTAATCCATCAAAGTCTGGATATGTTTGAACAGATGATGCCGGGCTATCTGGAGATTCTTGATTCCAACATGACGGCGCGCGATCAGAAAGGCATCACCGAAGAGGGCCATAAGATCAAAGGGGCCGCCGGTTCTGTGGGACTTCGTCATCTGCAACAGGTGGCGCAGCAGATTCAAACGCCGACATTGCCTGCATGGTGGGATAATGTGCAGGAATGGATTGACGAGCTCAAACACGACTGGCGTCATGATGTTCAGGTTCTGCGAAACTGGGTCGCCGAGGCAGAGTCACGGGGATCTGGCGAGTAAAAAGCGGGTAGCGGGGGCTGTGTGGGACAGGGAGTCAACAGCGGTGTGGTGGGGTAAAAAAAAATGACCCCGACCGAAGCCGGGGTGCGCGAATTATGCGCCAACACCAGGGAAATCATGCACCTGCATTTAGATATCAGGGTTCGTGAGCTCGCAAGTGCGGGTATTACCGCTTAAGCTAAAACGTTATAGTCTCAACTAAAGCACATCTTCATCAAGCAACAAAATAGCAAATATGGACATCATTGTTACAAGAATCATTAAAATGTGTGATGTAGATTAGTGTTTGTCAATTAAAAAATCAATTAGTTGATGTGATGAAATGAGGGAAAAAATGATGAAAAGAGTCGGTATCGTCCTGAGCGGGTGTGGTGTTTTTGATGGTTCGGAGATTCACGAAGCGGTATTGACGCTGCTGGCGCTGGATCGCGCTGGTGCAGAAGCGGTTTGCTTTGCGCCGGATAAACCGCAGCTTCATGTCGTTAATCATCTGACAGGCGAGGTAACCAATGAGAATCGAAACGTTTTAGCTGAGTCTGCCCGGATTGTCAGAGGAAAGATCCAGCCGCTTTCAACGGCTGATGCGCACCAGCTCGATGCATTGATCGTTCCCGGAGGTTTCGGGGCAGCTAAAAATTTAAGCGACTTTGCCACGCAAGGCTCAGCCTGTCAGGTCGATGAATTTTTGAAATTACTCACCCAGGAAATGTATAAGCAAAATAAACCAATGGGCTTTATTTGTATCGCCCCGGCGCTATTGCCGGCGCTCTTAGGTGAGCCTATCCGGGTGACCATTGGTAACAATATCGATACGGCGGAAGCCATTGAGGAAATGGGCGGGATTCATGTGGTTTGCCCGGTAGACGATATTGTGGTTGACGCCGGGCACAAAATTGTTACGACGCCAGCCTATATGCTCGCCAATTCAATCAGTGAAGCGGCGAAGGGGATTGATAAGCTGGTGTTGCGCGTACTGGATTTTATTGAATGAGATTCAGACGGCGCAGCACAGGGGTGCTGATGCGTCTTAAGCGTCTGGTCGTTAGAGGGGGTCTGACGATATTGGGGCTATGGCTGGCGGGGATTGCGCTGTTTTCGTTTCTGCCGGTTCCGTTTTCGGCGGTTATGGTTGATCGTCAGCTTAGCGCATGGCTGAGCGGCGATTTTCACTATGTCGCCCGCTCGGACTGGGTCTCAGTGGATGAGATCGCGCCAGTGATGGCGCTGGCTGTGATCGCTGCCGAAGATCAGAAGTTCCCGCAACACTGGGGGTTTGATCTGGATGCCATCAACCTGGCGTTAAAGCATAACGAGCGGAATACACAGCGCGTACGCGGGGCATCGACACTCTCTCAACAGACGGTAAAAAATTTGTTTTTGTGGGATGGTCGCAGCTGGCTGCGCAAAGGTCTTGAGGCCGGGATCACCGCCGCGGTGGAACTGGTCTGGTCCAAACGGCGGATTTTAACGGTCTATCTTAATATCGCCGAATTCGGTCCCGGCCTTTTTGGGGTGGAAGCGGCGGCTAACCATTATTTCAATAAATCAGCCAGTCGGTTAACGGCTAGCGAGGCGGCGTTGCTGGCGGCGGTATTACCCAACCCGATTCGTTTTCGGGCGAATGCGCCTTCCGGCTATGTGATTCAGCGCCAGCAATGGATTTTACGCCAGATGCGTCAGATGGGCGGCGAGGCGTTTTTGCGCGCCAATGGCTTGTTGGACTAAAAGGATGGTCGGAATGCAAGGCCGGGAGCAGGTGGCGTGATCCATCAGCGTTTTTCGCTGAATATCGCATTCTGTCGCCACAAAAAACCGCTGATGACAACATCAGCGGTTGAGATTTTACGCGCGGAGAAAGGTTATTTCAGGTAGGTAAAGGCGGTGGTGACATGTTTCACCCCGCTGACTTTACTGGCAATTTCCGCAGCTGAAGCCCCTTCACGTTGAGTCACTATACCTAACAGGAAGACTTCTCCGTTTTCAGTAGTGACTTTCACGTTGGATGATTTAACCGTGTCGCTCGCCAGGATCTGTGAGCGAACTTTGGTGGTAATCCAGGTATCCATCGAAGCGGTTCCGAGTGAAACCGGTTTACCCTGACGAATTTCGTTGTACACCTCGACCGCACCTTCCACGCCGAGGGCAATCTGTTTAGCTCGATTTGAGAGTTCTGTCGTTGGGGCTTGCCCTGTCAGCAGTACTTTCCCTTGATAAACGGTAGCAACAATGCGAGCGCCTTTTTTCAACTGCTCATCTTTGTTGATGGCATTCGCTACGCGAACTTCCAACGTACTGTCGTCAACCTGCGTCCCCACCGTGCGGGGGTCGGTGGCGCTTTTTGTGGCTACCGCTGCGCTTCCGACCACTACCGCGCCGACACAGCCTTGTAGCAGCAGGGCGATAGCCAACACGGCAAATGCAGAACTTATCCTCATGTAGTGCTCCTCAATCGTTCTGGTGTGGAAAAAGGGTGTTATCAATTAAATCGCACAGGCAGTTAACGGTCAGCATGTGCATTTCCTGAATACGGGCGCTGCGGTGCGAAGGGATGCGAATTTCCACATCCTGTGGACCAAGCAGTCCGGCCAGTTCACCGCCATCATAACCGGTTAGCGCGACGATGTTCATATCTCTGGTTACCGCCGCTTCCACGGCTTTGACGATGTCGCGGCTATTGCCGCGCGTCGAGATCGCCAGTAACACATCGCCAGCTTGTCCCAGCGCCCGGACCTGTTTTGCATAGACCTCTTCATGTAATCGATCGTTAGCTATCGCAGTTAAGACCACGTTATCAGCATTAAGTGCAATGGCCGGCAAACTGGGGCGCTCAGCTTCAAAGCGATTGATCATGCTTGCGGCAAAATGCTGCGAGTTGGCTGCTGATGTTCCGTTGCCACAGCTCAGAATTTTGTTGCCGTTCAGCAGACACTGCACCAAGGCGACGGCGCCGCGGGAAATGGCGTCGGGCAAGGCTTCTGCGGCAGCGATCTGCGTTTGAATGCTCTCGGTAAAACAAACTTTTATTCTATCCAGCACGTTGAATTAACCTACTTTAATTGAAGTCCATGAAGCGCGTTTCATCCCTGGGCATTAAAGGCGTTAGGGAGCCAGGTAAACTGATCGCCGGTAATCGCCAGCACATCGAAACGACAGTCCACCGTATCAAAGCTGGCGCCATGCTGAGCAAGCCAGACGGCGGCGGCGTGCAGCAGCCGTTGCCGTTTACGATAGGTAACGCTGGCCGCCGCGCCGCCGAAGTCCGCGTTTCGTCGATATCGCACTTCCACAAATACCCAGGTTTGCTGGTCGCGCATCACTAAATCAAGCTCGCCGCCGCGCAACGTGATATTGGCCGCGGCGAAGGTTAAGCCGGCGCGTTCAAGATAGCGCCGGGCCTGCTGCTCATAACGGGCGCCTGTCGCGCGCCGGTTCAGGATGCTGGCACCAGTTGTCCCTGACGATATTGCAGCCAGGTCAGTTGACGATTGATGGTGCAATCTTGTGTGGCGCTCAATATACCGGTGGCGCCGGCGATCTGCTGGCCTGGAATCTGGCGCATTTCACCAAAATGGTTGGCGAGAGTCCAGGCATCCATTCCCATCGCATACAGGCGAACCAATGAGTAGTCGTTTTTGAACTGACTGCTCACCTGTTGCATCAGTGCAGGGTTTGCGCCTGTCAGCAGCGGAATGTCGCTGAATTGCAACCCTTCCATTTCAAGACGGAAATCAGGGCCGCTACCCGCCTGGAAACTGCGTGAGCTGGCATACAGCGCCGGACGCGAACGCGATGAGGTGCGCATATCGATCATCGGTTTGATCAGCGCCAGCTCGTCCGGTGTTGCGATGATGTACACCGCATCGATATTAGCGCTGGTGGAGGAACTCACCGTTGGCTGTACCTGTGCGGGGATGGTCAAACCGGCAACGGTCGTCCCCGGTTGAGTCTGGTCAGGCTCAGTATTGACGGGCTGACCGCTCAGGCTTAATCCGGCGCCGCTATTGATGGCTTGTTTTAATTCAGACACGTTGCCAAAGCGTTGCTGCAACAAGCCGCCGCCACCTTGTTCAGTCCATGCCTGAGCAAAAGCGTTGACGATACGGTCGCCCAAATTGCCGCGCGGCACCAGCAGCAATGGTTGTTGCTTGCCCTGCTGCTGAATAAATTTCGCGGCATCACGGGCTTCATCTTCCGGCGACAACGCGAAATAGCAAATATTGGGGGTGTATTGCACATGTTCCGGCTGGTTAAGCGCCAGAATGTTGAGGGGAGATTGTTGGTCGGCTAGCTGTTCCACTTCGTTTTTCAGCAACGGCCCGATGACCAGCGAGGCGCCGTCCTGCTGTGCTTGCGCCAGTATGTTTGCCAGCGGTTGCGAGGAGGTGTCGTAGACTTTCACTGGCAGCGAACTGACCTGATTGACTGAAGCCTGCTGGTCAACCGGAGCAGGGCTGGTTTCAGGGGTAATCTGCTCGCTGTATTCAGGCGGTTGCGGTGTGTCCAGGCTCTCCGCGACGGCGGCATCTGAATCAGGTTCTCCTGTCTGATCGTCCGTGAGTGGCAGGTCGGCGGGCGCGGCGGCGGCCATTGTCGCCTGACCGTTTTTCGCGGCATTGAATCCCTGCTGGATGGCGTTGGCAAAAACTTGCGCCTGACCGTTTAGCGGCAGCAGCAGAGCGATGCTGTTAACGGCGGCCTGCTGGGAGTTAATGAGCTGATCCAACTGCTTCGGCAGTGTTTTCGCGGCTGGATGATGTGGATAGCGGGTTTGCCAGTCCAATATCGCCGCTTTTAACTGATCCGGGGATTGGCGGTTAGTCTGAAAAGTATTCAGCAGATCCACCCAGCCGGCCAGCGTGTTCTCATTGGCATTGATCAATAATGATCCCGATTCCTGCGGACTCATTTGCGTCAGCGCCTGCCAGGTCTGATCGAGATTCGACTGATGCGCGTTACCTTGCAGCATCGGCTCCAGAGCAATATAGGCGCGCAGCAGCGTGATAGAGGGGCGTCCCTGACTGGCGTTAATCTGCGCCTGATAGTAGCGGCGTTGCTGCTGTTCGCTGAGCGCGTTGACGTCCAACTGGCTCAGGGCCGCATTCGCCGCGTCCGGGTTGTTCTGTGCGTCGGACAGTTCCGCGTGGAGCAATTGATGTTCGCGTTTTTGCGCATCGCTTAAGTTCTCCGGCAATGCGTTAAACAGCTGGCTAGCCTGAGGTACTTTGCCTTCCTGTATGAGAGAACGAATCGCAAGTAATTGCCAGCTAGCCTTGTTATCATCGCTGCTCTGCTGCATCTGTTGCAGATAATAATCAGATGAGGCATCGGCTCTGCCTTTAACCTCGGGCGGCGGGCTTTGCGGCGCCTGACTTGGACAGCCCGCAAGAAACAATGCCGCTAACAAAACAGGGATAACGCGCCCTGCCTGGGTACGGACGAAATGAAAGGAAAGCATACTGTATCCAGTGGTTTTTTATAAAGATGCTCAATATTAAATCGGCAACCCGGATGAAACAATGAATCACGACCAACAAGCAGACATTTCTGCATCAACCCTCTACATTGTCCCTACGCCGATCGGCAATCTGGGCGATATCACTCAGCGTGCGTTGGCGGTGTTGCAGCGTGTTGATTTGATTGCCGCTGAGGATACCCGTCATACCGGCCTGCTGTTACAACATTTTGCCATTAATGCGCGGCTGTTCGCATTGCACGATCACAATGAACAGCAGAAAGCAGACACATTGCTGGCGAAATTGCAGTCTGGACAAAGCATTGCACTGGTTTCCGACGCGGGGACGCCGCTGATTAACGACCCCGGCTATCATCTGGTAAGGCGCTGCCGTGAAGCCGGTATCCGCGTTGTCCCCTTGCCGGGCGCTTGTGCGGCCATTGCCGCGCTGTCGGCGGCGGGACTGCCCTCCGATCGTTTTTGCTATGAAGGTTTTCTGCCCGCCAGAACCAAAGCGCGAAAAGATGCGCTGCGCGAACGGCTGGAAGAACCGCGGACGCTGATTTTTTACGAATCAACGCACCGGCTGCTCGATAGCCTACAGGACATGGTCGAGGTCATGGGCGCGCGGCGCTATGTGGTACTGGCGCGGGAAATCACCAAAACCTGGGAGTCGATCCAGGGGGCGCCGGTGGGAGAGCTGCTGGCCTGGGTGAAGCAAGATGAAAATCGCCGAAAGGGCGAAATGGTGCTAATCGTCGAAGGCCACCAGGCGGATGAAAACGCGTTGCCGGCAGCGGCCTTGCATACGCTCTGTTTGTTGCGTACGGAACTGCCATTGAAAAAAGCCGCGGCGCTGGCGGCGGAAATTCATGGCGTGAAGAAAAACGCGCTTTATCGCTATGCGCTGGATCAAGAGGGTGACAGCGGTGAATCAGAGGATGACAAGTAGGACAATTTGTCCTATTATCCGCGCCGGAGTTGACCAGACAGTCGCCGCTTCATCGCCGTCCCTATCAGGGGTGTGGCTGGTGGAGGGGAGGAAAGTCCGGGCTCCATAGGGCAGGGTGCCAGGTAACGCCTGGGAGGCGCAAGCCTACGACCAGTGCAACAGAGAGCAAACCGCCGATGGCCCGCTCTACGCGGGTACAGGTAAGGGTGAAAGGGTGCGGTAAGAGCGCACCGCGCGGCTGGCAACAGTTCGCGGCACGGTAAACTCCACCCGGAGCAAGGCCAAATAGGGGTTCGCATGGTACGGCCCGTACTGAACCCGGGTAGGCTGCTTGAGCCAGTGAGTGATTGCTGGCCTAGATGAATGACTGTCCACGACAGAACCCGGCTTAACGGTCGACTCCAACTCTTTTGTAAAAAACCACCTCTTCAAAAAGGTGGTTTTTTTACTTTCTCCATCCCTTCAAATTTATTGAATCTCTTCATCATCGATATCCGGCTTTCTCGGCAGTTCAATGGGTGTAAAGTCGTTGCCATAGTGCGCTACGGCGTAACGCCGACATCTTTTTTCTGAGGATATTCTTATGAACAACGCTTCCCGGATGCCCGCTCTGTTCCTCGGCCATGGTAGCCCGATGAACGTGTTGGCGAACAATCCCTATACCAAAGCATGGCAGGCGCTGGGCGAATCATTGCCGCGGCCAAAAGCCATCGTTGCCGTTTCAGCCCATTGGTACACGCGCGGTACGGCCGTGACAGCGATGGAGAAACCGAGAACCATCCATGATTTCGGTGGTTTCCCTCAGGCACTGTTTGACACAAAGTATCCCGCTCCCGGTTCGCCAGAACTGGCAGCGAGAATCCAGCAGGCGCTGGCACCGTATCCCGTCGCCGCCGATCAGAGCCAATGGGGATTGGATCATGGCGCCTGGGGCGTATTGATAAAAATGTATCCCAATGCGGATATCCCGGTGGTACAGCTTAGTGTGGATGGCACCCAGCCTGCGGCTTACCATTATGAGCTGGGGCGCAAGCTGGCCGCATTGCGCGATGAAGGCTTCATGATCGTTGCCAGCGGCAACGTCGTGCATAACCTGCGCATGATCAAATGGGACGGCGATGCGGATGCTTATCCGTGGGCGACGTCATTCAATCAGTTTGTGCGGGATAACCTGACCTATCAGGGCGATAACCATCCGCTGATAGACTTTATGCAGCACGAAGGCGCCGTGTTGTCCAATCCGACACCGGATCACTTTCTGCCGTTGCTCTACGCCCTGGGGAGTTGGGATGGCAAAGAGGCCATCACTATTCCGGTTGAAGGCATTGAAATGGGATCGCTGAGTATGCTGTCGGTGCAAGTGGGGTAAACGCCTGTCGGCGTAAAGGACGCGGGTTAACGACGCGCCCTTTTCATGCAGAGCCTCTAAATCAGTCCAGAATGATATGCGGGTAAAAGCGGGACAGGTCCTGCGTGATCAGTTGACGATCTTCGCGCATGCCGATACCACAAGGCTGGTCATTGACCAGCCAACTGCCGATCAGGGTGTAGCTGTCGCCGAATTTCGGCAGAGGGTGATACTGCTGGATAATTTTGCCTTCTTCACCGTATGGTCCTCCCACCGAGGCGATTTCTTTCCCGTTTTCCACGATTTGGATGTTGGCGCCTTCACGGGAAAACAACGGCTTGATAACGTAGTTTTCCATTACAGGGTGATCGTCTTCGGCAAAATAGGCGGGAAGCAGGTTAGGGTGATTCGGGAACATCTCCCACAGCATCGGCAGCAGTGCTTTATTGGAAATAATGATCTTCCAGGCAGGCTCCAGCCAGCGAACGCCAGCATCTTCCAACTTGGTGGAGAACATTTCGCGCAGCATGAATTCCCACGGATACAGCTTGAACAGGTTGCTGATAACCTGATTTTCCAGATCGGTAAACTGGCCTTTCTCACCAAGGCCGATTTCTTCCATGTACAGAAATTCGCCTGGCAACCCAGCTTCCAGCGCGCAATCCTGGAGATATTGCACCGTACCGCGGTCTTCTTCCGTATCTTGGCAGCAGGCAAAATGCACCAGCCCGAAGCCATGATTCAGCCTCAGATCTTCGAAACGTTCGATCAGCTTTTCCTGAATGCCATTGTACTGATCGGCAGTTGAAGGCAGTTGCCCTGACTGCATCTGATCTTCCAGCCACAGCCATTGGAAAAACGCGGATTCATAGAGCGAGGTCGGCGTATCGGCATTATTTTCCAGCAGTTTGGCAGGCGTCTTACCGTCATAAGCCAAATCGAGGCGGGAATAAAGCGACGGCTGATGGGTACGCCACGACGTTCTGACAAAATCCCAGGTATGCTTGGGAATGCGGAATTTCGTCAGCAGTTGTTCGCTGTTAACGACTTTATCCACCACTTGCAAACACATCTGATGCAATTCGGCCGTTGTGTCTTCGATCTCTTCGATTTGAGCGAGCGTAAACTGGTAATAGGCTTCTTCACACCAGTAGGGTTCCCCGTACAAGGTGTGAAAGTGGAAGCCGAATTCGGTCGCCTTTTCGCGCCAGTCTGGACGTTCTTGAATTTCTATCCGTTTCATCAAATATGTCCTTAGCCACCCAAACTACGGGGAGCTCTGGAACTGGAACTGGCGCTGCTGCGCTGCATGCTGGTCTGTTTGGCGACGGTTTCGCCGAAGCCGCCACGTGTAACGGTTGAGGTTGTTGCCGGTTTGGGTGCCAGTGCGGTTTTCGGTACGTTGATGGTGCGGCCAGTGGCGGCGTTACCGTAGTTCTTGCCGGTTGCATCGACGAATTTGCCGTTTGCCGGGCTAGTCGGCGATTTTGAGGTAAACAGCGGTTGCTGCGCATAGCCCGCGCCACCGCCCATCATTCGGCCCATCATGTAACCGGCCATCAGCGGCATCCAGAAGCTGCCGCTCTGTTGGGATTCCGCAGCCATACCCGACTGTGCCGGCGCCTGAGTCTGCGTACACTGGGCCTCGCCAAACTCGGCGACGCAGTCTTCGCGGGTCGCATATTTAGGCGCCGTTTTCTCTGCTTCTTTCAGGGCGTTATTGTAAGCCGTGGTACATTGCTCGCTCATCGAGGGGTTGGCGGCGGAACAGTCGTCGGCGTTCTGATACAGAGAAACTGTTTCGTCAGCCTGTTCACAACCGGACAGGACAAAGACGGCGCTGACCGCCAAAGCGACGGGAGCAAGGCGGTAGGTTCGCCATCCTTTACGGAAGGTTTCCTGATTAATGTCTTTAGTACGTTTCATCGTGTCAATCCCAGAGAAAAGGCATCCTGCCGAATAACTAATATTGTGCGCTAAGAATAGGGGAAGGCAGATGGAATTTAAAGCGCCAAAGACGCTAACCGAGCGACTCTTTACGTTGCTATACATTTAGTTGTGCAGCGCTTCGCTTTATCTCACGAAGGGGGTAAAAAAAGCGGGAAATGATTTTCTACGCCACTTGCGGTGGCCGGCAATAAAAAGGGGAAACACCTGCGTTCCCCCCCCCCTAAACCAAAATGATTACTGAAGCGGCGCCGCCGATGCGGTAGTGGTATTGGCGAGCGGCGCGCCGCGGTTGTCGTCGGTGACCGGCGGCGTGGTTGAAACCGACTGGCCCAACGCGGCGTTCAGCGCCTGAAGGTCGTTTTCATTCAGCGTACCCAGCGCCGATTTAATGTTTAACTGATTGATCAGGTAATCGTAGCGCGCGCTGGAAAGTTGCTGTTTGGCTTCATACAGCGTGGTGGTGGCGTCCAGCACGTCGACAATCGTGCGGGTGCCGACCTGATAACCGGCTTCCATCGCATCCAGCGAGCTTTGCGCGGATACTTCCGCCTGTTTGTAAGCGTTGATGCTGCTGATAGAGGCGGAAATGTTGTTAAACGATGAGCGCACGGTCTGAATCACGGAGCGATGAGCGCTTTCCAGCAGTTCGCCAGCGCTGACAAAGTTGTACTGGGCCTGTTTCACCTGAGAGCTGGTGGTGCCACCGCTGTAGAGAGGCAGCGTAAAGTTGATGCCAACCTGGTTTTGACCTACGTCCGTGTCTCGCGACGCGTTACGGGCGTTATAGTCCGTATTGCTCACGCTGGTAGATGCGGTCAGATCCAGCGTCGGCAGATGTCCAGATTGCGCTGAACGAATTTGCTCACGCGCCAGATCCTGACTCAAGCGTGCGGATAACAGCGTCAGGTTACGGCTCTCTGCTTCTTTCAGCAGGTTATTGACCATTCCCGGCTTCTGGGTGGAGAAGCGTTCTATGTTTAGTCCGGCCAACTGCGGGTAGAAATTCCCGGTTACCTGACGCAGAGATTCCAGGGCATTATCCAGCGTGTTCCGCGCCAGCACTTCATTGGCCAATACGCTGTCGTATTGCGCGCGGGCGTTCTGTACATCGGTAATGGCGACCAGACCGACGTTGAAGCGCTGAGTGGTCTGATCCAACTGGCGGTAAATCGCCTGTTTCTGTGCGTTGATGTAGGATAGCGAATCAATGGCGCGCAGGACATTGAAGTAGGCGGTCGCCGTGTTCAGAATCAGGGTCTGCTGTTCGCTTTGGTAAGTCACATCTTCAATGCCCGCTTGTTTTTCCTGTAGCGTCAGCGCACGCCATTTAGACATGTCGAACAGGGTTTGAGTCAACTGCAATGATGCGCTTTTCTCATGGCTGTTTACGCCGCTGTTATCACGATAACCATTGTTATAGGTATAATCCGCGCCCAGCCCCAACTGTGGCAATAATGGGCCGCGCGCCTCATTGATCTTTTCAAACGCGGCATCGCGAACGGCGGCACTGCTGCGTAAATCCGGGTTGGTGTTTTTTGCTTGCTGATAAACCTGTAACAAATTTTCCGCCTGGACCGTAATACTAAAACCGCCCAGACTCAAGCCGATAAGAAGAGGGAGCAATTTCTTCATTTGCATTCCTTGTTGTGCAGCAATGTCGCTATGTTAGCGCTATCTATGGACAAATAATTGTCGATTCTACCAGAATCAGCCAATAGGATAAGGTAGCTGAACGTGCCATCTTTCAGTGGACGCGCACCGAACCGGCTGATGTTATTGACGATCCGGGCCTGAACGCTACGGAATTGTTCTGCCTTACAGGATAAACGTCACCGTCACAGAACGCCCGTAATCATCATTCCCCGCTGGAACAAGGGCTGAGTGTACATAAATCTACCACAAACAAATCTGTCAAAAACAAATCTATCAAAAACAACGACGAGTATAATGACAGGGGTTTCCATCATACAATACCGGATTCCATCAATACTCGTTATAGGAGTTTAGTCATGGGCGCTTCCGTTTCTGGTCCGGTTACTTTCACGAAAGATGATGTAGAAATTATTGCACGCGAAACGCTTTACAACGGTTTTTTTTCACTGGTGCGCTATCGTTTTCGTCACCGTTTGTTTAATGGAGAAATGAGTGATGAAGTCAGCCGCGAAGTTTTTGAACGCGGTCATGCGGTTGTCCTGCTACCTTATGATCCGGTACGAGACGAAGTGGTATTGATCGAGCAGATCCGTATCGCCGCCTATGATACCAGCGTTTCCCCCTGGCTGTTTGAACTGGTGGCCGGCATGATTGAACCGGGGGAGAGTCTGGAAGAGGTCGCCCGGCGTGAAGCCCAGGAGGAAGCGGGGTTAACGGTAGGGCGCTGCCAGCCGATAGTCGATTATCTTGCCAGTCCCGGTGGCACCAGTGAACGGTTGGCTGTTATGGTAGGCGAAGTGGATACCCGGACTGCGGCCGGCATTCACGGTCTGGCGGAAGAAAATGAAGATATTCGCGTGCATGTTGTCAGCCGCGAACAAAGCTATCAATGGGTTGAGCAAGGGATTATTGATAACGCAGCCTCTGTCATTGCCTTGCAATGGTTGGCGTTGCACCATGAGAAACTGAGAAACGCGTGGGTGGATTGAATTTATGAAGCGCTATACCCCGGATTTCCCGGCGATGATGAGACTATGCGAAACCAATTTCATGCAACTGCGGCGTTTGCTGCCCCGAATTGACGAAGTCGGTGAAACCGCGGTCTATCATGTCGATCATGCCGTCTATCGCTTAACGATTCTTGAGTCTACCCGCTATACCTCATTGGTTGAAATTAAGCAGACCGCGCCCGCGGTAAGCTACTGGAGCCTGCCGATGATGACGGTCAGACTGTATCATGACGCGCGGGTTGCGGAAGTGTGTGCCAGTCAGCAGATCTTCCGTTTCAAAGCACGCTATGATTACCCGAATAAAAAGCTGCATCAACGTGACGAAAAGCATCAAATTAATCAGTTTCTTGCTGATTGGCTAAAATATTGTTTGGCGTATGGTTCAATGTCGATTCCGGTTTGTTAGACAGATTGAAGTAACCAAGGACACCATCATTTGGAAAGCCTGTTGACACTTCCTGTGGCGAGTGGGGCCAGAGTCAGGATTTTACAAATAACAGATACCCACCTTTTTGCCGGCGAGCATGAAACATTGCTCGGTATTAACACCTATCGTAGTTACCACGCGGTATTGGATGCGATAAAAGCCCGGCGGGAGGCGTTTGATTTGATCGTCGCGACAGGCGACTTGGCGCAGGATCATTCTCTGGCGGCCTATCACCACTTTTCCCGCGGCATTCGGCAATTACCCGCCCCCTGTGTGTGGCTGCCTGGCAATCATGATTTCCAGCCCGCGATGGTGGATGCGCTGGCCGAGGAGGGCATTGCGCCGTCCAAACATGTGTTGGTCGGTGATAAATGGCAGATAGTCCTGCTGGATAGTCAGGTATCCGGCGTGCCGCATGGCGAACTGAGCGATTATCAACTGGAATGGCTGGAACGTTGCCTGAAAAATCAGTCGGATCGCTTTACCCTGCTTTTACTCCACCATCATCCCTCGTCTTGCGGCTGTACCTGGCTTGACCAGCACAGTTTGCGCAATGCGCATAATCTGGCGGCGGTACTGACCCGCTACCCGCGGGTGAACACGATCCTGTGCGGACATATTCATCAGGAAATGGATCTCGACTGGCATGGTCGTCGTCTGCTGGCAACGCCGTCCACCTGTGTGCAATTCAAACCGCACTGCACCAATTTTACGATTGATGATGTCGCACCGGGCTGGCGTTATCTGGACTTGATGCCGGACGGCCGACTGGAAACCGAGGTGTTTCGTCTGTCGGGAAGCGACTTCCTGCCGGATATGGATTCGGAAGGTTATTGATGCCCACCTTACTCTACCTTCACGGTTTCAACAGCACCTCTCACTCGGCGAAAGCCACCGCGCTGAAAAGCTGGCTGGCAGACCAGCATCCTGAAATCCGCATGCTGGTTCCTCAATTGCCGCCTTACCCGGCGCAAGCGGCCGAGATGATGGAATCGCTGGTGATGGAGCACTGCGGTCGTCCGCTCGGTATTGTTGGCTCCTCTCTCGGTGGCTACTATGCAACCTGGTTGTCCCAGTGCTTTATCCTGCCCGCGGTGGTGGTGAATCCGGCCGTCAGACCGTATGAACTGCTGCTCGACTATTTGGGCGCTAATCAGAACCCCTACACGGGTGAGCAATATGTGCTAGAGTCACGGCACGTTCACGAGCTGAAGGTTATGCAGGTCGAGCCGCTGGAAGCGCCAGATTTGCTATGGCTGCTGCTTCAGATCGGCGATGAGGTCCTGGACTATCGCCAGGCGGTCGCCTTTTACACGGCCTGTCGCCAAACAGTGGAGTCGGGGGGCAATCATGCCTTTGTCGGATTTGAGCGCTTTTTTGCACCCATAGTGAATTTTCTGGGTCTTACGACAGACTGATCACCGCTGATTTCATTTAAAACAATTCGTTTAAAACAAAGAATTCATTCAAACCATGACTCAATCAAGTTATAACGCTGATGCGATTGAAGTACTCAGCGGACTGGAACCGGTACGCCGTCGTCCGGGGATGTATACCGATACCTCGCGTCCCAATCATCTGGGGCAAGAGGTCATAGATAACAGCGTCGATGAGGCATTGGCGGGACACGCGCGCCGTATCGATGTGATTCTGCACGATGATCAGTCACTGGAAGTCATTGATGACGGTCGCGGTATGCCGGTGGATATCCACCCGGAAGAAGGCGTCCCGGCCGTTGAGTTGATCCTGTGCCGGTTACATGCCGGCGGTAAGTTCTCCAACAAAAACTATCAGTTTTCCGGCGGTTTGCACGGAGTAGGCATTTCTGTGGTTAACGCCTTGTCTTCACGGGTGGAAGTGACGGTACGACGTGACGGACAGGTCTACGACATGGCGTTTGAAAACGGCGATAAAGTGCAGGATCTCACCGTAACGGGAACCTGCGGTCGTCGTAACACCGGCACGCGCGTCCATTTCTGGCCGGATGAGAAATTTTTCGATAGTGCGCGCTTTTCGGTATCGCGGTTGACGCACTTACTGAAAGCCAAAGCGGTGTTGTGCCCCGGCGTAGAAATTATCTTTAAAGACAAGGTCAACAATACCGAACAGCGCTGGTGCTATCAGGATGGTCTGAACGATTACCTGTGTGAAGCGGTGGACGGCCTGATTACCCTGCCGGAAAAACCGTTTCTGGGCGCCATCGTCGGGGATACCGAAGCGGTGGACTGGGCGCTGCTGTGGCTGCCGGAAGGCGGCGATCTGCTGACCGAAAGCTACGTTAACCTGATCCCCACGCCGATGGGGGGAACGCACGTTAACGGACTGCGTCAGGGATTGCTGGATGCCATGCGTGAGTTTTGCGAATTCCGTAATATTCTGCCGCGCGGCGTCAAACTGAGCGCAGACGATATCTGGGAACGCTGCGCTTATGTGCTGTCGGTAAAAATGCAGGAACCGCAGTTCGCCGGGCAGACCAAAGAACGCCTGTCTTCCCGCCAGTGCGCCGCGTTCGTTTCCGGCGTGGTGAAAGATGCTTTCAGTCTGTGGCTGAATCAGAACATAAAGGCAGCGGAACAACTGGCAGAGTTGGCGATTGCCAGCGCTCAGCGCCGGATGCGGGCCGCCAAAAAGGTGGTGCGTAAAAAACTGACCAGCGGCCCGGCGTTGCCCGGTAAGCTGGCGGATTGCACCTCGCAGGATCTGAATCGCACCGAACTGTTTCTGGTGGAAGGGGATTCCGCGGGCGGATCGGCGAAACAGGCGCGGGAGCGTGAGTTTCAGGCGATCATGCCGCTGAAAGGTAAGATCCTGAATACCTGGGAAGTGTCTTCCGATGAAGTGTTGGCCTCTCAGGAGGTGCACGATATTTCAGTGGCGATCGGCATCGATCCCGACAGTGACGATCTCAGCCAGCTTCGTTACGGCAAGATTTGCATTCTGGCGGATGCGGACTCCGATGGTTTACACATCGCCACGCTGCTGTGCGCCCTGTTTGTCCGTCATTTTCGCGCGCTGGTGCGTGGCGGGCATGTCTATGTGGCGATGCCGCCGCTGTACCGTATCGATCTGGGGAAAGACGTTTATTACGCCCTGGATGAAGAGGAAAAAGCAGGCGTTCTGGAGCAGCTCAGACGTAAAAAAGGCAAGCCCAACGTACAGCGCTTTAAAGGTCTGGGTGAAATGAACCCGTTGCAGTTACGTGAAACCACGCTTGATCCAAATACCCGCCGTCTGGTGCAGTTGACCATTAATGACGACGATATCGATCAGACCATGGCGATGATGGATATGCTGCTGGCGAAAAAGCGTGCCGAAGATCGCCGCAACTGGCTGCAAGAGAAGGGCGACCGGGCGGAAATCGAGGTCTGACGCCAGTTCGCCTGTCGGCATTTCAGTAACAAATGGGATAAGCGCGCGCTGCCGCGCTCTTATCCTGACTCGTTCAAACGAGCTTTTTAAAGCGTTTCCATGTTATTTATTCTTAAAAATCCACATTGACGCCAAGCTGGAAGGTGCGGCCGGGTGCGACTGACAGCGCCTGATCGTACAGATCCTGGTTGGTTGAGCTTTCCAGATTGCGGCTGCTCAGGTAATCCCAGTATTTGCGATCGGTGATGTTGTAAATGCCGCCGCTCAGCTTCACATTTTTGGTGACGCGGTAGTAGGCGCTCAAATCCAGCAGGCCATAACCGGGAACGCGCATATACTGGGTGGCGGAGTCCGCAATCGCGCCGCCGCTGTTGTTGTAACTCTGCCGGCCGGTTGAGGAGGCTTGTTTGCCTTTATTAAAGGTGGCGGTCAGCGCGGCGCCGTAACGCAGATCTGGATCGTCATAAGCCACCCCCACCACCGCTCTCATCGGCGGGACGCTGTCGAGATCGACGTATTTGTCGCCCGAATAGCGTGATTTTGATTGCCCTTCCGCGTAACCGAAAGCCAGACGGGTGCTCAGACCGTCGGCTTGTTCAAACCAGGTGCCGAAGTCGAATTTGGCGCTAATTTCACCGCCGTAGATATAAGCTTTATCACGGTTCTCCGCCTGATAAATGGTTCCGATATTGCTCGGTACGTTGGTGAATTTATCCGGGTTAGCCGTGCGTTGATAACGCGTATAATCGATAAAATTTTTATAACTGTTGTAGAACACGGCGGTGTTAAGCGTAACTCCCTTTACCGCTTCGCCTTTAAGACCCCATTCGACGTTGTCGCTGGTTTCGGTATCCAAATCGGAATTGCCAATCAGCGCGTATTGTGAAGAACCCATCCAGTTTGACGGCAAGTTGTAGGAACCGTACAACTGGCTGGCGTTGGGGAACTGTGCGCCGCGTTTGTATTGCAGATAAGTGGTCAGTTGCGGAGTGATATCGTAAAGGAAGCTCAGAGACGGCAGCACCTGAGTATCGCTGAAACTGCCATAGAGCGTCTCGACGTCAGAGGTGTCGATAACGCTGCCGTCGCCGGTCATATTGGATAAGTTGGTCGGCTTGCTGTTCTGATAAGCCACGCGCACGGCCGGCACCACGGAAAAGTCGTGCCCGCTCAGATTCCAGGTCATTTTATCCTGCACAAAACCGCCCAGCATGTAGCTGCGGCTATCGGCCTCGGGTTTTGACAGATCGTTAAATGATGTCAGCAAGGGATCCTGCCGGTATGGACGCTCGCTCCTGGACTCGCTGGCGTTGAATCCCCAACTGAATGCATGAAAGCGCCAGCTTTTGGCCATCTGGGTTTCAATACCGTAAGTTTTCACATCGTAATCAGAGTAGATAAGGTGAGCCGGGGCAGCGAGGAAACCTGAGCCTGATGCTGGTGCTGATGTATTATCGTGCGCCTCGGTTTGTTGATAAAACAGCCGGGTATCCACTAAGTCCACCAGCGGATTGTTGGTCGGCGTCCAGCGATCTTTCAGGCTGGCGCTCCAACGGCGGGTCTGGCTGCTCTGCTGCGCCTTGCCGTAAATCGTGCTGCTGCCGGAGCCCCAGTAGTCAAAGTTGGTGTGGTTGGTTTTATGGTAATAATCCAGCGTACCGGTGAACATGTGTTCGCTGTTGGGCTGCCAGATCCCTGATGCCAGAACAGCATTGGAGTGCCAGTTGGCGGGATAGGCATCAAGGGTGCCGCTGTTGTTTTCCGTTTCCTGACCGTCGCGGCGGCTGACCGCGATCAGGCCGCGCAGCGTTTCGTCGCCGCCAGCAACGGTGACGCCGTTGTGCCAGCTACGATTGGATGAGTCATAGCCGCTCTGGTAGCCGAAGTAGCTCGATTTTTCGGGGGAGAGGTAATCGTCGGCGGATTTGGGGCGAAACGAAACCGAGCCGCCCAGCGCGTGGTTGCTATTGGATACGGCGGTGGCGCCGGATTCGATACCCACCGAGCCATACAGATAAGGATCGATATAGTCTCGACCGATGCCGAAGGTGTTGGAGCCAGCGCGACCGGCATAACTGCGCCCGGTGGCGTTGGGTTGGGCGATGCCGTCCACGTCGATGGAGACACGGTTGGCTTCCAGCCCGCGGATGTTATAGCCGGTGTAGCCGCCGCGATCCCCGGAATATCCGCTTTTACCAGTGTTGGCGCCGCCGCTGCTCCCCGTTGCGCCGATCAGCGGTTGGTAGCGCATAATGGTGCCGAAATCATTAGCGCCGTTTTTCTGCATTTCTTCAGCAGTCAGAGTCACTGACGAACCCGCTTCTTTCTCGATTTTAGGCGAGAGAACGGTCATTACTTCACCTGTTGGCTCGGTTTTACTGGTCGACGCCGCCTGATCTTTCGCATCGGCGGCGCCATTGTCACTCTTACCGGCCGGTGAAACCGAGACTGTGTCGGCGACGGCGTTGTTTAACGCAATGCCCGTTAATATCCCGGTGAGAAGAATTTTATTTAACTTATTGTTAATTAACATGATGATACTCTTTTCTATAGGGCTATCCTGCCAGTGGTGTCGATAGACGCGCTGGCAATCAATGGCGGTGGCGGAAAAATGAGCAATAACATTATAACTGGTAGGGTAATGATAAGTATTATCATAATGTTAAGCATTATCATTTATGACCGCAATAACGTGTGATGATGATGAATAATTCTTAATAAAAGGTTTTAGGCGAGAGGTGATCGGCCGGTAATGCGCGGGTGAATAGCGAAGGGAATGACCATAAAAACACAGGCTCCATTGCTGGAGCCTGTGTTTACTGCGGCGATCTCGAACAGATTTAGCTTTTCAACATAGACGCATTAATGCTCAATGGAGCGGTATTTGCTATGGGTTTTAACGCCCCATAGTCCGGCCAT
Source organism: Brenneria rubrifaciens (assembly GCF_005484945.1). Classification (NCBI taxonomy): domain Bacteria; kingdom Pseudomonadati; phylum Pseudomonadota; class Gammaproteobacteria; order Enterobacterales; family Pectobacteriaceae; genus Brenneria; species Brenneria rubrifaciens. Next base: position 268,543 of record NZ_CP034035.1, read on the forward strand.
TACGCTCACAATGGCGCCGATCAGCAGGGCAAAGAACGACCAAAACCCGGCTTGTGCGGCGGCAGACGCGGCGGCGGCCGCTTGTTCGCGGGCTTTTTGTTTCAGTTCGGTATACTGCTGTTTGGCTTGCTCAATGCGGGCTCCGACATCATTCAGCCGCTGGTTGACCAACCGGGCGGTTTTATTCTTGGCTTCAATCAGATTATCAACGGTTTGATTCACTTCTTCCTGGGTCATGGACGTGTTTTCTGACAGCGCTTTGGTCAAGCTATTACGGTCGACGTCTTGTGCTAGGGCTTCACCACGCTTTTTCAGTTTGCCGAGCAAACTTTGTACAATCGCGTCGCTGTTATCCGGGTTGACCGCCATGGCTTTTATCGCTTCGCCGATCTCGGTTTTCGCACCTTCCAACTGTTTTTGCATATAGTCTGGATGCAATGACTCAATGTCGCTGTTGCGCAATGCCTCCGCCACTTCATTGGTCATTTGTTCAGGCTGTAGCGTCGTATTGAGATCAAGGCCATCAAACGCCTTGCCGCCCAGATTGGTCAGGCTTTGCATCCCGCCCCCGAGGGTGGAACCCGCACCAGAAATGACGCTGCCCGTTAATGATGCCAGTGATCCGAGCGCATTACCGGTGGCTTTCAACGCGCCGCCAAGCAGCATGCTGCCTAAAACAGCGGCCACGAGCAGCGCCGTTGCCCAGACAAGAAAGCCATGAATCAAGCCATCAACCGCCGCCAGCCGCCCGGCAACAAATGCCCCTGCGGCCAGACTGACAATGATGGACAAGGCGGACCAGATCAGGACGGTAGTTCCCACCCCGTTAACTGGCTCGTCAGACAACGGATCGACAATCGCAAACCCCAAACCGGTGCCGAGCGTAGAAAGTAATAATGAAACGGCCAACACGGTCACTACACCGCCAATGATACTTCCCCAAGATATTTTTTTTGTCACCTGTAAATCATTCGGAATACTCATACCAACCCCCTCTAGAAACTGTTATTTTCAATCTGTCAACGCCTTGCAATACAAGGTAAAATCATTAGGCAAAATGAAGTATAGTCGCGATTGAAAAAACAAGGCGGTGTGAGAGAAAACAAGCAAGTTTTGATAATTAAATTAATAATATTCAATGTGTTGAAATGGTAAAAAATAACAATATCAGTAATGGGTAATATTTTTTCAGGACGAAAGCTGTAAATATACTATTAAAAATAATTAGCATTATTAATATTACTCTTCAGTGTTTCTGGTGAAACCCCTTATCGCCCCGGAAGGGAGAATCAAGTCGGGGTAAGGGGTTTCCGTCAAGGTTTCAGGGAGCCGCAGCTCCCTGTCTTGGGCTATCCGGCGGTGGAATCAATACAAACTGGCTTTCCCCGTCGAACCGAACAGCGCCATTTTATCGCGGATGACCTTTTTGGCTGCCTTGATGGGTTCCGGGTAGATGGCATTGGGGTCCCACCAGGTTTCACGGCTGAGGATTTCACGCGCTTTTTTAAAATAGGCGTATTTCATATCGCTGGAGATGTTGATCTTGCCCACGCCGAGCGTTACGGCTTCGGCAATCTCGGCGTCCGGGTTGGCGGAGCCGCCGTGCAGAACCAGCGGGATAGACACCCGTTGCGAGATGTCACGCAGGATATGCATTTGCAGCTCCGGTTTCAGGTCTTTCGGGTAGATGCCGTGCGCGGTGCCGATTGCCACCGCCAGCGTATCAACGCCTGTCCGGTCGACGAAATCTTCCGCCTGTTGAGGATCGGTATAAATCACTTTACTGACGCCGCCCTCTATCGTGGTGCCGGTATCGCCAATGGTGCCGAGTTCCCCCTCAACGGAAACGCCGACGGCGTGCGCCAGTTTGACCACTTCGGCCGTCAGCGCCACATTCTCTTCATAAGGCAGCAGCGAGCCGTCAATCATGACGGAGGTAAACCCGCACTGAATCGCCCGCTGAACGTGCGCTATGGAAGCGCCGTGGTCGAGATGAATGACAAACGGCACCGGGCTGCGCAGGGTTCGTTCGCGGACATAGGCAAAGAACGTATCGGTAACAAATTCCAGCTCGCTGGGATGTATGGAAATAATGGCGGGTGTGTTGGTTGATTCAGCCTCTTCCACCACGGCGCGGATAAAGCAGCTATCGGCGACGTTAAACGCGCCGATGGCAAAACGGTGTTCGCGGGTGGGTTTCAGCATTTCGTGCATGGAAATCAACATGTTTTGTCTCCCCTGATGGTGGACGATAGGTAGCGTTTCCCCGTATCAGTGAGGATTCACTGATATGTCTTACATAAAACGGTGGGCGGTGAAAACGGGCGACGATCGGCCGTTACGCTTGATTTGCTGCGCCGGACCAACTGAGATAGTCGCAAACCACCTCCCGGCAGGCGGATTCCATCATGGCCAGTAAATCCGCCAGTTCAGTCTCGGGATGCTGTTGCAGCGCCTGCTGTAACGTGGCTTTTCCCGCCTCAAAGACTGCCGCGCCGACATTGATTTTCGCCACGCCGTGACGACTTACCCGGCGGATATCGTCGGCTTTGGTGCCGCTGCCGCCGTGCAGCGCCAGCGGAAGCGGCGACGCCCGATGCAGGGCATCGAGACGCTCATAGTCGATCCGGGGCGTCACGCCGGGCGGATAAACCCCGTGGGCGGTGCCGACCGATACCGCGAGCAGATCGATGCCGGTCTGACGAATAAAGGGCGTGACCTCTTCCACCTGCGTCATCTTTACGGCGGCGTCGTCAAGATCGTACACCGTCGCATCGGCGATATGTCCGAGTTCCCCTTCCACGCAGACCCCGGCGGTGGCGGCCATTTGCACCACCTGCCGCGTCTGACGGATGTTCTCCTCCAGCGGATGGCTGGACGCATCGATCATCAGGCCGGTAAAACCGGCGCGGAATGACTGGCCTATCAGATCGAACGCTTTGCCATGATCCAGACTCAACGCAACCGGAACGGCGGCCTGCTGCGCCAGGGCGCTGACCAGCGGCACGGCGAGGTGCGGCGGAAAATGCCGGCAGTGTCCCTGGTAGACATTGAGGATCAGCGGGGCGCGTTGTTGTTCGGCGGCGGCGATCGCCGCTCGCGCCGTCTCCAGGTTGAAGCAGTTAATGGCGAGCACGGCATACTGCCGTTGATACGCGTCATCAATGAGGGCTTTCATCGGGGCATACATAACGGCTCCTTTCATTCGAGGGTGAACTTAATATCTTCATCACGCACGGTGTGATCGTCGGTATCGTCAAACTCTTCATCTGCCTGCGTCACGCGTTTCTTGAGCAGCGAGAGCATCACGCCGCAAATCACCGTACCGATCCCCAACGCCAGACAGAACATCAGCGGCCTGGTAAACAGTGGAACCACAAACATACCGCCGTGCGGCACCGGCGCTTCCACTCCCCAGACCATAATCAGCCCGCCGGCGATGGCCGAGGCGACGACGCAACTGGCTACCACCCGGATCAGGTCGCGGGCGGCAATCGGGATCACGCCTTCGGTGATCATGCAGATTCCCATGGGGAATGCGGCTTTCAGCGCCTCTTTTTCCGCGCGGGTGTATTTGTGGCGGGTCAGCAGGAAAGAGAGCGTGATGCCAAAGGGTGGGATGATGGAACCGACAAATTTGACGGCTTCCGGGCCGTAAATACCGTCTACCAGCATGCCGTCGGCGAACAGCGACATGGTTTTATTCACCGGCCCGCCGAAGTCAAATGTCGCCATCGCCCCCAGAATCGCCCCCATCAGGAATTTCGAGCCGCCCTGCATGGATTCAAGCAGTTGGATCAGCGCTTTTTGTAGCCAGACGATAGGCTGGCCGATAAACGTCATCATCAGCAAGCCCGCGATAATGGTGCCGAGCAGCGGCAGGATCATGATGGGCATCAAGCCCTGCATGGAAACGGGAAGTTTAATATAGCGGCGCAGAAGCAGTACGGTGTAGCCGACCAGAAAGCCGCCGAGGATACCGCCGATAAACCCGGTCTGAATCTGGCCGCAGATAAAGCCGACGATCAGGCCGGGCGCGAAACCGGGGCGGTCGGCGATCGAGTAAGCAATGGCCGCGCTGATCAAGGGAACGATCAGACCCATGCCCCAGCCGCCAATCTGGTTCAGCATCCATGCCAGGCTGCCGGTTTTTTCCGCCACGCTGGGGCCGCCAATCACCTGACCGAGCGCGATACAAATACCGGCGGCGACAATTAGCGGAATCATCCAGGAAATACCGGTAAGGAGATGGCGTTTTATTTCCTGTCCAACTGTATTTGTTCTGGTGTTCATCATCGTTACCCCGAAAATTAATATTCAGGCGCGCGTTAAAGAACTCGCGACTTTTTCCAGAAACTTGACTGGAGATTTAATAACAATTTCCGTTTTTACCCGGACGATAGGTTTACCTTTGAATCGCTCCTCTCCTTTTATTTTGATATCGACGGCCAGGATAACGACATCGGCCGCGGCAATTTCATCGGGCGTTAATTCATTTTCTGTACCGATGGTGCCCTGAGTTTCCACTTTAATTGCGTAATTTAAGGCGTTGGCGCCTTTGATTAATTTCTCGCGCGCGATATAGGTATGCGCAATACCCGCTGTGCAGGCGGCAACACAAACAATATTCATTTTGAGCCTCGTCTTATGTCGGGTTTACGGGGGCGGTTTCGGCATACTGACTAAACAGGCGAATAATCTTATGGGGATCGGTTTCATTTAACAGTCGAGCGATCACCTCATCGTCGGCCAGCGCGCTGGCCACCTGAGACAGCAGGCGAATGTGTGTCGTGTTCTGATCTTCCAGACGCACGGCAAAAAGAATAATGCAGCGGACTTTAGTGCCGTCCAGCGTTTCCCAGGGAATATCCTGTCGGGTGCGGCCGATAGCCAGCGTGGTTTGTTTTACGGCGGAGGATTTTCCATGCGGGATCGCAATATGGTTTTCAAACCCGGTGGAGCCTTCGGCCTCGCGTAACCACACATCGTGAATAAACGCCTGTTTGCTGGTAATGGCGCCATCGGCATATAACAGCTCGGTTAATTCATTAATCGCCTCATCTTTATTGGTTGCGGACATGCTTAATTTCACACGGTTGGGATTGAGTATTTTGTTGATATCCATTAATCACACCTCATCGGTAAATTTAAGGAAATTAATGATCGGCTGAGGAACACTGAGGCGCGGCCTGATGCAATTTATTGGCGATGACTTTTTCGGTGACCCGTTTGATGTCGTCGTCATTAAAAAAGGCCGAAACATAAACAATCGGTATTTTCTGCTCTTCTAAATGAATGGTGGAAATAATCAGTTCAATATCTTCCTGCTGGCAAAAAGCCGCCATATTACCGGCCGAGACGACGCCGACAATAATCCAGTCGGGAAACGCTCTCAGAATACGGCTCTTTAACAGGTGCGAGGTGCCGACGCCGCTGGAACAGACCACCAGAATACGCTTATGGGCGATTTGCCGCTCCAATGCGGCCTGGAAATGAATGGTCAGGTAGCCGATTTCATCATCGGCAATGGTTTTTAATTGAAATTGCTCACAGACTTCATTCATTGCCTGACGGGACATTTGATAAATATCCTGAAATTCTTGCCTGATATCCTCTAATAAAGGATTACGAATATGAATCTGATATTTTAATCGGTTGAGCAACGGTTTGATGTGAATAAGCAGTCCTTCATGCAACAGTTTGTCGGTGCCTAAATCCATATTGATTAAATCGGAAAATGCCTGAATAAGCGCGCGTGTGATCTGGCGCGATTCTCCGTTGGAAAATGGATGGCGAACAGGCTGATTATCCGCACGTTCTTCCATGACAATACCGGAGGAAATAATATATTGATAAATAAACCAGACTTCATCGGAAGGTAAACGGTTATCAACGCGGTGTTCTATTTTGTCGACCATCTTTTTCGCAATGGAAAAGATCCGGTTATCCACCTGTTGATGGGTTGTCTCTTCATTCATTATTAACGCTTTTCCCACCGCGATGCGGTGCATCATTATTAAGGTGTGGGTGAAAATATTAATGTAATAGAGTTCGCCGAGCGGATAGGAGAGCTGCCGCTCCATCTCCTGCAACAGTGATTGCACAAAGGAGACGTCGCCTTCGCCGAAATAGTTTATCAGCGCTTTATAGCTGCCGGGATCGAGGCGGGAATGGCTAAGCGGGCCGGGTTCTTTGTGATGCATGACGCTATTGATTAACCATGCCATGGCCTGCCGCACGCGGTTTTCGCTGCCTTCAATATGCGTACCGCTCTGGCTGCGAACCAGTGTCAATCCCAGCGGGCGCAGCCAGCTTTCAATGATTTTGAGATCGTTAACGATGGAGGCGCCGCTGATAAAATAGCGTTCTGACAGTTTACTGATTGACGTTTCACGAGGCGTGTCGCTTAACAATTGCGAGGCGATTTTGACCCGGCGGGCATTGTTGGTCAGCGCATCGGAATCGCCGTCATCCACCACAATTTGCTGTTCCAGCAGGGTTAAACGCCGCTCGTCGTCAGCGGTTAACATTATTCCCGCGCCGACCTTTTTGTCTGGATAAATATTCCACACAGAAAGGAAGGCTTCAATAAATTGCATATCACGATAGACCGTCTTTTCCGACACATCCAGATAATGTGCAATATTATTAACCGTTACATACTCCTGGTGCTGTAACAGATATTTTAATAACCGGTTCTGTCGAGAAGTAAGTGGTTGCATCATATTACCCTTCTGTCATGAATGTTAGATTTCTGATGCTTATGGTTCGATTAGTTTTTTTTAACTTATTTCCTTTCTGTTCTTTTTATTGTGTTTCTTAAGGTGGTTCTGTAATGATTAATCTAGTCGCGATAGTGAATCACGACAATACTAAATGGTGTCCGCCGGATGGGACATAATTAAAACATGACGTTTCATGTCCATTAATTGAGCGCACGATCACATTACGCACTAAAATAAATAACTGTGATCTGGCCTGCATATTAATTATTTTTTCCATAATGGTGGGGGGAATAAAAATATTGGCGCGATTAAATGAAGACCGGCGCGCTTTCGACCCTATGCTCCCGGTTCTCTGTGACAGAACATCATCAGATAAGGTACTATTCCCGCCAAACAGACCGCCGTTGGGCGTGTCGGAAAGCGTTTTAATCGCGCCGCGATGTGAGGAAAGTGAAATAAATGAGTGAGATGACTCATGACGGCGCAGAAAGCCTTGCGCTGCATACGTTTACTGAAAATGCGTATCTGAACTATTCCATGTACGTCATCATGGACAGGGCGCTGCCGTTCATCGGCGATGGTCTGAAACCGGTACAGCGCCGTATCGTGTATGCCATGTCGGAGCTGGGCCTGAATGCCAGCGCCAAATTCAAAAAATCCGCGCGTACGGTCGGCGACGTGCTGGGTAAATACCATCCGCACGGCGACAGCGCCTGCTATGAAGCGATGGTATTAATGGCGCAGCCGTTCTCCTACCGTTATCCGTTGGTGGACGGGCAGGGAAACTGGGGCGCGCCGGACGATCCGAAGTCGTTCGCGGCCATGCGTTACACCGAATCGCGGCTGTCCAAATATGCGGAGGTGCTGCTTGGGGAACTGGGGCAGGGGACGGTCGACTATGTGCCGAACTTTGATGGCACGATGCAGGAACCGAAGATGCTGCCTGCTCGTCTGCCCAACATCCTGCTGAACGGTACGACGGGTATCGCGGTCGGTATGGCGACAGACATTCCGCCGCACAATATCCGTGAAGTCGCCGCCGCAGCGGTGGCGCTGATCGAAAAACCGGACGCGTCGCTGGAAGATTTGTTACAGCACGTTCAGGGGCCGGATTTCCCCACCGAAGCGGAAATCATTACGCCGCGTGAGGACGTGCGCAAGATCTACCAGAATGGCCGCGGTTCGGTTCGCATGCGCGCCATCTGGAAGAAAGAAGACGGCGAGGTAGTGATCACGGCGCTGCCTCACCAGGTTTCTGGCGCCAAAGTGTTGGAGCAGATTGCCAGCCAGATGCGCGCCAAGAAACTGCCGATGATTGAAGATTTACGTGATGAATCCGATCACGAAAACCCCACCCGTCTGGTGTTGGTGCCGCGCTCCAACCGAATCGATCTCGATCTGGTGATGAACCACCTGTTCGCCACCACCGATTTGGAAAAAAGCTACCGCGTCAATATGAATATGATCGGTCTGGATGGTCGTCCCGGCGTGAAAGGGCTGGTCGAAATCCTGAGCGAATGGCTGGTATTCCGGCGCGACACCGTGCGCCGCCGTCTCAACTACCGGCTGGAAAAAGTGCTCAAGCGTCTGCATATCCTCGAAGGTTTGCTGGTGGCGTTTCTGAATATCGATGAAGTGATTCATATCATCCGTACGGAAGACGAACCCAAACCGGTGCTGATGCGGCAGTTCAGCCTGAGTGAAACGCAGGCCGAAGCGATTCTGGAGTTGAAATTACGCCATTTGGCCAAACTGGAAGAGATAAAAATCCGGGGCGAGCAGGATGATTTGGCGAAAGAGCGCGATCAACTTCAGGCGTTGCTGGCGTCGGAGCGTAAACTCAGCAACCTGTTGAAGAGAGAGATTCAGGCGGATGCGCAAGCCTATGGCGACGAGCGTCGCTCGCCGCTGCATGAGCGCGGCGAAGCGAAAGCCATGAGCGAGCACGATTTCGTGCCTTGTGAACCGGTGACGATTGTGCTGTCGGAAATGGGCTGGGTGCGTAGCGCCAAGGGGCACGATATCGATCCTGCCGGGCTGAGTTATAAAGCGGGCGATAGCTTCCGGGCCGCCGCCAAAGGGAAAAGCAACCAGCCGGTGGTGTTTATCGATTCCACCGGCCGCAGCTATGCGCTGGACCCGCTCACGCTGCCTTCCGCCCGTGGTCAGGGCGAGCCGTTGACGGGCAAGCTGACGCCGCCGCCGGGCGCGACCATTGAGCAGGTGTTGATGGCGGCGGACGATCAGCCGTTGTTGATGGCTTCGGATGCCGGATATGGGTTCGTCTGCACCTTTAACGATCTGGTCGCGCGCAATCGCGCGGGCAAGGCGATCATTACCCTGCCGGATAATGCGAAAGCGCTTACGCCGATTGAAATCAACGGAGACGACAACCTGCTGATGGCGATTACCGCCGCAGGCCGGATGTTGCTGTTCCCGGTTTCCGACTTGCCGCAGTTGTCGAAAGGTAAAGGCAACAAAATCGTGTCGATTTCTGCCGCGGATTTTGCCAGCGGCAAAGATCGCCTGTCCTGGCTGTTGCCGCTGCCGCCACAGGCGTCGGTAACGCTGTACTTCGGCAAGCGCAAGCTGGTGCTGCGTGCCAATGAGCTACAGAAATACCAGTCTGAACGGGGTCGTAAGGGGACACTGCTGCGCGGCCTGCAACGCATCGATCGTATTGATGTGGATGCGCCGAAACAGGCTGGCGACGCCGCCGGCGAAGAATAAATTATCCGCACTGGGACAAGGATGCGTAAGGCGTCCTCGCCCGGTATCGCCGATCCCTTCGAATATTATCTGATTACCGGAACGCCAATCTGTTGCAAAAAGGATCACCGTGTTTTTTGTAGCGAAATCGCTATACTAGCGGCGGCGGTCGGGTTGGCTAATGAGGTTGTTATGTTATTCCTTCTTCGTTTTATTGTGGTGATTATATTTTCACTTCTAATCTGTATTTTTGGCTCTATTTACTGCCTTTTCAGCCCTAGAAATCCCAATCATGTCTCGACATTTGGCCGCCTGTTCGGACGCTTGTCGGTGGTTTTCGGTTTAAAGGTTGAGTTACGCATCCCTGAAGAGGCCGCGCATTACGGTAACTGTATCTATATCGCGAATCACCAGAATAATTACGATATGGTCACCGCCTCAAATGCGGTTCAACCGCGTACGGTCACCGTTGGAAAAAAAAACCTGTTGTGGATACCGTTCTTTGGCCCGCTGTACTGGCTGACGGGCAACCTGCTGATTGACCGTGAAAATCGGACCAAAGCGCATGGCACCATCGCTCAGGTGGTGAAACACATTAAAGAGCACAACATTTCCATCTGGATGTTCCCCGAAGGGACGCGCAGCCGCGGACGCGGTCTGCTGCCGTTTAAAACCGGCGCGTTTCATGCGGCGATCGCTGCGGAAGTGCCGATTGTGCCGATTTGTATTTCGACTACCAGCCACAAAGTGAAGTTGAATCGTTGGAACAACGGCCACGTGATCGTGGAAATGCTCCCGCCAATTGATACCCGTGCGTACACCAAAGAGCAGGTTCGTGAACTGGCTGCGCATTGCCACGATCTGATGGCCGCTAAACTGGCTCAATTGGACGCGGAAGTTGCGGCACGCGACGCGGCGGAAAAAAAATAATTCTTATACAGGTCCAATAGCTATTTCTTCCAGATAAGTTAACGGAAGCTAAACTTTGCAAACGGTTTAACAGATTTACGGAGTCATTATGTCACTCAGCCGGCGTCAGTTTATTCAGGCATCGGGGGTTGCGTTGTGTGCGGGTATGACGCCATTGGGGGTGAAAGCAAATCAAATCCCCGGTGCGTTACCGATTCCGCCGTTGCTGGAATCGCGCCGGGGGCAACCCTTGTTTCTGACGATGCAACGCGCGCGCTGGGCCTTTAGCGGCGTCCAAAAAACCTCGGTATGGGGAATCAACGGCCGGTATTTGGGCCCCACGGTACGGGTGTATGACGGGGATGACGTTAAGCTGATTTACAGCAATCGGCTGAATGAACCCGTGGCGATGACGGTGGGCGGATTACAGGTTCCCGGCTCCCTGATGGGCGGGGCCGCCCGCATCATCTCGCCGGGCGCGGACTGGTCGCCGGTTCTGCCGATTCGCCAGCCGTCCGCGACCTGCTGGTATCACGCCAATACGCCGAACCGCATGGCGCAGCATATCTATAACGGGCTGGCGGGGATGTGGCTGGTTGAAGACAGCATCAGCAAATCGCTCCCGCTTCCCAATCACTACGGCGTTGATGATTTTCCGTTGATTATTCAGGACAAACGTCTGGATAATTTTGGCGTGCCGATTTACAACCCGCCGGCAAACGGGGGATTCATGGGCGATACCCTGCTGGTGAATGGCGTGCAGAATCCGTTTGTGGAAGTGTCTCGCGGCTGGGTTCGTTTAAGGTTGCTGAATGCCTCCAATGCCCGCCGTTATGTGATGCGTTTGAGCGATGGGCGTGCGATGCATGTTATTGCCAGCGATCAGGGGTTTCTGCCCGCGCCGATGGCGATGAATCAGATCTCGCTTGCGCCCGGAGAACGGCGGGAAGTCCTGATTGACATGGCTCAGGGCGGTGAGGTGACGCTGACGGCGGGCGAATCCGCCGGGATCATGGATCGCCTGCGCGGTTTGTTTGAGCCTTCCGGCATTCTGATTTCAACCCGGGTTTTAACGCTCAAACCAACGGGATTACTGCCGTTGGTGACCGACAATCTGCCGATGCGCTTGCTGGCGGATAACATCATTGAAGGCGGCATCAGCCGTACGCGCGAATTTCGTCTGGGCGACAGGCTGCCGGGCATTAATGGCGCCATATGGGATATGACCCGAATGGATGTGCAAACACAGTTTGGCCGTTGCGAACGTTGGCTGATCCATGCCGATGTGCCGCAGTCATTTCATATACAAGGCGTGAAGTTTCTGGTGCGCAGCGTGAATGGCGTGGCTGTGGCGAACGAGGACAGCGGCTGGAAAGATACCGTCTGGGTTGATGAAGATGTTGAATTGCTGGTTTATTTCACCCAGCCTTCATCACTGGCATTTCCGTTCCTGTATTACAGCCAGACGCTGGAATTGGCTGACCGCGGCTCCGCCGGGCAGTTGATCGTGCAGCCGTCTGCCTGAAATGGCCGTATCCTGGCGTCAGGTGTAAAAAATCGCCGTCGCGGTTTGCAACGCCGCTGGCGACGGCTTGAACGGTGGCGGCAAGGATGGCCCGCCTGAAAAATGCCAGCTTGCGCGGAATGGATCTGATTACGGCAGCCGAGAATCCGGGAAGTGGCGACGCAATGTCCCCCAGTCCGGCGCGCCTGCCGCGCCCTGGCCGGCAATCACGCAGGCAGCGACCCGGTTAGCCAGATCGACGGCGTCCGGCAGCGGCCAGCCTGCCGATAGTCCTGCCAGCAGGCCGCCGCTGTGCGCATCGCCAGCCCCAATGGTATCCACGACGCTGACCGGGTAGGCGGCGATGGCCGTCGGTTCGCCGTCTGGCGGGCAAATCCAGGCGCCTTCCTTATCCATTCTACAGATCAGCATTAACCCGCTGCGCTGCGCGTAAAGCCAGGCTTGTGAAACCGGATCGCCTTCCCCGCATAGCTGTTTTGTCTCATCACGGTTCAAGGTCAGTATGGTATCGGTGCCGGACAGAGCGGTAATAAATTCTGGCGGAATGAACGGAAGACGTGGCCCGAAATCCACCAGCTTTTTCTGCGGCTGTTCCAGTATCCATTCGCGTAATGCCTGTCCCCCCTCGCCAAACAGCTCGTAGCCGTTCACATAGAGCAACGCATTTTCCGGTGGCGTCAGCTGTTGCAGCAGTTCACGGCTGCAATGCGCTTCGCATCCGGTGATACCGATGAACGTGCGCTCGCCATCCGGTTCCGTCATGGCAATGCACCAGCCATTATCCATTTCCGTATTGCGTAACAACACGGGCAGATTCATCTCCGTCATGGCGGCTTCAACGGCTTTGCCCCAGGAACCGTTGCCGACGGGCATGCCGTTGATGATCGGGACATTGAGGCGGAACAGCACGCGGGCCACGTTAAAGGCGCAGCCCCCAATCTGCTGCCCCAAATCCTTGCCTTCGACATCTTCCCCGCTGACGGGGAGACGCGGCAGCGCCAGCAGCATATCGCCGCAGGCGCCGCCGATAACGACAATGGGGCGTTCAGGTACAAAGGCTGTCATATCTGTTTCGCCTTCGGGGTAACCAGCAGGTAGAGCCAGTAGGTGACCAGGCTAATCGCGAAAGAGACAAACAGGCCGAGGCTGGAGTTGGCAAAAATACCGATTGCCAGCGGCCCGTCGATGAAGCCGGTTTTGGTGACCATCAAACCGGAAATCGCGCCCAGCAGCCAGCAGAACAGCGGCACCCAGCGTACGCCAAGATTTTTGCCATTCAGACCAAAAACCGCGTCGGCGTTATAACCGTGGCGCTGGCGAATCCAAAGATAATCAAGGATAAATACCGCGCACCACGGACCAAGAAACAGGCCGCAGAAAATCAGAAAGGAGATAAACGGCGTCAGGAAATCACCGGAAATAAACAGCACATAGATAGCGACGCCGACCACCAGCACGGCGTCAAACGCGACGGCGACAGACTGGCGTACTTTTACGCCGATGGTCAGCAGGTTAAGGCTGGCGGAATAGAGGCTGAGCACGGCAATCGTCACAATCCCCGCCGTTGCGGTCAACAGATAAGGCACTGACATCCAGGCGGGCAGCACGGTGCCGATCAGGGCAATCGGATTGGCGGAACTCGTGAGGCCGGGCAGTTGTGACGACAGCAGGATGCCCGCCAGCATCAGCAGTATCAACGGGAACGCCGCGCCGCCGACCACGGCGGAAAATACGCTGCGGCGGCTGGACGACGGGCTTTGATAACGGCTGTAGTCGGCGCCGGCGATGGTCCAGCCGACGCCGGTTCCGGCGGCAATGACGGAAACCGCGGGCAGGAAGCCGGTCAGCCAGTTGCCTGACGGCAGCGACAGCACGGTGTGCCACGGCGTATTGAACAGAATATAGATGACCACTACCAGCGTCATCGTGCCGAAAATCCGGGTGATCCAGCTTTGCAAAAAGATCAGCGTATTCTGTCCCAAAATACTGACGGCGATGGTCAGCCCGCCGAACAAGAGCAGACAAACCGCCGTCAGCGTGGTACTGGCGCTGAGTCCTGTGGCTTCAAACAACGCGGACAAGGTCAGCGTGCCGGTAATGAGATTCACGGCCTCCCAGCCCATCAGGGTAAACCAGCTCATCGCCGTTGGCGCGATGTTGCCTTTGAAGCCGAAAATGGTGCGGGAGAGCGTTAGCGTCGAGGTCCGGCCGGTTTGCCCGGCAAAGGAGGTGCAACCGACCAGCGCGAAGCTGGCGGTGCCGACAACGGCCGCAAGGATGGACTGAAAAAAAGAGAGGCCGAACGACACGATAATCGCGCCGTACACAATGCCGAGAATCCCGATATTGGCCGCGCACCAGATCCAGAATAGCGCCAGCGGCTTGCCGGTACGCGCTGATTCCGGCACTAAATCAATCCCGGTATTTTCTACTTCCCAGGTTTTGCTTTGTGATGGTACGTCGTTGGATGCTGTGTGTTTTTCTGGCGAATGCACGTCTTTTTGCTGTGTTGCGCCCATGCTGGCATGCTCCTTTTTATCCCTGGTTTACCATGAATGGCGGCAAGGGGAAATTCATCATGCAACCGATAACGGCTTGATTATCGTTTCCCGTATTCATATCGGCACTCAGCGTATCATAAAGTTATGTCAATACCAGCCGATGCAATAGATAGCGATTTCGTTCTTCCAATATCGGCGAGTGGAGGCGTGAAATCATGGATATCGCGCAGGAAAAGGCATTGGAAAACGCGAGTTTTGATGAAAATCGAGGATTTTGATGAAAAGTGGTGCGGCTGTGACCCCATGCCTGGAGAAAGCAGGCAATATGTTTGGGGGCAGCCGCATCACGGACTTCACGAATACACACTCATCGCGTCACCGACTGGGAACAAAGACAGCCGAAAATGGCGTCGTGAGGTGTTTTTTGTTTGGTCATTCTGATGACCCCTGGTGTTGGCGCTTCTTGCAGAAGTGTACGAAAATTACGCCCTGGGTGAAAGTCCAATTTAATACCTTAAGAGTGCCAATCTCAATCCTAATAAGTTTTTTCTGATAATGTTGTTCGATTCATTATTTATGCTTAACAATTACGTATGCTGAAAGCGGCGTAAAATGATAAAAGGCTGCAATATGCAGGAATTACTTGTTTGGATACAAAAGCAACTGAGCGAACAATCTTCAGCGCCGCGTTATATACGGCTGGCTTCGCTGCTTGAAACGGAAATCGGACGGCGTAAGACCTTGTCAGGGCAGTTTTTACCTGCTGAAAGGTTGATAGCCCAGCAGCTTGGCTTATCGCGCGTCACCGTATCCCGTTCTATGTCGCTGCTGGAAAAGAAAGGGCTGGTTGTTCGTCAGCAAGGCGTGGGAACTCGGATCAGTCAACATCTGAATTATTCGTTGGATTCCGATGAGGCCGGCTTTACCTCCCTGGTGATGCAGCAAGGTGGGATAGCCGGTAATCTCTGGCTTGAGCGGGGCAAAAAGGCGTTGCCCGCGTCGATAGCGGCGGAAATGTCTTTGCCGCCAGAGACGCTGACCACCAAGTTACGGCGCGTTCGTTTAATCAACGGCGCGCCGGTGTCGTTGGAAGACAACTGGATTCCGCTGGGGTTATTGCCGGAGCCTGAGCAACTTGAACATTCGCTCTATCAATATTGGGCGGCCCGGAATATTTACCCGGATAAAAAGCGCTATCGTTTGAAGGCGCTGGCGTGTCCGGCGAACATCGCCGAACATTTGCATATTCCTGTGGATTCACCCGTCTTGCTATGCCGGCAGCATTCTTACAACGCGCATGGCGATCTGCTGGAATATTGTGAAATATATTGTCGCAGCGATGTGTATGACTTTCAGGTGGCGGATTGAAACTGAACCATCTGGGAGGAGGCATACCGGCAAACGGTCTCCGTTTGCCGGCGAAGAAAAAAATTAATTGTTGCCGGGCGCGTCAGGATCGGAACCGAGGCGTTTATCGCTGTCCAGTTTTGCGATTTCGCTTAGCTCGTCTTTATCCAGGCGGAAATCGAACACGTCAAAATTTTCCCGGATACGTGAAGGCGTGACTGACTTTGGGATCACCACCAGCCCGTTATCCAAATGCCAGCGGATCACCACTTGTGCCGGGGTTTTGCCGTACTTGGTCGCCAGTTTGCGGATGATCGGCTGATCGAAGACGCCTGCGCCGCCTTGTGCCAGCGGGCTCCAGGATTCGGTTTGAATGTGATGGTTTACGTTCCAGATATGCAGCGTGCGTTGTTGTAACAGCGGGTGCAATTCAATCTGGTTAATCACAGGCAGAACACCGGTTTCATCTTTCAGACGCTGTAAATGGTGAGCATGGAAGTTGCTGACCCCGATGCTTTTGGTCAGCCCCTGTTCCTGTAACTTAATCAACCCTCGCCAGGCCTCCACATAAGTGTTCTGTTGCGGCAGCGGCCAATGAATCAGGTACAAATCCACATAATCCAGCCGCAGTTTTCGCAGGCTGGCTTCCAGCGCCTGTTGCGGATCGTTCTGATCGCTGTTCCAGAGCTTGGTCGTAATGAATAATGCGTCACGCGGAAGGTCCGAATTCTGCAATGCCCGGCCGACACTCTCTTCATTGTTGTAAATCGCCGCGGTGTCTATGGCGCGGTAACCTGTATTTAAGGCTTCAGTGACGGCATCCACCGTTTCTTTATTGCTTGCCTGCCAGACGCCGAGGCCCAACTGCGGCATGATATTGCCGTCAGCCAGTTTAATTTTGGGTTGCGTCATATCATTCTCCTTTTTCATCCGTTAATCAATATGATATCGGGTGGTTAACGGGAGTTGACAGCCCATCTATACCGCGATCCGATGCGATATCGAACCGCTTACTAGAACGGGTATGCCGCTTCATTCTAGTAGAAAAACATTTTCATGTTTTATACCCGCTTCATAATTTCGGTCGGCAAGCGTTGTCGATTGCCGGAGGCGTGGTTTCCCGTGGCGACTAAACGCTATTTTTACGCCATACCACCACGGCCATGCCGATCAATCCGCACAGCAGCAGAACCATAGGAAGAATGATCAGCGCGGTCATCACCTGATCTTCATGGCGTTTTACCAGCGGAATCTGGCTCAGGGCGTAACCCAGCGTCACGATCCCCCCGACCCAAAGGAAGCCGCTTAGCCAGTTGAAGATCTGAAAACGGGTGTTGTTCAGACCAGAAATACCGGCCATCGTCGGTAACAGCGTTCGGATAAAAGCCAGAAAACGGCCGATCAGCAAAGCGACCAGTCCGTGGCGATGAAAAAGATGGTAGGCACGTTGGTGATAGTGGGCGGGTAACTGTAACAGCCAGCTTTTCACCAGCCGGGTATCGCCCAGCCAGCGCCCTTGCAGATAGCTGAACCAACAACCGAGGCTGGCGGCCACGGTCAGCAGAATCATGGTGGGGAAGAAACTCATGACGCCTTTGGCAATCATGGCGCCCGTCAGTAATAACAGGCTGTCACCCGGTAGAAAGGCGGCCGGCAGCAAAGCATTTTCCAGCAATAAGGTGGTGAACAAAATACCGTAAATCACCCATATGACTTTGGGATCGGCCAGCGCGCTGAAATCCTGCTGCCATAGCGCCTGAATAATTTCGTGAACCACGCTCATATTACTTTCCTGCCAGGTGACTAAGCCTTAAAAAAACAATCGTACTTAACCTACGCTGATTTACCTACGCTGATTTCAAAGCCGGGATCGCGCGTCTATCCTTCCTGATAAACGCTCAATTTTGGCTTAGTTAGGTATAGCAAAGTTCCAGCCAAAGTTTATCTGCTCTATCATACACGCTTGCCTTGCCTGCCGCAGGGAAATCGGGCGATGGGGCGTGATGAGCGTCATATTGCCTGTATTCGGCTAAAACCCGCGGCCAGATCCTCAATCAGATCGTCAACGTCTTCGAGCCCGATATGTAATCGAATTAGGGTGCCGGTAAAATCAACACCCGCAACCGGACGGACGGACGCCAACTCATCAGGCTGATTGGCCAGGATCAGCGATTCAAATCCCCCCCATGAATAAGCCATGCTGAAGTGCTCGAAATGGTCCAGATAGTTTGCCAACTCTGTTTTGCTCAGACGATCTTTCAGCACGAATGAGAACAGGCCATTACACCCTGAGAAATCCCGGACATAGAACTCATGGCCTTTACATTCTGGCAAGGCGGGATGATTAACGACCGCCACGTCGGGGCGCTCTGACAGCCATTTGGCGATGCGAATGCTGCTTTCCTGATGCTGTTTCAGGCGGACGCCCAGCGTACGCAAGCCGCGGCTGGCAATGTAGGCGGTATCGGCGTCTACCATTTGTCCCATCAGGTAGGAGTGCTCGCGCAGTTGTTCCAGACAGCGTTGGTTGGCAACGGCCGTACCCAACATGGCATCGGAATGGCCTACAATATATTTGGTGCCGGACTGCACGGAAATATCTATGCCGAATTCCAGCGCCCTGAACAGAATGCCTGCGGCCCAGGTATTATCCATAATAATGACGATTTCTGGATTAATGCGCCGCGCCGCTTGCACAATCGCCGGAACATCATGAACTTCCATGGTGATGGAGCCTGGGGATTCCAGAAACACGACGCGGGTATTTTCCTGAACGAGTTCACTGATGCCCGCGCCAATCAGCGGATCGAAATAGGTGGTGCCGACATTCAGCTTTTGTAGAACAGTATTACAGAAACTTTGCGTGGGTTCGTAGGCGGAGCCGGTTACCAGCACATGATCGCCCGCCGAAACGAAAGATAGAATGGCGTTGGCGATCGCCGCCGCGCCGCAGGGATAGAGTACGCACCCCGCGCCGCCCTCCAGTTCGGTCATCGCCTCCTGTAAGGAGAAGTGGGTCAGCGTACCGCGGCGGCCATAAAACAGCGCGCCTTTTGCCCGATTGATGGCGGCGTGTTTTTTATCCTGAACGGTGTCGAAGACCAGGGAGGAAGCGCGTTGGATAATCGGGTTTACGGAACCTTGCGTGAATTTCTTGCTGCGTCCAGCGGCGACTAACGCCGTTGCCGTTTTTTTGCTTGTCATAACCAATATCACCTTTTCTCTGTTCAGGTCCTGCCGGGTTATTCAAAACGCCTGTATGACCATGGATTAGCGGGAGGTATCTTTGCCAGGCTTTATACGTTATCACGGCTTGAACGGCGCGTGGATGCGCTTTTCCGTCTGGCGGGAAAAAGGGGAGGCGTTAATGCCATTACGCAGTGTCAAGGGGCTGCCAGCCAGGTGAAGATGAACGTCTTTCAAGTATCAACGCGGTGCAGGTAAAAAGATGGGAGCAAAGCCTGTGGCGTGTAAATAATAATGAGAACGACTATCAATTCACTCAGGGTCTGATATTATTTCAGACGGATTTCTGCGTCATTCAGTGATGGATTAAACGGTGGAGGCACAGCGTGAACATGGCTGTCAGTAACATTACTCAACAAGTGGCATCAGCCTGGCAAAAAAAACGTGGGGCGTTCAGCGCATTTTCCCGTGGCGTACTGGCTATTCTGCTGTTTAGCGCAGGGCTGAGCGGAAATGCGCTCGCGGCCCCTGCGACAGCGCCTATTTCCGGCGATAATTCGGACTCGGCCGTCACTCAGTCCGCCCCTGCTGCCGTGGCGCCGGATACGCTGACGCCGGAGGCATTAGCTTCGACTCCGGCTTCATCGCTCTCGCTTCCTGCGAGCGCCGCGCCGGGGACGAGCAATCTGATGAGAACGGATCTGTCTGTCTGGGGCATGTATCAACACGCGGATGTCGTTGTGAAAACAGTGATGATCGGCCTTCTGTTGGCGTCCGTCATCACCTGGGCGATTTTCTTCAGTAAAAGCGTTGAACTGATGGGAGCAAAGCGCCGCCTGCGTGGTGAGTATCAGGCGCTGGAACAGGCCAGAACGCTGGATGATGCGGCAGAAACCGCTGAAGCTTTCAAAGCGGGCAGTGTGGCGCGGCAACTGCTGGTTGATGCGCAGAATGAACAGGAATTATCCGCCCGTTCTGACGACAACAACGGCATCAAAGAGCGTACCGCTTTTCGTCTGGAACGTCGCGTTGCGGCGGCAGGGCGTCATATGGGGCGTGGCAACGGTTATCTGGCGACGGTGGGCGCGGTCGCTCCCTTTGTCGGGCTATTTGGTACGGTGTGGGGCATTATGAACAGCTTCATTGGTATCGCGCAAACGCAGACCACCAATCTGGCTGTTGTCGCGCCGGGGATCGCCGAAGCGTTGCTGGCCACGGCAATCGGTTTGATTGCGGCCATCCCTGCGGTGGTGATTTATAACGTTTTCGCCCGCTGGATTGCCGGCTATAAAGCGTTGCTGGGCGATGTTGCCGCACAGGTGCTGTTGCTGTTGAGCCGCGATCTGGACGTTGCCGCCAGCAATGATAATCGCGTGTCGTCATCGGCGCATAAACTGCGAGTGGGATAAGTGTCATGGCGATGCATTTGAACGATGATGTGAGTGACAATGGCGAGATGCATGACATCAACGTGACGCCGTTTATTGATGTCATGCTGGTTCTGCTAATCATCTTTATGGTGGCGGCGCCGTTGGCGACGGTAGACATTCGCGTTGACCTGCCTGCATCTTCCGCCGCCCCTCAGCCGCGCCCGGAAAAGCCGGTTTACCTGACCGTGAAAGCCGATAGGCAATTATATGTCGGCGATGACGTGGTGAGTGAGCAGTCGCTGGCTCAGGTACTGGATGCCGCTACCAATGCGAATAAAGAAACCACCATCTTTTTTCAGGCAGATAAAAGCGTGGATTATGAAACCATGATGAATGTCATGGATGCGCTGCGCAAAGCCGGTTATCTCAAGATTGGATTGGTTGGGGCGGAATCCGCCGCCAAATAATCCAATATGGAGAAGTCAATCATTCGCGGTGGCGTCTGATTCACCGACGTGAATCAGGGTGCCGCCAGTGTATCCGGGTCGGTATATAGCGTTTGTCCTCGTCCAGCGGTTGTTGGTCGATCAAACGCGTGATCATCTCAAAGCTGTTTCTTGCCAGCGTTTCACAATCCTGTGCGATGGTATCGATCTTCAGCGGTAAACAATCGAACAGATAGTGGTCGTCAAAGCTGCACAGGCGGATGTCACTTTCCATCAGGTTATGCTGATTCAGGTAGCGCAACACCCCTTCCAGCAAGCCACAGGCGGCGACAAACAGCGCTTTAGGCGGGCGGCCTAGCGTCGCGCATAGCTGCGCGAACATTTCATAGCCTGAACTGGGATGATAGCTGCCATGAATAATCCACTCTGGCCGGCACGCCAGACCTGCTCGCTGTAATCCTAATTGAAACCCTGCCAAACGGTCACGAGTAGGAGAAATGCGCGATTGACCGCCAATGAAATAGAACTCATCCTGGCCCTGGCGGGCGATGCGCTCCACCAGTTCCGCCGTTGATTCCACGGCTTCGGAGATGACCAGCGGCAATGCGGAATCGCCTATCATCCGGTCAAACTGAACAACCGGCAACTGCTGATTGATCTTCTGGTATTCGCTATCGTTGAGTAGGCTGGAAGCCACGATCAGTCCATCCACCTGACGCTGTATCAGACTGTTGACGGCCATGATTTCCTGACTGGCATTTTCATCCGTACAGGCGATCAGCAGTTGTAATCCCGCTTCGCGGCATAAACATTCCAGCTCACGCGAGATGACGGCGAAGCCATAGTTGGTCATTTCCGGCACCACCAACCCTAACGTATTACTTCGGGAAGAACGCAGCGAACGGGCATGAATGCTGGGTTGATAGCGCTGTTCGCGGGCAATGGCCAGAATACGATCGCGGGTTTCATCAGAAACGCGGAACTCTTTGCTGCGGCCATTGAGTACCAAACTCGCGGTGGATTTTGATACGCCGGCCAATTTTGCGATATCGCTGATTGTTACGCGTTTAGTCTGTTTCACCGGGGCGTCTACTGTGAGAAAAAGGGGTGTTATTTTATCATGCATGACGCCAACAGCCAGTGTTGCAGCGTCAGTCGTCCCGGTCCGCGGAAGGAAAGCGTCGCATCGTGCTCCGGGAAATAGCGGGTAGACATCACCGCGGCGCCTTCATTGATGAAAATTTCGATACTGGAACGATCGCACAGGATCTGCAACTGATTAAGTTCCCCACACCAGTAGCGGTGTTCGGGTTCGCCCGTGCGCAGGTTACGACGGCTTAATTTCAGGCATTCGCCATCCCAGCAAAGCACCAGCAGAGAAGAGAAATCCAACTGGAATTCGCCCTGCGACGTCAGCAAGATTTCCGCGCTGTGAATGGGAAGAGACGGCGAGTAGTCGGCAGTACCCTGCCAGGCATAATGCTGTGTACGCAACTGTTGTAGTTCACGGGCTGGCTGTTGATAAAGCCTATCGCCACGCAGCGTCAGCTCTCTCGGACAGGTCATGGTGTGGAGCCAGCCATGTGCTATCGTTGGGTAAAAAAACTCGTTTTCGTCGGGAATCGCCATCCAGGCAAACATCAGACGCCGACCATCCTCACTCTCTGTGGTTTGCGGCGCGTAGAATTCAAAACCAAGATCCAGTTCGTGGAACGCCTGATGCTGGTAATGGCCGCGCTGGTAATCCAGAGAACCAACGAAGTAGCCTGCCTGAAAGGTATTCAGGCAACGGTCTCCTTTCGGCGGAAGACCTTGCGGGCAGCAAATGAGGATTTCTCGTCCGCTGAGAGGGAATAAGTCCGGGCATTCCCACATGTAGCCGAAATCACCGAGTCCGCCGAGCCGGGAACCTGCGATTTCGGCCATTTTCTCCCAATTGAACAAATCGTCGGAACGATACAACAGCACTTTTCCCTGTAGCGCGTTATCCTGCGCGCCCAGCACCATGTACCAACTGCCGTCATGTTTCCAGACTTTCGGATCGCGGACATGGCCGGTATACCCTTCGGGCAGCGTCAGTACCGGCCCCAGTTTGTCGTATTCGCCGTTGCCGTTCTCACGGGCGACACACTGGAAAGCGGTACGCGAACCATCCTTATATTTGACGTTGCCGGTATAAATCAGCGTGATAGCCCCGTTATCCACTACGGCGGAGCCTGAATAGCAACCGTGAGTTTCGTAGCTTTCACTGGGAATCAGCGCGACAGGTTCATGCTCCCAGTGAACCAGATCGGCGGAACTCCAGTGCCCCCAAAATTTTGCTCCGTGGGCGCAGGCTAAAGGATTCCACTGATAAAACAGATGGTAACGCCCATTGTGATGAATAAATCCATTCGGGTCGTTGAGCAACCCCACGTTCGGCGACAGATGCCAGGCCGGGCGGTAAGGATCATTATGAGCCAGGCTATAACCCGACATCAGGGCATGCGCCATGCGCTTCAATAAGTGGATTTCCTTCATTATTCGCTACCCGTTTTATATTTCAGTAACATAGCGATGGTAAACGCCGTACTGAAGGCGATCAGCATACCAATCAGCAAGCTCAGCATTGAGCCTGACTGTGCGATAGCCAGTCCGGGGATACCAGTCAGACCAACCGCTGTCATGCCGACATGATTAAGCACGACCCAAGCGCCACCCAGCGCACCGCCAGCCAATCCCGCCAGAAACGGTTTAACGAATCTTAGGTTGATACCAAATATAGCCGCTTCGGTAATGCCGAGCAGGGCAGAAAATGCGGATGGGAGAGCAATCGCTTTGATCTTCACGTCCCTGGTTTTGAAATACACGGCTAGACACGCGGCGCCTTGCGCCACGTTCGCCATGGACCAAATCGGCAGCAGAAAGTTTACGCCGATCTTCGGATTTCCCAGCAGGCCGGCTTCAATCGCGTGGAAACTGTGGTGAACGCCGGTAATGACGATGACGGAATAGAGGCCGCCAAACAGCAACCCGGCCAGCCATCCGGCGTGGGTAATCAATGAACTCAATACGAAAGAGATGCCGTCGCCCAGCATACGGCCCACCGGACCGATGATCAGTAAAGCGATAAAGCCGGAAATGATCACGGTCAGGAACGGGGTAATAATGATATCCAGCGTATCGGGCACCACTTTACGCAGGCGTTTCTCCACCGTGCTCATGAACCAGACGGTCAGCAGCACCGGGAATACCGTGCCCTGATAGCCCACCATGGCGATATCCAGACCGAACAGGTTCATGGTCTGGAAACCGCTGGCAACTCCCCAGGCGTTGGTGAGCGCGGGATGGGTGAGAATACCGCCCAGCGTGGCGCCGAGATAAGGGTTTCCGCCAAATTCCCGTGCGGCGGTGAAGCCGATGAGGATGGGCAGGATGATAAAGGCGGCGGAACTGCACATGTCGAGCATGATGAAAATCGCGCTGCCGGCATCGGCCCAGCCGTAGGTTTTGATCAACCCGAGCAGCCCCATCAGCAGACCGGACGCCACAATAGCCGGAATGATGGGAACAAAGATATTCGACAGCAGACGTGCCAGACGTTGCAGCGGATTAAGTTTCTGTGCGGCCAGTGTTGCGGCTTCGGATTTGCTGGATTCACTGATACCGGCGACCTTGATGAACTCGGCGTAAACTTTATTTACCAGTCCGGAGCCGAAGATGATCTGAATCTGCCCGGCGTTTTGAAAGCAGCCTTTGACGCCCTCGATCCGGTCAATCGCTTTTTTTTCGGCCAGACTATCATCGTTCAATACCAAACGCAGACGAGTGGCGCAGTGGGCGGCGTTGACGATGTTTTCTTTTCCGCCCAACAAGGGGATAAGCGCTGTCGCTATGGCGTTAATGTCCATTTTATTCCTCTATTATGATTCGGATACACGGTATCCTCAATGCCGGTCACCGGAGGTGACGACCGGCGATCGTGCTGACTGTCAGAACCAGGTTTCCATTTGGACGCCAAAATTCCATTCTCCGCCGGCGGTAAAGCCGGTGGAGCCGAATGTGTCTTCACTGGAATAGTTATCCAGCCGTTTATCCCAGTCCATATAGCTGGCGAACAAACGCAGTTCGGGGCGGCTGAAGATGTTTGCTATCTCACTCACTTTAAAGGTGGGTGCGAGCGTCATCTTATAGAAGCCGCCGCTGACCTGGTTAAGACCCCGGTAGTTACGCGGATCGAGATCCATATACTGGTAGCTGCCTTCATAAGCCAGGGCGAAATTCTCGGTGATTTCCTGAACCAGACGCGCATTGAAGATGACCCACTGATAATCATCACCTTTCACATAACGGTCCTGACTCGTCTGAGCGAAAATAGAAGGGGCAAAAGTCCAGCGATTGCTCAATGGCGTATCGCCATAAGTGGCCAGACGCCAGGTGTCGGCATCATTGCTCAGGTTTCCGTCCGAACCGACGCTTTTGACCTCTGCGCCTAAACCATGACCGTAAAGAACGGCCACCTTCGCGCTGCCTTCACGCAGGCCATAGAAGTCGTCGCCGTGCCAGACGGCCATGGCGTGATAACCTTTATCGCCAGCATTGGTGTTGGTGACAGTGATGTTGTCGCGGCGGGTTCCGGTATTTTCTTTTACGTCATTGTTTTTCGCTTTTAACCCGCTCAGCATAAACTGGAACGGACCCGCAAAGTTATTGGCGGTGAAAACATAGTTTTTGATGTCGTTATCCAGCGCGGTGATTTCACCCAGGCTGCGACCGTAAAGAGAAAAGTTGCTTTTAAAACCCTCCGTCCACTTCACGTCATAAACCCCGCCGCCGGTGCCGGCCAGAAAAATGACGTCGCTGTCCAACTCATGAATGTCAAAGTTGTCGCGATCAAAACGTTTGCCCGCCCACAGCGTGGTTTCCTTGAATATGCCGGTGAACGTCGGCAGCGAACCCAGTTCGACAAACGCTTCACGCACATTCAAATCACTGGTATCCGCTGTCCAATCATTATAGGTGCGCTGACCGTCGGCCATCATGACTTTAAATCGGGTAGTGGCGCCGTTATCCAGTTTTTGTTTATGTTCCAGCTTCAACTCGAGATAAGTGTCATCTTCATTGCCCAGACGGCCAACATATCCACCGGTTTGGCCTGCGGGAGACATCCCTGGCCCAATGTCGGTTTGAGAACTGGTGGCGGAATCATTAATGGACAGGCCCGAGCGGGCATAGGCGTGAAATTCAAAACCGTCCGCGGACGATTTTTTGTTGGCGAGATCGGTCGTGCGTTGTTCAACCTGTTGGGTCTTTTGTTCAGTCTGTGCCGTTCTGGTCGCGAGTTCTTGTGTTCGTTTTTCTGCTGCATCAGCGCGGGCTTCGGCTGCCGAGGCCCTGGCTTCGGCTTGCTGTAGTCGTTGTTCAAGGGCGTTCAGGCGTGCTTCGATGCTGTCTGAACTGGCCGCAGAGACACAGAGAGGGGATGAAAGTAATAATCCTAATGTTATGGCATAACGGCTTTGCTTCATGTTGCATTCTCTTCTTTGGTAGTACTTTGCTGTGTCAGCATCAGATTTGCTAAATTAATGGCTAAACCGATTTTTCAAGGAAAATAAAGGGGGGAAACCGGGTTGGCAAGGAATTTTACCAACCCGGTTCTGTAACTGTGATCCTGACGACAAAACAGGCCATTAACCTGTCTCAACAAGAAAAGAGTTAGTGTTTGGCGAGCGATATCGACTCAAGCTGTTGGGCATAAGGCAGCGCGGTCATGGCGCCTTTTGCTGTGGTGGCGAGCGCACCGCACCATTGCGCCTGTTCAAGCACGTTTTCCCACGAGCCTGGTTGCGACAAGTCGTTATGTTCGGCGAGTCCATGCAGCAGGCCGGCGACAAAAGCATCGCCTGCTCCCGTGGTGTCGACCGGGGTGACGTAAGGCGCGGCAAAGTGCTGAAGCTGGCGGCGGTCATGCAGCCACACCCCTTCGCTGCCTAGCGTAACCAGCAACAGTTTGATGGGGAAGCGCTGCATCAACTGTGCGATGCCCTGTTCAAGTTCATCTGTGGCGCTGAGAAAATTCAGCTCTTCGCGAGACAATTTCACTACATCGGCCAGCGCCAGCGCTTGGGAGAGCGCATCCTGCAAGGCTTGCGGGCTGCTCCACAAATCTTCGCGAATGTTGGGATCGAAACTCACCCAGCCCTGTGCGGATTTGATACGTCGCATGGCCTGGAAAGCGGTGTCGCGTGAAGGTTCCTGCGATAAAGCGATCGAACACAGATGCAGCCATTCACCGGGGTTGAAAGTGGGTAAATCCTCGGTTTGCAGGAATAAATCGGCGCTGGGACGTACCATGAACGTGAAAGATCGTTCGCCAAATTGGTCCAGATTGACCACCACGGTCGAGGTGCGGTAACGGCCATCCCGAATCATGTGGCGAATGTCCACGCCCTCCCGGAACAGCACGTCTTGCAGAAAGTGACCAAATACATCATCACCCACGCGACCAATAAAGGCGCTGCGGCCTCCCAGTCTGGCAATGCCGACGGCGACGTTGGCGGGGGCGCCGCCAGGACATTTGAGATAACGCTCTGAGTCTTCCGGGATGAGATCGACCACGGCGTCACCCATCACCCAAATTTTATGTGCCATAAAAGTACTCTTATCAAGAATGTTGAAACTGTTTGCTAAAATAGAAGAATCGGTTTAGCAGTGCAATATCATTCATTGGAATGATATTGGGCGCCTTTAAAAAAAAGGCACTTTTACCTCATTCAGCAAGCTGAAAAGGTATGCGGTTCCCCCTTCTATCGTCTGTCTCGGCAGGCTAAATAAAACGGCCGCGTGTCCGATACCTTAGGAACGTGGGCGGGTTGCGGCTCGCGAACAGGATCGATGACGTATTAAGGAGAAAGAGATGAGTCACTCCGCCTTTTTTCGGATTTCCCGCGGTGCGTAATTACAATCTGCTTTGGATTCTGTGGGCGATATGGGCCTTCATGGTGATTGCCTGGTTTGTTGATATCCTCAGCGATTCCCCCCTCCAGACCTATAGCCGGGCTTTGGCAACTGTGCTCGGTACCGGCGCGCTGATGGCGTTTTTTTATAAAGTTAAAAGGAGTCACGTGATGTTTTCATTCAATAGGAACAAAAAATCCTCGGCAGAACCGCAAGAGCGTAGCGAATTAAACAGCCCGGCTGAGTTGGTTAATTCGGTAAGCCCTGCGCGCGTCAGGAAAGATACCTTTATTTCTCAAGGCACGCGTCTGGAAGGCAGCTTGGCGGCAGACGGCAATATTACCGTGGAAGGCGATATCGAAGGTGATGTGCAGTGTAATAACACCATCAAGGTGGAACATACCGGCAAAGTGACGGGCGAATTGACATCGCAACAGATTATTATCAACGGTCACGTTGAAGGGCGCATATACGCCAGCAGTGTCGCTATACTTGCGCAGGGGAAAGTGGTGGGGAATATTTTCTCTCATGAATTCTCCATTGAGAAAGGCGGTATATTTACCGGTCAGTCAAATCCGTTGGAGCCGGAGCCGCGTGGTCAGGAAACACTCGCTTACGCGGAAAAGACGGACGACCTGACTGAAAGCGGGAATATCATGGCGCTGGTGGAGAATGGTCCGTTGGCATAAGTAAAGTTGATGGGGTAATCGTGTCGGGGTGAAGGCAAATGGCGAATAAAGAAGCGGCCTGCCAGCGTTATTTTCGTTATTGGGGAAAAGCCCGTCAATCGCAGGATTTGCCGGGCGGCGACGATTATCACCTGTTGCCTTACCATTGTCTTGACGTGGCGGCCTGCGGATATTGCGCATTACGATTACTGGTCTGATACCGTGCGGCGTTCGGTGCTGGTGGACGCCAAGGCGGATATGCTGATCTACGGAAACGGTGAGCGCCCGTTGGCGGAAGTGGCGCACCGACTGGCGGCGGGTGAAGCGATAGGCGATATTCATGAAGTGCGCAACACCGCCGTGATGCGTAAAGCGGCGTTGGCTGGCACGGGGTTGATGCGACCCGGCTCGATAAGCCCGGTCGCATCGAACCGAGGGTGAATCCTTATGGCGAAGATTGATCCTGTGCCACAAGGGAGCGCCCCGCCCCGGATGCGGCTCAGCCGATTAGCGTGCGTGCGCCTGACGCTAAGCTGTGGGGGAAAAACCTATGTGCTTCTGCCCTCCTTCGAGAAAGTGAAAGGCGACAAAGTGATGTACGCCCATGCGTCGCGGATTTTGCACCATGAAACCAATCCGGGGTGCGCCAACGCATTATTTCATCGCCGCGCATCCGGGAACCCGGGATGAAGATATGGTTAATCTGGCGCTGTGGCTGAAAGAAAACCGTTTCAGGTTGGATCAGGTGCAAAACTTTTATCCTTCGCCGTCGGCGAACGCCGCCACCATGTATTACAGCGGCAAAAATCCGCTCGGCAAGGTGAATTACAAGGGCAAGGATGTCGTTGTCCCGCGGGGAGAGCGTCAGCGCCGCCTGCATAAAGCGCTGCTTCGTTATCACGATCCGGCGAACTGGCCGCTAATCCGCGACGCGCTGAACGCAATGGGCATGAAACGGCTGACTGGCAACCGGCCTGAATGCCTGATCCCGGCGGAAGCGCCGGGAGAGCGTGCGACGCCGCGCGTTGGAGCAAAGAGCGCTTCATTCCGCCGCCCTGCGTTGACCCGTTTTACGACGCCGACAGCCGCTCGCAATTCATCAGGCAAACCAGACGCATCAGGTCGTCCGGCTAAAGCTGAAAATGGCAAAGCGGGTAAAAAGTCTGGCCGCAGAAAGCCTGTTCCCTGAGGCGAAAAACCGGTCTAATGTCGCTGACCGCTTTTGATTATTGGTGATGTTTTTGACGATCGCCCCGTTACCCAGGAGAACCGATGGAAACGGAAAACGCGCTTGATGTTATTTCCCGTTATCTGAAGAAGCTGCACGTACTGACCCTCTGTGTCGGTGATGATTCGGATTTATGGTGTGCAAGTTGCTTCTATACTTATGACCAACAGCAGGTCGCCTTTTACCTGATGACGGAGTTATCCACCCGTCATGGTGAGCTGATGCGCCGACAGCCGTGGGTTGCCGGTACGGTAAGCGGCCAGCCGAAAAGTGTGATGCAGATAAAAGGGGTGCAGTTCCGGGCGCGGGCCGAGCTGTTGCTGGGTAAAGAGGCGGGACAGGCACGAGCGCGTTATAACGCACGTTTTCCGATCGCCAGCGCGACAAAGGCGCCGGTATGGTGTTTACAGTTAACCGAACTGAAAATGACTGACAACTCCCTGGGATTTGGAAAAAAACGCCACTGGAAGCGAACCGGCGTATGACGTCACGATGTTAAAAGACAGGTAACCGGAGGAAAAGGTATGAGCCGGGTATTGCTATTAGGTGCAACAGGGCTGGTGGGCAATGAGCTTTTGCAACTTCTAAAGGCCAATCATCGGGTTGAAACGATTTATGCCCCTACTCGTAAACCGTTACCTCCGTCTGAAAAAGTGGTGAACCCACACAACGCCGATCTCTCTATGGCGCTTTCCCAGTTGAGTTCCCCCATCGATATCGCTTTTTGCTGCCTGGGCTCCACGATCAAAACGGCAGGAAGCAAACAGGCTTTCCGCTATGTGGATTACACGCTGGTGGTGGAGAGTTCAAAAGCGGCATTAGCATTAGGGGCGAAACACCTATTAGTGGTCAGCGCACTGAGTGCGAATACGGCTTCGCCTTTCTTCTACTCCAGAGTGAAGGGCGAAACGGAGAAATCCTTACGCCGGCAGGGTTGGCAACACCTGACGCTGGCACAGCCGTCGTTGTTGTTGGGGAACAGGGATGAGCGCCGTCCGATGGAAAGTCTGGCGGCGCCGCTGTTTCGCTTGTTTCCGGCCAGGTGGCGGGCCATCGATGGGAGAACGGTGGCCCAGGCGCTGTTGAATCTGGCATTTTCGCCTGAGCCGAAAGCGCGCGTTACAGTGCTGAATTCCGATCAACTGTACAGATTGGGCAATCAGCGCGCGCTGCAATAGTGAGGCCAGACGAAAAAGCGGCGTTTGTAACGGCGAAGAGGCGGCGTCAGCGCAGGTAATGAATAACCTGATTGCTGCTGCCACGCCAGATTAACGAAGGATTTTTCAGATCCTGCACAAATTTTCCGTCAACCAGTACGTTGATCAGATCCACCACCTGCTGCTGTTCGGCCGTCAGTTCCGCCAACACATAGCCTGTCCACACCCAGATATCTTTACCGTGGCATTCCGCCCGTATTCGCTGAACCAGTTGCAGGATTTCCGGTACGTTTTGCGGGTGGAGCGGATCGCCGCCGGAAAGCGAAATGCCCTGCCGCGGGATCACCGTATCCTGTAGGTCGGCGATGATCCGATCCTCAACCGCCTGGGTAAACGGCTGACCGGAATTGAGCCGCCAGGTGCTTTTGTTGTAGCACCCGGCGCATTGATGCACGCACCCAGCGACAAACAGGGTGCAGCGCGTTCCAGGTCCGTTGACCACATCAACCGGGTAGTACTGGTGATAATTCATGGGTGTAGCGCCATTTGATGCAGGTGAAGGCACCTCCCTGCGGCCTGATAAATCAACCCAACTGTCCGTTGCCCAGGTGCTTGATCCGGCGTTTGACCTCTTCCTGTTTACCGGCGTTAAACGGCCGGGCGTCCGGGCTGCCGAGGTAGCCGCAAACGCGTCGGGTGACGGAAACCCGGGATGAGTCGTGATTTTCGCATTTCGGGCAGGTGAAGCCTTTGCTGGTACACTCGAATTCACCGGTATAGCCACACTCGTAGCATTCATCTATCGGCGTGTTGGTGCCGTAGTACGGGACGCGGGCGTAGCTGTAATCCCAGACGTCTTCCAGCGCTTTCAGGTTGTGTTGCAGGTTAGGATATTCGCCATAGCAAATGAACCCGCCGGTCGCCAGCGGCGGATAGGGCGCTTCAAAGTCGATCTTCTCGTAAGGATTGACCTTTTTCTCCACGTCCAGATGGAAACTGTTGGTGTAATAACCTTTGTCGGTGACGCCCGGCACGACGCCGAATTCGGCGGTATCCAGACGACAGAAGCGGTCGCACAGGTTTTCGCTCGGCGTGCTGTACAGGCTGAAGCCGTAGCCGGTTTCCGCTTTCCACTGCTCGGTGGCGGCTTTCAGATGCGCGACGATCGCCACGGCTTTCGCCCGCAAGCGTTCATGGTCGAAGAGATGCGCTTCGTTGCCGAACAGGGCGTTGATGGTTTCATGAATGCCGATGTAGCCCAGTGAAATAGACGCGCGCCCATTCTTGAAGATATCCGCGATATTGTCGTTCGCGTTCAGACGCACGCCGCACGCGCCTTCCATATAAAGAATAGGCGCCACGCGGGCTTTCACCTCTTCCAGCCTGGCGATACGCGTCATCAGCGCTTTTTTCGCCAGCACCAGCCGTTGGTCGAGCAATGTCCAGAAGCGGACTTCATCACCGTTGGCTTCCAGTGCGACACGCGGCAGATTGAGGCTGATCACGCCGAGATTGTTGCGACCGTCGTGAATTTGCTGACCGTCCTCTTCATAGACCCCCAGGAAACTGCGGCAGCCCATTGGGGTTTTAAATGACCCAGTGACGCTAACCACCTGATCGTAGTTCAGGATATCGGGATACATGCGTTTGCTGGCGCACTCCAGCGCCAACTGTTTGATGTCGTAGTTCGGATCGCCAGCCTTGCGGTTCAGGCCGTCACGGATGGCGAACACCAGTTTGGGGAACACGGCGGTTTTATGGTTTTTACCCAGCCCGGCGATGCGGTTACGCAGAATGGATTCCTGAATCAGACGGGATTCCCAACTGGTGCCCAACCCAAAGCCGAAAGTGACGAACGGCGTCTGGCCGTTGGCGGTGTGCAGCGTATTGACCTCATATTCCAGCGATTGAAACGCGTCATAACACTCTTTTTCGGTTCGGGTGCGGGCGTAGTTGTCGGCATCGGGGATCTGCCATTCGTCTGCAATCGCCCGATGTTTGGCATAGCTGGCGGCGACGAACGGCGCCAGAATTTCATCAATACGGTTAATCGTGGTGCCGCCATAAATATGGCTGGCGACCTGCGCGATGATTTGCGCGGTCACCGCGGTGGCGGTCGAAATCGATTTCGGCGGCTCGATTTCCGCATTCCCCATCTTAAACCCTTTAGTCAGCATGCCGTTCAGATCGATCAGCATGCAGTTAAACATCGGAAAAAAAGGCGCGTAGTCGAGGTCGTGATAGTGAATTTCGCCGCGCTCATGGGCCAACACCACATCACGCGGCAAAATGTATTGCTTGGCGTAATGTTTGGCGACGATCCCGGCCAGCAGATCGCGTTGCGTCGGGATCACTTTACTGTCTTTGTTGGCGTTTTCGTTCAGCAGCGCCATATTGCTCTGTTCAACCAGACCACGGATTTCCTGATTGAGACGGCCCTGACGCTCACGGGCGACATCGCGGTCATGGCGATATTCAATATAGGTACGGGCCAACTGCTTGTAGTTGCCGGACATCAGCAGGTTTTCAACCGCGTTCTGGATTTCGTGAATATCCACGCGCGCTTTACCCTGCATTTGTTGAGCGACCGCACAGGCTACGGTCGCACAGTAATCCGCATCGCTGATACCCGTCGCTTGCGCCGCGCGCTCAACCGCCTCTTTGATGCGAACTTCATCAAAAGGCACCTGGCAACCGTCCCGTTTAATCACTACTGGTTTCACGTTTTATTCCTCTGTCAATGTTATCCACAAGCAACAGCCGCAGTGCGCAAGGGCCGCGGGGGGTGTGGATGATTTAGTGGATAAACACTACATGTGGGTTATGTTTATAGGATAGACACTATATATTGAAATTGCATAGGAGGGGTCACGCTTTTATTGCCGTAAAATTGACGTAGAGCAAAGAAATTCTCGTGTCGCGGATAAATCACGCTTGCATAAAAATCAGCCTAAAAAGACAGCCTCTTCGCGTGAACTTGCGGTGCGCGGTGTGGCGGTTTTCGGAAAGGTTTTTATCGTCAAATGCGTTAAAGGCAGAAATATCTGAAAGCGGCTGACCGTTTTTTTGGCAGGGGTGTTGAATCATGGATCTCATTACCCATTGCCGATTGGGTGGAAGCTGCGTCTCGATGCGGGTGTTAAACAGGCTGAGGATATAAATGCGCTATTTAACAAAGTGCGTGTCCGGCATAAAAAAAGACGCCGCCAGAGGCGCGCCTTTTGACATTATGACCACGGACAGGGATTAACGACGAATGGCAATCGCTTCAATCTCGATTTTTACGTCTTTCGGCAAACGTGCGACTTCAACGCAAGAGCGCGCCGGGAAAGAGGCGTCGTGCTCGTTGAAGAAGGCTTCATAGGCGGTGTTGACGAGGGTGAAGTCGTTTAGATCTTTAACGAAAACGGTGGTTTTGACGATGTCGGAAACCTTCAGGCCCGCAGCTTCCACAATGGCCTGAACGTTTTCCAGA
Source organism: Brenneria rubrifaciens (assembly GCF_005484945.1). Taxonomy (NCBI): domain Bacteria; kingdom Pseudomonadati; phylum Pseudomonadota; class Gammaproteobacteria; order Enterobacterales; family Pectobacteriaceae; genus Brenneria; species Brenneria rubrifaciens. The sequence continues at coordinate 302,725 of NZ_CP034035.1, forward strand.
GACTGGCGCGTCTGGGCGGTAATATTGTCGGCAACCAAACCGTTTTTCGGGTTTACCGGGATCTGGCCGGAGGTGATGATCATGCTGCCGAGGTCGACACCCTGTACATAAGGGCCGATGGCGGCTGGGGCGTGCTCAGTGCTGATAATGCGTGACATGGTATCTCCTGATTAAGACGTAAAAAACGCGAACGCTGCCATTATTCAAAAAAGCCCCGCATCAGGCAATGTCTGTGAGCAGGGCGATGAAAGAAAGCCGAACGGCAGGCGCGGTGGTGAGGCTCAGCGATCCTGCAAAACGGCCTGACGTTCGAACTCTTTTTCACAATATTTACACTTCAAATGCACTTCGCCCTGATGCTGTTTGACCCTGAACGAAGACGACACCGGTTCGCTGCGGCTGATGCAGTTGCTATTGGGGCAGGTGAGTACGCCGTCAATCTGTTCCGGCAGCGTCGGCGTCAGTTTGCGAACCACATCATAATCATCAATCTGGTTAACGGTGGCCTGCGGCGCATACATCGCCAGTTGATTCGCCTGTTGCTCGGTCAGAAACACGTTTTCGATTTTAATCAGATCCTTACGGCCCAGATGGTTTGAAGGCAGATTCAGACCGATGGTGACGCGCTGGTCGGTCGCCGTCAGCTTGAACAGCGTCAGGAGCTTAAAGCCGACCTGAGCGGGAATGTGGTCGATTACCGTGCCGCGTTTGATGGCTTCTACCTGTAATTTATTATCGTGAGTCATGGTTGTTCCTCTTTTTCTCACAGAACCAGTTCGCTATTCAGGACCAGCGCCAGCAGCGCCTGCCGCGCGTAGATGCCGTTGCCGGCCTGCTGAAAGTAGTAGGCGTAGGGCGTCGAGTCCACATCGGTGGTGATTTCATCAACGCGCGGCAGGGGATGCAAAACTTTCAAATTCGCGCGGGCATGCTGCAAGTCGGCGGCCCGCAGGATGAACTGGGATTTGATGTTGATGTACTCGGACGGGTCCAAACGCTCTTTCTGTACGCGGGTCATATACAGAATGTCCAGCTCATCCACCACTTCTTCTATGCTGTTATGCAGGCTATAAGGGATGTTTTTCTCTTCCAGCATGGCCAGGATGTAATCCGGCATGGCCAGCGCATCCGGGGCGATAAAATAGAAACGGTTGCCGTCGAATTTCGCCAGCGCCTGCGTCAGCGAATGCACGGTACGACCGTATTTCAGGTCGCCGACCATCGCGATATTGATGCTGTTCAAACGGCCCTGCGTTTCCTGAATGGTGAACAGGTCGAGCAGCGTTTGTGTCGGGTGCTGGTTGGCGCCGTCGCCGGCATTCAGCACCGGGATACCGCCGGAAAATTCCGTCGCCAGACGGGAAGCCCCCTCCTGCGGGTGGCGCATGACGATTGCATCGACGTACTGACTGATGACTGAAATGGTATCGGCCAGCGTCTCGCCTTTTTTGCCCAACGACGTGTTGTTGCTGTCGGCAAATCCAACCACCGATGCCCCCAGGCGATGCATCGCGGTTTCGAAGGATAAACGCGTCCGCGTGGATGCCTCGAAAAAACAGCTGGCAATCACTTTGTGCTTTAACAGTTCCGGCTGGGGTTTGACTTTCAGGCTGGCGGCAACCTGCAAAGCCAGTTCCAAATCCTCCCGACTGAGATCGCTAATCGAAATGATGTGTTTTTGATAAAGCGGATTGACCATTTTTGTTTTTCTCCTAACGGTTGGCCCGGTAAACACGGTGCGGGTAAACGAATGTTGCGTTTGGACTGCCATTAATGACAGGCAAAAAAAAACCCCTCGGTTGAGGGGCTTTTTTGAACGATCGGTTGAGCAACGGAGAGGAAAACGCCGGCTGGCTGCCGGATGGCAGTTGTGGCTGGTAACCAACATCAGCAGCGACGATCTTATCTGTGCAGCGGCGCATAACCCCTCCCGGCAAATTGTCGGAAATTATACGCGCCGATGACGCTTATTCAAGCGAAGAACGTGATTTTTTACGCATAGCAATCGATTGCGCCATGACTCTCCCCGCCGGTAACAAGCGCATCCGACTGACGGCAAATGAACGCGTTCCATTCACGTCGCCTTTTCAGGATGACGTACTGGCGGGTATCCTGTTTGGCGAGTATAAAGCTGGGTTAAACGACGGTTTCTAAAGCACGCTTTTATTTTAAAAAAGGAATAATTATGATCGCTGGCAATATCCATCATCTTGAACTGCTTCCTTACCTGCCTGCCAAACTGCGTGACGCCATCGAGTATGTTAAACGGCACATCACGGCGGATACGCCGCTGGGTAAGCATGACATTGACGGTGACAACGCGTTTGTGTTGATTTCCAACGACAGCACCGAGGCGCTGGCAAATCGTCGCGCCGAGTATCACGCCAGGTATCTGGATATTCAGATTATATTGTCCGGCGTGGAAGGCATGACGTTCAGCAATGTGCCCGCAGGTAAGCCGGATACCGATTGGCTGGCGGATAAAGACATCGCTTTTCTGCCGTCCGGCGAACAGGAAAAACAGTTTGTGATGCGGGAGGGGGATTTCGTGGTTTTCTTCCCCGGCGAGGTACACAAACCGCTGTGTGCGGTCGGCGAACCTGCGCACGTGCGCAAAGCCGTGGTGAAGATTGATGCGTCATTGCTGCGTTGATTGGCGCTGACGGCTTTGTGCCCTCTCCCGATCAGGGGAGAGGGCGGGGCAAGGCATGCTAACCCTGGCTTAACGTCGCCACCATGATCGCTTTGATGGTGTGCATGCGGTTTTCCGCCTGATCGAATACGATGCTGTGTGCGGATTCAAAGACCTCGTCCGTGACTTCCATCCCGCCGTGCAGACCGTATTGCTCCGCCATTTGCCTGCCAAGCGTGGTTTGGTCATCGTGAAACGCAGGCAGGCAGTGCAGAAACTTCACCTGAGGATTGCCGGTCGCGGCAATCATCGCCATGTTGACCTGATAAGGTTTCAGCAGCGTAATCCGCTCCTGCCAGGTTTCTTTCGGTTCGCCCATGGAAACCCATACGTCGGTATAAATGAAATCGACATCGGCCACGCCGGTGGCGATCTCTTCCGTCAGCGTAATATTGCCGCCGGTTTGTTGTGCGGCGGCCTGACATTCGGCCACTAATCCGTCTTCCGGCCAGCATGCCTTTGGCGCGATCAGACGCAGATCCAGCCCGGTCAGCGCCGCCGCTTCCAGCATGGTGTTGCCCATGTTGTTGCGCGCATCGCCCACATAGGCCAGCTTTATCTGTGACAGCGGTTTGCCGGGCAGATGTTCTTGCATGGTCATCAGGTCTGCCAGCAACTGGGTCGGGTGGAATTCATTGGTCAGCCCGTTCCAGACGGGGACGCCGGAATAGCGCGCCAGCGTTTCAACAATTTGCTGGCCGTAGCCGCGGTATTGAATGCCATCGTACATTCTGCCCAGCACCCTGGCCGTATCTATGATGGATTCTTTGTGGCCGATCTGACTGCCGCTGGGAGCGAGATAGGTGACTTGCGCTCCCTGATCGTATGCAGCAACTTCGAAAGAGCAACGAGTACGGGTCGAATCTTTTTCGAAGATGAGTGCGATGTTTTTGCCTTGCAGGTGGCGGGTTTCGTTGCCGCTTTTTTTATCGGCTTTCAGTTTGGTTGACAGCGCTAAAAGATTGGCGATTTCTACGGGAGTAAAATCCATTAACCTTAAAAAATGGCGCTTATAAAACGATTTCATGACCTACATCTCCATACGGCTCAACACCGGCGGTTGAATTAAAATTCACTTTATATGTGTAATTATTCAATTTCAAGTGTCGTTGTCAAACTTTGTAGTGGAGACAGCCGCAGCGCTGTGGGACAATGGCGAAGTAATTACGTCGATGAGTGAGGACTGAGGCATGGCAAACCGCGAATTGCTGGAAGAACAACGTGAAGAGACACGCCTGATTATCGAAGAACTGCTGGAAGATGGCAGCGATCCTGATGCGCTTTACACCATTGAGCATCATTTTTCAGCGGAGAAGTTTGAGGTGCTGGAAGAAGTCGCCGTCGCCGCGTTCAAGCTGGGCTATGAAGTGACGGATGCGGAAGAGCTGGAAGTGGAAGACGGCGTTTTGCTGATGTGCTGTGATGCGATCAGTGAAGTGGCCTTGAACGCCGAATTGATCGACGCGCAGGTTGAGCAACTGCTGGATCTGGCGGAACGTCATGGTGTGAACTACGACGGCTGGGGAACCTATTTTGAAGACCCCGATGGCGAAGACGGTGAAGAAGGGGAAGACGAAGATTTTTACGACGAAGACGATGACGGGAAGCGTCATTAATTTTTAATACCCTGCCTCGTTCAAAGCCGCAGATGCGAAAACATCCGCGGCTTTGTATTTTTCTGGTCAGGACGTTGCGCTTAGAGCATTTTCAACATGGTCACTTCACAGTCGGTATGACCGGTATTGCCCATGGAATGCGGGATATGCTCGAACCCCAATGATTGGTAGAGCCGGATGGCGCTGGTCAAATGGCCGGTGGTTTCCAGATAGCAGCGGCGAAAACCGCGCTGGCGGGCAAACGCCAGCGCTTGCATGGCGAGTTGTTTTGCCAGCCCTTTGCCGCGTGCGACGGGTAAGAAATACATTTTCTGCAATTCACAGACATCTTCATCACCTGCCGGCAGCGGCGCAATGCCGCCGCCGCCAACCACTTCACCTGCATGTTCCACGATCCAATAGGCGCTGTTGGGCTGACTGTACAGCGCAAACAGGTTATCCAGATTCGGATCGGCTACGGTGTAGCCCTTGTCAGCCGTCAAACCGAATTCAGCCGATACGCAGCGGATGACGTGGGCGATGGCAGCGTCGTCTTGTGCTTTAATCGGGCGCAGCCGAAGGCTGACAGGAATTGCGGTTGTCATAATGTTCGCTCTTGTTGTTACGGTATTGGCCGATCGAATAGGTTTCAGGCAGATTGTAATACCATTTTACGCGGTAATGAAATTCAGTCGCCGGCTTTACTCGTTCGGCGCCGCGGCATCTGAATCTACACGTGGTTTTATCAAGGACATAAATCAGCCTAAATAAGAAAGAGAGATTGAAGGTGACAGGGAGAGGCGTTCGTGGTCATCGAGCGCTCATTCATTAACGGTGAGCGACAATATCAGGTTGATAGCGCGGATGTTTTGACCTGAGCGTCCAGGCGGATATCAAGATATGTTGTGGTAACAAAAACTGGTTGGGTAATATTTTGTCATAAATAAAAATATCGGGGAAAAATATTTTTTTTATTATTAGCATGCTTAGCTTATTGGGATTTTTCCTAATAAACATTAACATCAATGCACTCATACTTCGCGATCACCAAAGAGCTGTTTCATGACTAACCATATAGCATCAGGGTTAGTGGGGGCGTTTCTGTTAATGTTGTCACCGTTAACGAACGCACAAACCACTTTCCCGACGCCTCAGCAAGGCAACTGGATTGCACCCGAATTTACGTTTAATAGTGGTGAAAAACTGAAAGACCTTCGAATTCATTATTACACGATCGGCGATAGAAATAAGCCCGCTGTTTTATTATTGCATGGCACAAATCAGCCAATTAAAGCGTTATTAGCGAAGGGTTTTGGCGGAGAATTATTTGGTCCGGGACAGGCGTTGGACAGTAATAAATATTTCATCATTATGCCGGAGAGTATTGGGTCTGGACAATCATCCAAACCTTCTGATGGGTTAAGGATGAAATTTCCTGAATATGACTATAACGATATGGTTGAGGCGCAATATCGTTTGTTAAAAGAAGGATTGGGTATTAAACATTTGCGGCTGGTGATGGGTTATTCAATGGGCGGCATGCAAACCTGGCTATGGGGCGAAAAATACCCTGACATGATGGATGCGCTGGTGCCGATGGCATCGTTGCCGAATGAATTATCCGGTCGTAACTGGATGATGCGGCGTATATTAATTGAATCCATCAAGCGTGATCCGGCCTGGAATAATGGTAATTACACACAACAGCCGCCAGTGCTGAAAACCGCCAGCATTATGTTCAGTATCGCCACCACCGGCGGAACATTGGCATACCAAAACAAAGCATCGACCCGCGCTCTGGCGGACAAACTGGTGGATGATCGTCTGGCTGCGCCATTGACCAGCGATGCCAATGACTTTGTTTATCTCTGGGGATCGTCTGCCAATTATAATGCAGCAGCGGAATTAGGCCGGATTAAGGCGCCGGTATTGGTGATTAATTCCGCGGATGATGAACGTAATCCTGTAGAAACGGGAATACTGGATGGTGAATTGAAAAAAATAAAACAGGCCGAGTTATTGCTGATCCCCGGCAGTAAAGAAACCAGCGGACATGGCACGACGATGTCAGCGAAATTATATAAAGATAAATTGAAATATTTTTTAGAAAATACCCAATCTTATAAAGAAGCTGAATAATTGGTGCCGACCGGTAAGAAAGTACGCTTTCTGCCGGTTATTATCTTCTTTCATAATCTGTTCCGATTTTTATTACGGTTTAACACATGAACAACGTATGGCTTCAGTCGGGAGCCAGTGTTTATCTTTTATTATTAGGCTACAGGGATAATTTATGTTTCGTAAGATAAAGATCCGTACTGCACTCAGCCTCATGGTTTTTTCGTTAGCGGCGTTATTGTTTTTCGTCGGTGTTTTAGGATTAGTGGCCCTACAGTCGGGCAATAAATCGTTCGGTCAGGTCGATAAAGTCGTGTTGCCCGGATTGGTGGCGTTGAACGAAAGTTCCGAATTATTGCTGCGCGCCCGGTTGGATTTACGTCTGTACGAATCGCTGATGGGAAAAGGCGATGTCGAAACGGCCAAAGTCGCGCTGGGACGCGCCAAAGACAAAATTAATGGCGCCAATGGAAAGTGGCAGGAGTACCTGAAGTACCCGCAGTCTGAGCAGGAGAAAGTGATTTCGGCTGATATGGCCGAGAAGCGGGAAGCCCTGATGAAAACGTTTATTGATCCTGCTCTGATGGCGCTTGAGGCCGGGAACCTGGATGAATATCGCCAGCGAGCGGGAAAATCCACGGTACTCTACGCCGGGTTTGATAAATCGACCAAAGCGCTGGTGGCCTTCAAACAGCAAAGTATCGATGGCGCTTATGCTGACTCT